>NZ_BAABJQ010000006.1:0-419764 GCF_039543385.1 Rugosimonospora acidiphila
TCCGGGCCCACTCCACCGGGCACACCTCGATCACCGGCCGGTCGCAGATCACCATGCCGCCGGAGTGGATGCCCAGGTGCCTCGGGAAGGTCTGCAGCCGGTTGGCGTACTCCACGACCTGCTCCGGGATGCCCTCCACCTCCCCGGCCCACGACTCGCCCCACCGGTCGATCTGCTTGCTCCACGCGTCCTGCTGACCGGGCGAGAACCCGAACGCCCGGGCCAGATCGCGCACCGCCGAGCGGGGCCGGTACGAGATGACGTTGGCCACCTGCGCGGCGTGGTGGCGGCCGTACCTGGCGTAGACGTGCTGGATGGCCTCCTCCCGCCGGCCCGACTCGATGTCCAGGTCGATGTCGGGGTACCCGTCCCGTTCGGGGGCGAGGAATCGCTCGAACAGCAGGCCCCAGCGCACCGCGTCGACGTTGGTGATGCCCAGCGCGTAGCAGACCGCCGAGTTGGCCGCGGAGCCCCGACCCTGGCAGTAGATGTCGTGCTCCCGGCAGAACTCCACGATGTCGTGCACGATCAGGAAGTACCCCGGAAAGCCCAGGGCATCGATCATGTTCAGCTCGTGGTCGATCTGCCGGTACGAGGCCGGGCTACTCTGGCGACCGCCCCACCGCCGGTGGGCGCCCTGCTCGGTCAGCTGGCGTAGCCAGCTCATCTCGGTGTGCCCCTCGGGCACGTCCCAGTCCGGCAGGTTGGGCGCCACCAGCCTCAGGTCGAAGGCCAGCTCGGCGCCGATCGCGGCGGCCTGCGCCACGACGCCCGGGTAGGCCCCGAACCGGGCCGCCATCTCGTCGCCGCCCCGCAGGTGAGCGGCGCCGGCCGCGGGCAGCCACCCATCCATCTCGTCCAGCGATCGACGAGCCCGCACCGCGGCCAGCGCGGTGGCCAGGCGACGTTGGCCCGGGCGGGCATAGTGCACGTTGTTCGTGGCCACGCAGCGCAGCCCGGCCCGCCCGGCCAGGTCGGCGAGCACGTCGTTGCGCTCGTCGTCCTCGGGATGGCCGTGCTGGGTCAGCTCCACCGCTACGCCATCGCGGCCGAACAGCGCCACCAGCCGATCCAGCTCACCGGCGGCGGCCCGCTCCCCCTCGGTGGCGAGCGCGGCCGGGACGTACCCCTTGCGGCAGCCGGTCAGCACCATCGCGTGGTCCCGGAGCGCGGCGGCGACCTCCTCCAGGTCGTACGCGGGCCGGCCCTTCTCCCGCCCGGCAAGCTGGGCCAGCGCGATGGTCCGGGACAGCCGGGCGTACCCCTCTGGCCCGCGCGCCAGCACCAGCAGGTGCCGACCGACCGGGTCGGGTTCGCCGTTCTGTGGCCCGGGCAGGCCCAGCGAGAGTTCCGCGCCGAAGATGGTCGGCAGTTCATGCTCCCGGGCCGCCCCGGAGAACTGGACCACGCCGTAGAAGCCGTCGTGATCGGTGATCGCCAGCCCGGTCAGGCCGAGGCGCGTCGCCTCCTGCACCAGTTCGTGCGGGTGGCTGGCGCCGTCGGAGAAGCTGAAGTTGGTGTGACAGTGCAGCTCCGCGTAGTCCACGGTGGACTGTTCGCGGATCAGGGCGGGCGCCTGGTACGGCTGGCGCTTGCGCGTCCACGCGGGAGAGTCGCCACCGTCCCCGTACTCGATGGTGACCGGGTCGACCACGATGGGCTCCCGGCCGGACAGCCGCCGCTCGAACTCCTTCCACGGCAGGTCGGAACCGCTCCAGCCCTCAGTCATAGATCGCCGCCACCCACCAGCGGCCCGAGGTGAGCACCAGCAGCAGGGCTCGGCCGTCGGCCAGGGACACCTGGAACCGGACCCGCCGGCTCGCCTCCTCCGGCGACCACCAGCGCTCGTCGACCGGCCACGGGCCGGCCCAGCCTGTGATCTCGACCCGCTCGGCCCGCTCGACCCGCTCGATCCCTCGTCCCCGCTCCGCCTCTTGCCGTCGCTCGGCCGCTTGCCGCCGCTCCGCCCCGCCCGGTCGCTCGGCACCGTCGAGTTCGAACCAGGCCAGCGGCCCGGTCACCGCGAGTCGGGCGGTCACCCCGACCGGGGTACCGGCCGGGTCGTACACCCGCGCGGCCAGCGGTTGGGTCAGGACGGTGGCCGGTGACGGCGCCGGCAGCCGGCCGGGCCACGGCGGCTGCGCGGCGCGTGCCCTCTCCCCCGATCGAGCCCCGCCACCAGCACCCGGCCCAGAACCCGATTCCGATCCCGACCCCGGACCGGAGCCCGCCCCCGGACCGGAGCCCGCCCCCGGACCGGAGCCGGCTTCCGGGCCACCCGGGCGGGCGGGTAGCCGCTCGTCCCCCCAGGGCACCAGGTGCACCTGGTCCGCCGGGTCGCGCCCGCCACCGAGGACCGCCGTGAACACCGCATCCGGTCCGAGCATGCCCTGTACCCGGGTGAGCGCCCGGTGCGCCCGCTCGCGCTCCGCACCGGCGTCGCCCCAGAGCCCCAGCTGCAGCCCGGCGTGCGCCATCACACCGTCCGGGATCAGGCGCAGCCGCAGGATGCCCGAGGTCGGCTTGTCCGGGACCCGGCCGGCCCCGGACAGCCAGCCGTCCAGCTGCCAGCGCAGCCGGTCGGCGATGGCCGAGGCGCTCAGCAGCCCGTCATGCCGCCAGGTGCGATGCAGCTCCTGGCCGTGCTCGGTGACGGCCACGATGCCCAGCCGGGTGCAGGCCAGACCGCGCCCGGCGAGCCGCTCGTGCAGCCGTGTGGCCAGTTGCCGGGCGGCGAACGCGGCCGCGTCGACTCGCTCCAACGGCTCGTCGAAGGTCTGCGCCACCTCCAGATCGGGTGGTGGCACCCGGACCGCGAGCGGCCGCTCGTCCAGCCCCGCGGCCATCCGCTGGGCCAGCGCGGCGTCCAGGCCGAACCGTGCCAGCACGTCCGCCGGTGGCAGGGCGGCGAAGGCGCCGAGGGTACCGATGCCCAACCGGCGCAACAGATCCACCAGGGGCGGCCGGTCCACCGCGGAGATGTCGAGATCGGCGAGGAACGCCGCGGTGCGACCGTCCGGGATCAGCCGCCCGGCCCGGGCCGCCAGACCGGCGGCGAAGACCCCGTCGGCGACTCCGACCTGCGCCTCCACCGCGCACGCCTCGGCGATGTGCTCGACGATCCGCTCGGCGGCCCGCTCCTCTGAGCCGAAATACCGGGACGGCCCGCGGGCGGCCAGCGCGCACGCGCCCGGCCGGACCACCTCGACGCCGGGCGCCAACTCCTCGACCGCCGCCACCACCGGCTCGTAGGCGCGGGCGTCCCGGCTCGGATCGTGGTCGAGCACGACCAGCCGCGGGCACCGGCTCTGCGCCTCGCGCTTGCGCAGGCCACGCCGGACCCCCTCAGCCCTGGCCGCCTCCGAGCAGGCGATCACCCGATTGGCGGCCAGGATCGCGACCGGCCCGTGGGCCGACACTCCCTCAACGATCTCGGCGGCGAGCACCGGCCAGTCGGGGCACCAGATCAGCATCGTCCGGCTCATGACGCCCCGTCCCGCCCGCGCGAACCGCCCCACCCGATCTGGCCGCTCAGCCCAATCTGGCCGCGCCGTCGGTCAAGACCGGCCCGCTGGTCAAAACCGCCCGGTCGGTCGGGACCGCGACCGCGCCGGGTCACGACACCGCCTCCAGCATCGGCGGGTCGGTGCGCTCCGCGAGCGAGCCGTGGGCATCGGGGTCGAGACAGGCCACGGCGCCGGTGCGATCGGGCAGCCAGACGGTGGCCCCGCGCGGCCGGGCGGCCGCACCCCGCCCATGGGCGGAGATCGTCAGTTCCCGCCGCTGCAGCCGCCCCCGGCCCTGACCGAGCCCGCGCCAACTCCCGCCGGGCGATTCGAGTACCACGTCGGCGCCGCTCCATCGCGCGTACGGCACGAGCACGCTGCCCCGCTGCCGGGCCCGGGCGGCCAGCCGGCTGGAGACGCTCGCGACGACCGGCCCGGGTGGCGCGGCGACCACGATGTCCACGCCGTCCAGCAGCGCGGCGACCACGCTCGGCCACTCGGGCCCGGGGTGGGGCACCAGCGCCAATCTGTCCAGTGAGATGCCGAGTTCGGCGGCGGCCGCTGGGCCCAGCGTGGGCAGCCCCACCACCGCGCACCAGGAGCCGGACCTGGACGCGGCGGCGAGCAGCGCCAACAGGACCGAGGTCGCGCCGGGATTGACCGCGATCGTGGAGCCACGCCGCAGCCCGCCGGCCGGGAGCAGGTACCGCAGCTCGGGCAGGACCGGCAGCACCCGGTCTCCGGCCGCACCGGTCTCCCCGCCGGGGGCAGAGGCCGGGCGGACCAGTCCGGCCAGCCCGGCCTCGCGGACCAGCGTGGTGAGGCCGGTCCCGGCACCGGAGGCCGGCGAGGTGGCAGCAGCCCTCGCCGGGTCGGTACCCGCTCCCGTATCCCCCGTGGGCACGGGCCCATTCCGTGTCGCATCACCGATGCGACGACGCAGCGCGACGATGCCGGCCACGGTGGTGCGCCCCCTTGTTGTGCAGGCCTTGCTCAGGCCACCAGTTCGTCGAGCAGTGAGGGGTGGGTCAGACCCAACGCCAGCTCGACGACCGAGACGAACGACTCGGCCGCGCGCACCAGGTCGTCGGCCTCACGCGCGCTGACCACCCGGGGAATGCCGGCCTCGGCCGCGGCCCGCTTGCCCGCGCTGGCCGCGAAGTAGGCCGCCCAGTCGCCCAGCTCCGGGGCGACCATGGTGAGCAGCACCCAGACGTTGGTCAGCTTGCCGCGCCGGGCCGGCACCGGCCGGGCTCGGGCGGCGAGCACCGCGGCCGCGGCCCGCAGCGCGGCCAGGTGGGCGGTGGCGTAGCGCAGACCGTCGGGGCGCAGCTCGGCGGCCTCCACCAGCCCACGGCGGGCAAGTGCGAGAAGTTCGGCGGGGGTGCGGTGCGGGAGGGCGTGGGCCGGGATGGCCGGCGCGGGACGGGACGGCCCCACCGCCGGGGCCGTGGCCAGGTGGCCCGTGTCGGCCACGGTGAGCATCGGGGTCGGTCGCATGCTGTCTCTCCTCCAGATCGACGGTTGTCGAAATTCCGCTGCGGAGGAAGGCGCAGCAACTCACCGCCCCCGGCATAGCCGTGGGCTAGCGGACGTCCCGGGTCGCCCGGTCATGCCGCGCGACCCGGAACGTCGATGCCGGCCGGCCGAGGCGCTTCCCCACGCCCCGCCTTCCGGCTTTCGGGTTCTCGTCCACCGCCCGGGGGTCGGGGGCGGCGGACGAGCACCCTGTCGAGACCGGACCCGCGAATGCCCGATCTCCGCGACCGGCCACGGCTGGCCCAGCCATGGCGGCGCCTCGGAAGGCACGCCGCGAATCGCCCCTCCCGATCGATTCGAACAATCGTTCGAACCACTACTAGAGTAAACCCCGGGTACGACAAGACCGCAATCCCGAACCGGACGGCTCAGGGATTTATTCGTGGAAACCGAGTTTCCCCAGCTCAAGAGCATCGCCACCGGGGCCGGTAGGTGCGCCGTCCGGCACGTCGGACCCGCCGGGTGAGCCTCGAACGGGTGAGATCGGGCCACCGGGAGAGATCGAACAGCCGGGCGAGCCGGTCCCGCCGGACGAGGCCGAGCCGCCCGGGGCCGGGTCACCGGGTGAAGCAGGTCCGCCCAGCCGCGGCAGCGGCGAGCGGAGCAGCCACAGCACCGGCAGCAGGCCACCGACGCCGCCGCACCAGAGCGTCGTACGGGGCCCGAGCGCCGTACCCAGCGCACCCCCGATCAGGGCACCCACCGGTACCGTGCCCCACGACAGGACGCGCATGGTGGCGTTCATCCGGCCCAGCAGCGCGTCGGGGCACAGCACTTGGCGGAAGGCCACCGTCACGACATTGAAGATGACCACGCAGAGCGAGCAGACCCCCACGCCGACGCCGAAGAACGCCAGGCGCGCGCCCGGCGCGGTCAGCGGGACCAGCACCATGGAGGCGTTGCCGGTCAGGCCGGCGCCCACGATCGTGCGGGCCTGACCGAAGCGGCGGCACAGCGGACCGGCCGCGAACGCACCGAGCACCGCCCCGACGCTGGCCGCGCTGAACAACAGCCCGACGCCGGCCGCCGACAGGCCCACGGTACGCACCAGGAACACGACCTCGATCGCGTTGTACACCGACAGGACCATGGTGCTGGCGGCGCTGTAGAGCGCGAGCGCCCGCAGCGCCGGGTGCCCGAACACCAGCCGCAGCCCCTGGCCGATCTCGCGCCCCAGGGCCCGGGGCGCCGCCGGGGCCGGCACCGCCGGCTCGCGCCCACGGATCGCCGTGATCCACGCGGCCGACCAGACGAAGCTGACCGCGTCGGCGAGTATCGCCACCGGCGCGGTGAGCGCCTGCACCAGGTACCCGGCGACGCTTGGGCCGACCGAGTAGGCGACGCTGCGGCTCGCCTCCATCCGCCCGTTGCCCTCCACCAGCCGCTGCCGACCGATCAGCGACGGGAGGTAGGACTGGTAGGCGACGTCGAAGACGAGGGTGCCGAGCCCGACCACGAACTGCACGGCGTACAGCTGGGCCAGCCCCAGAACCTGGAGCGCGGCGGCCACCGGCACGCTAGCCAGAGCCACCGCCCGCAGCAGATCGGCGGCGATCAGCACCGGACGGCGCCGCACCCGGTCCACCCAGACACCGGCCAGCAGGCCGAAGATCAGAAATGGGGCGTACCCGAGCGCGGTCAGCGCACTGACCTGGAAGGTGCCGGCGTGCAGGATCAGCACCGCGGTCAGCGGCACCGCCAGCATGCTGACCTGGCTGCCGAACTGGCTGACGGACTCGCCGATCCACAGTCGCCGGAAGTCCGGATACCCCCGGAGCAGCCCGCGAGCCCGCCCGGCGCCAGGGCCGCGAGCAGGCTCAGCATCCGGCCGGGTGGCCGGCTCAGCACCCGGCCGGGTGGCCGGCTCAGCACCCGGCTGGATAGCCGGGGCGGGCGCCGGCTCACGACCCGACCGGGGCACCGCACGGACCGGCTTCCGACGCGACATGGCCGCCTCCCCTTCTTGAGCCGTTGAGACTCAAGGCATGGGGAGAGCCTCGGGGAGCTAGGATCTCCTGTCAACCCCTTGTTTAGCGTGGTCGACTCAATGTGTCGGTTCCACCAACTCGCGGATCCGGCGCACGGCGTCATCGACGGGCCGCCCGCCGGCACCGGTGGCAACCACCGGGCCGAGGTCGTCGATGGCCAGTCTGGCCAGGTCAACTAGGGCGCCCGGATCGGCGTCGAGGGCGACGAGCAGGGTACGGCGGGCGAGCACGACCGCGGGCCGGGCGGCGCCGGGGACCGCCATCCGGCCGAGCCCGTTGACGAGATCCTCGACGGCCGCTCGCAGCCCGGCGGCCCCCTCCCCCGCTGCATTGTCAACGGATCGCTGACGCTGTCGTCGGCGTCGCGCCTCGGTGGCGTCCCGACCGGCGTCCGAGGCCCCCAGCCTGAGCCTGCGCTGCTCGGCCGCCTGCCGGCTGCGCAGCCCCAGCGCCGAGGCGATCTCGGTCCAGCTCGCCCCGGCGCGGCGCGCCGCGTCGATCGTGGCCCGCTCGATCCCGTCCAGGTCCTCGCGCAGGGCCGGGATCAGCCGCAGCGCGTCGACCAGCTCCTCGCCCGCCGGCGGTGCCACGCCCAGCGCGTCGTGCACCGCCCGGTACCGTTCGGCCCAACCCATACCGTCGTCCCCGCCGGTCATCGATGGCATGCGCCCATCATCGACCATCCGGGACGGCTGTCAACGGTCCGTTGACCAGACACGTTACCGGCCGGTGTCGCCGTGGCCGCGGCGGCACGTACCGTGGTATCCACTGCACCGGCCGGACAGAACTCAGCCGACAGCTCGACAGACCCACGATTCGATATCCCCGCAACCCGAGGACGGTGCGATGCATCCCAACGTGGCCGCCGTACAGGAAGCCCTCGACTCTGCCGGCGCGCTCGCCGGCGGCGACGCGCCCAGCCGCGTACGTCTGCTGCCCGACGCGGTGACCACCGCGGTGGCCGCGGCCGCGGCGTTGGGCGTGGAGGTCGGCCAGATCGCCAACTCCCTGATCTTCATGGCCGACGGCGGGCCGCTGCTGGTGCTGACCTCCGGGGCGCACCGGGTGGACACCGCCAAGGTCGCCGCGTTGGTCGGCACGGCCGAACTCAAGCGGGCCACCGCCGACTTCGTGCGCGAGCACACCGGCCAGCCCATCGGCGGCGTCGCGCCGCTCGCCCACCCGAAGCCGCTGCGCACCCTGGTGGACACCTCGCTGGAGCAGTACGACGAGGTCTGGGCCGGCGGCGGGATCGCACACGCGGTGTTCCCGACGACCTACGCGGAGCTGATCCGGATCACCTCAGGCGCGCCCGCCGAGGTGGCGTGACCGCTGAAAGCGGCCCGGTGCCGAACTCGACCACGGGATACGGCGTGTCCCTATACGTGTGGCGGATACCTGCCGTGGCGATCCCGGCGGCGATGTGGCGGATGGCGGTCGACCCCCGGCGGGTACGCCGTGAGGACGGAGTGCGCTTCGTCAAGCTGCTCGGAACGGGGCGGGGCGGCGAGTTCGGCCCGACCCGCGCCGATCCCACCCGTTGGGCGGCGCTGGCCGTGTACGACCAGGCGCGGCCCGGCTTCGCCGGGTGGGATCGGCGGGCGGTGGCCAGCTGCCGGATCGACCTCGCACCGCTGAACGCGCGGGGATCGTGGGCCGGCCGGGAACCGTTCCCGATCACGCCCGCGGGGTCGAGCGGGACGAACCAGCCAGACGGAACAACGGGCGGCAAGGCGGGCGGAACGGACGGTCCGGTACTGGCGCTGACCCGGGCCAGGCTGCGACCGACCCGGGCGGTGACGTTCTGGCGCGCGACAGGTCCCGTTGCCGCCGCCGCGTCCGAAGCGTCCGGTTTACTGGCGGCCTTCGGCATCGGCGAGGCACCGCTGGGCTGGCAGGGCACCGTCACGGTGTGGCGTCGAGCCGCGGATCTTCTGCGGTTCGCGTACCGTCACCCACAGCACCGGCAGGCGATTGAGCGGACCATGACTACCGGCTGGTACGCCGAGGAGCTGTTCGCCCGCTTTGCCGTGCTGGACGTCGTCGGCGATACCGGGGTGATCGGGTGGGGTTCGGAGAGGCACGGAGCGGAAAAACGCAGCACGCGGCGGCCGGTAGACGGCGGGACGATACCGAATCGGCGCCCGCGGTGAGGCTCGTGGCATGGCAGCCGGCCGACCTCACCCGGCGCCTGGACGACGTCATCGAGGTGTACGGCCAGGCCATGGGCTACTCGACCGAGCTGCTGGAGGCTCGTCGCGGGTACGTGGCGGGCCACGCGCACCGGGCCGGCTTCCGCGCCGTGGCCACCCTGGACGACTCGGACCGGTTGCTCGGCTTCGGGTACGGGTACACCTCGGGCTCCGGGCAGTGGTGGCACGACCAGGTACGCGGCGCGCTGCGCCGGGACGCTCGGAAGGCCTGGTTGTCCGACTGTTTCGAGGTGGTCGAGCTGCACGTGCGACCGGACTCGCAGGGCCACCGCCTGGGCGCCGGCCAGCTGCGCGGCCTGCTGGGCATGGCCATCGGGCGCACCACCCTGCTGTCCACGCCGGAGGCGGATGAGCAGCGCTCCCGGGCCTGGCGGCTGTACCGCCGGTTCGGTTTCGTCGACGTGCTACGCCACTTCCATTTCCCCGGTGACGACCGGCCCTTCGCGATCCTCGGCCGCCCCCTGCCGCTGGCGTGACCCGAGGCGCCGACCCGGCAAGCCGAGCCGCCGAACCCAGCCAGGCCGCTCAGGCGGCCTCGGCAAAGCCAGCGAAACCGGCAAAGCCAGCGGGATCGGCCGGGCGGATCAGGTGGGTGCCGCTCGGCGGCCTGGTGCTCATCCAGATCGGGTACCCGCTCACGCACGGCGACGCCCGGGCCGGCCTGGTCGTCACCACCGTCCTGCTCGGTTTCGCCATCTCGGTGGGCCACGCGCTGGCCACCCGGGGAGCCCGGGTCGCGGTCGCCCTGGTCGTGGTCGCCGGCGCCGGCGGCCTGGCGGTGGAGGCGCTCGGCGTGCGCACCGGGTTCCCGTTCGGCCGGTACGCGTACTCGGGCGCGCTCGGGCCGCGACTGTTCGGGGTACCGCTGGTCATCCCGCTGGCCTGGGCCTGGATGGCCTGGCCGGCGTGGCTGGCCGCGGCCCGGCTCACCCGGCCCCGCGCCGGGCGCACCGCCCGCGCCCGGACGGGGCTGGCCGGCGCGGGGCTGGCCGGGACAAGGCTGGGCCGGACCGGGCTGGGCCGGACCGGGCTGGGCCGGGCGGGGCTGGGCCGGGCGGGGCTGGGCAGGGCGGGGCTGGGCCGGGCGGTGGTCCGGATCGCGCTGGCCGGGCTCGGGCTGGCCGCCTGGGACCTGTTCCTCGATCCGCAGATGGTGGCCGCCGGGTACTGGCGCTGGCGGCACCCAACGCCGGGCCTGGCCGGGATCCCGTACACGAACTACCTGGGCTGGCTGGTCGTGGCGGTGCTCATGATGGCCCTGTTCGCGGCCGTCGCGGGGTCGCGGGTGCGGGTCGGGGGCCCTGGCGTGGACGCCCCGATGTCCGCGCTGTACCTGTGGACCTACCTGTCCTCGGTGCTTGCCCACGCGGTCTTCCTGGGCCTGCCAGGCTCGGCCGCGGCCGGGGCGGTCGGCATGGGGCTGGTCGCCGTTCCGCTGGCGGTCGCGCTGTGGTGAGTTCCCCGGTCGGCGTCGCGGCGGCGTATTTCGAGCTCGGTCAGGTGATCGTGTTGGCGCTGCTGACCGGGCACGCTGTGGTCAACGCGGCGCTGCTGCGCCGGCCCGCGCGCCGCCCGGCAACCGTGCACGCCCTGGTCTCGGTGCTGCTGCCGGTGCGCGACGAGGCACATCGGGTGCGGCCCTGCCTCCAGGCGCTGCTGGCGCAGGAGTCGGTGCCGCGCCTGGAGATCCTGGTGCTCGACGACGGCTCCACCGACGGCACCGCCGAGGCGGTCCGCGCCCTGGCCGACGACCGGGTGCGGCTGCTGACCGGCGCCACCCCCCCGCCGGGCTGGCTGGGCAAGCCGTACGCCTGCCATCAGCTGGCCGCCGCGGCGCGCGGCGACGTGCTCGTCTTCGTCGACGCCGACGTGGTTCTCGGCCCGACCGCGGTGGCCGCCGCGGTCGGGCTGCTGGACGGCTTCGATCTGGTCTGCCCGTACCCGCGGATGGTGGCCGCCTCCCCCGGCGAGCGGCTGGTCCAGCCGCTGTTGCAGTGGCTCTGGCTGACCTTCCTGCCGCTGCGGGCCATGGAGCGCTCGGCCCGGCCGTCGCTGGCCGCCGCCGGAGGGCAGTTCCTGGTGGCCCGGCGGGCCGGGTACGAGCGGGCCGGCGGCCACGCGGCGGTGCGCGGCGCGGTGCTCGAGGACGTCGAGCTGGCCCGGGCGGTCAAGCGCTCCGGCGGACGGATAGCGCTCGCCGACGGATCGGAGATCGCCTCCTGCCGGATGTACACCTCCTGGTCGGGCGTCCGGGACGGGTACGCCAAGTCGCTGTGGGCGTCGCTCGGCTCGCCGGCCGGTGCCGCCGCCGTGGTGTCGATGTTCCTGCTGCTGTACGTGGCGCCGGTGGCGCTGATCCCGGTCGCGCCCTGGGCCGGGCTGGCCGGGTACCTGCTCGGCGTGCTCGGCCGGATCGCCACGGCGCGGGCCACCGGCGGCCGGGCGCTGCCCGACGCCCTAGCCCACCCGGCCTCGATCGTGATCTTCGGGTACCTCACCGCGCGCTCGTTCCGGCTACACCGCAAGGGTTCACTGTCCTGGAAGGGGCGGCGGGTGGATACGCTGACGCCTTGAGCCGGATCCTGATCATCGGAGCCGGGGTGGGTGGGCTGACCGCTGCCGCACGGCTGGCCCGGACCGGCCACCGGGTGACCGTCTTCGAGCAGTCCGGCACGGTCGGCGGGAAGCTCGGGCGGTACTCGCGGCGCACGCCCGAGGGGCTGTTCCGGTTCGATACCGGGCCGAGCCTGCTGACCCTTCCGCAGGTGTTCGAGGACATCGACCTGGACCCGGTGCCGCTCGACCCGATCGTGCGCCACGTCTTCCCGGACGGTACCCGGCTGGACTCCTGCGCCGACCCGGACGAGTTCGCGTCGCGGGTGAGCGAGGCGCTCGGCGCCGGGGCGGCGCGGGACTGGCGGCGGCTGTGGCGGCGCGCCGGCCGGGTCTGGCAGGCGTCCTGGCGGCACGTGCTGACCACCACCGTGGACTCGCCGCTGGCGCTGTACCGGCTGGCCTGGCGCGTCCGGGACCTCGCCGCCATAGCGCCGGGCCGCAGCCTGCGCGGGCTGGGCCGCGGATACCTGCGCGATCCCCGGCTGCGGATGCTGCTCGACCGGTACGCCACCTACGCCGGGGCGGACCCCCGCCGGGCACCCGCCGCGCTGGTCGCCATCCCGTACGCGGAGCTGGCCTTCGGCGGCTGGTACCTGCGGGGCGGCCTGGGTACCGTCGCCGACGCGCTGGCCACCCGCTGCCTGGAGCTGGGGGTCGACGTCCACACCGGACGGACGGTGACCCGGATCGACACCGGGGGGCGCCCGGGCGGCCCGGTGCGCGGGGTGACCCTGGCCGGCGGCCATACCGAGCCCGCCGACCTGGTGATCGCCAACGCCGACGCCCGGGCGGTCTACCGCGACCTGCTTCCCCATCCGCGCCGGCTGGCCGGGCTCGGCGAGCCCAGCCTCGCCGGGTTCGTGCTGCTGCTCGGGGTGCGGGGCCGCACCCCGGGTCTGGCGCACCACACCGTGTTCTTCCCGGAGGACTACGACGCCGAGTTCGAGGCGGTGTTCGGTGGCCGGCTGGCCGCCGACCCGACCGTGTTCGTGACGGTGGCGGACGACCCGGCGGTGCGCCCGGACGGGTACGAGTCGTGGTTCGTGCTGGTCAATGCCGCGCCGCAGGGCCCGGTCGACTGGCGGGCCGACGGGGTGGCGGACGGGTACGCGGACCGGATCCTCGCGGTACTGGCCGGGCGCGGCCTCGACGTGCGGGACCGCATCTTGTTCCGGGAGATCCGTACCCCGGCCGACCTGGCCGATTCCACCCTCACCCCGGGCGGCTCCATCTACGGCTCGGCCGCCCACCGGCTGCTGCGCCCGGCTAACCGCGGCCCGGTCCCCGGCCTGTACCTGGTCGGTGGCTCGACGCACCCGGGCGGCGGCCTGCCGATGGTCACGCTGTCCGGCCGGATCGTGGCCGATCGCATCGGACCGGCCCGATGAGCGGCCTCGCCGCCCGGGCGGACCGGCGTCCCCACCGCGACGGCGGCGGCCGTCACGGCGGTTGCCACGACGCCGGTGCCGGCCGCCCCGGGGCCGGTCAGGACTGCGGCGGTTCCCGGTAGCCGCGGGGTGGGCCGGTCAGCGCCGTCTGGACCGCGCCCAGCAACTGGATCAGGCCCACCACGCCGAGCAGGACGAAGACCGCGGCGACGATCGTGGCGGTGCCGGCCGGCAGGTCGATGGCGACCAGCCCGGACACGCCGCTGAGCACGAGCCCGATCACGATCAGGATGAGCCGCGAGGGTCGCTCGCCGAGGGTGACGATGCCGATCTCCGCCATCCCGGCGGCCGTGGCCCGGGCCCGGAGGTACTCGTGCAGCCAGGCCAGTCCGCCAACCAGTACGGCCAGCCAGCCCGGCGCGCCGATCAACCAGAGCGCGGCGACCCAGGCGGCCTCCCCCAGCCGGTCGGCCACCGAGTCGTAGACGTACCCGAGCCGGGTGACCCGGTTGGTGATGACCGCGACGGTGCCGTCCAGGGTGTCCATGATCCCGGAGAGCACCACCAGCCCGGCGGCCACGATCGGCCAGAACCGGTGCTGCGCCGTGACGATCACGACCAGCGCGTTGCAGACCAGTCCGGCGGTGGTGAGCAGGGACGGCTTCACCTTGATCCGGGCTAGCAGCCGCCCGATCCGGTACGACATCCGCAGCCAGTGCTCGACCGACGCCGAGCCGCTGCGAGGGTCCACACCTCCGTGCAGACCCGCCCAGCGGGTGGCGTACTGATCCCAGGTGCGCAGTCCATCCACGCTCAGATGCGCGCTCCCATGGGCAGGTTCTGCCAGACCTCGCGGGTCGCGGTCGAACGGTTGAGCGTGATGAAGTGGATGCCCGGCACGCCCTCCGCCAGCAGCCGCTCGCACAGCAGGCTGGCCTGCTGGATGCCCAGCCGGCGGACCGCGACCGGGTCGTCGGCGATCCGCTCGAACTGCGCCAACAGCGCCGCCGGGAACGGCGCGCCGGACAGCACGGCCGCCCGCTCGATGGTCCGCATACTGGTCACCGGCATGATGCCGGCCAGGATCGGGGTGTCGCAGCCGGCCGCGGCCACCCGGTCGCGCAGCCGCAGATAGTCGTCGCCGTCGAAGAACATCTGGGTGATGGCGAAGTCCGCGCCGGCCCGGCACTTGCGCACGAAGAACTCGACGTCTTCCTCGACGGTGGTCGAGCGGGGGTGCTTGAACGGGAAGGCGGCGACTCCCACGCAGAAGTCGCCGGATTCCTTGACGAGCCGGACCAGGTCCTCGGCGTAGGTCAGGCCCTCCGGGTGGCGCACCCACTCGCCCTGCGGGTTGCCCGGTGGGTCGCCGCGCACGGCCAGCACGTTGCGGATGCCGGCTCCGGCGAACCGGCCGATCACGTTGCGCAGCTCCGCGACCGAGTGGTTGACGGCGGTCAGGTGGGCCATCGGCAGCAGCGTGGTCTCGTTGGCGACCCGTTCGGTGGCCGCGACCGTGTTGTCCCGGGTCGACCCGCCGGCACCATAGGTGATCGAGACGAACGACGGGTGCAGCGGCTCCAGCTCGCGGATCGCCTGCCAGAGCTGCCGCTCCTGCTGGTCGTCGCGGGGCGGGAAGAACTCGAAGGAGAACGTCGGCCCATGTCCACCGATCAATTCGCCGACGGACGCGGGCCCGCCAGGCATGACGGACGGAAGACCAAGGGCCACCCCCCGACTTTACCGGGGTGCGGGGCCGAGTTCGCCGGTCATCTCATCCCATGGCCAGGCCCGACCCCACCCGTCGATCACTGGGAGACCATCGACAGTCACCGAACGTAATATTCGACCGCCCCGCCAGGTACGACAAAGGTGGCAAGTCCGGCGCCATGGTCGGCGACGAACGCCTCACCCAGGCCATGCCGGATAATGGTCGGTCTACCGACCGGCTACGGTCAGTACGTGAACCCAGCCCCGGTCGACCGTGCCGATCTCCGGCCACGCGTGGAGCGGTCGCTGAACTCCTTCCTGGCGCGCCAGCGCGAGCGGCTGATCGGCATCGACCCCGCGCTCGGGCCGGTCGCCGACGCGATCGAGGACTTCGTACAGGGCGGCGGAAAGCGGCTGCGCCCCGCGTTTGCCTACTGGGGCTACCGGGGCGCCGGTGGCGAGGACCACGACGAACTCGTGGCGGCCCTCGCCGCGCTGGAGTTCGTGCAGGCCAGCGCCCTGATCCACGACGACGTCATGGACGGGTCGGACACCCGCCGGGGCAAGCCCTCGGCGCACCGCCGGTTCGCCATCGAGCACCGACGCAACGGCTGGGCCGGTGATCCACAGGCGTACGGACGGGCCACCGCCATCCTGCTCGGGGACATCTGCCTGGCCTGGTCGGACGAGCTGCTGCACGGCTGCGGGCTGGACCCGGTCACGCTGGCCCGGGCCCGACCGATCTTCGACGAGATGCGCACCGAGGTCAGTGCCGGCCAGTACCTCGACGTGCTCGCCCAGGTGACCGGCGACACCTCGGTCGAGCGGGCCGGCACCATCGCCCGGTACAAGTCGGCCAAGTACACGGTCGAGCGACCGCTGCTGTTCGGCGCGGCGCTGGCGGGCGCCTCGGCGCCGGTACGGGCCGCGTTCTCGCGGTACGGGCTGCCGCTGGGCGAGGCGTTCCAGCTGCGCGATGACGTCCTCGGCGTGTACGGCGACCCGACCCGCACCGGCAAGCCGGCCGGCGACGACCTGCGCGAGGGCAAGCGGACCTACCTGGTGGCGGTCGCGCTCGAGGCCGCCGACCCGACCGGGCGCGAGCAGCTGCGGGCCGGCCTGGGCAACCCGGACCTGGACGAGGCGGGCGTGGCCCGGCTGCGCCAGATCATCGAGCAGACCGGGGCGCTGTCGCGCACCGAACGGCGGATCGACGAGCTGACCGGCCAGGCGCTGGCGGCGCTTTCCGGGGTGTGGCTCGACGGCGAGGCCGACAAGGTGCTCCACGAGCTGGCCGAGGCGGCGACCAGGCGCCTCGACTGAGCGCGCCCGCCACGCTTAGCGCGGGCCTACCGCCGCCGGCCGGCCGGCACGGGCTGGCCGGCCCGGGCTGGCCGGGGCCCGGCTCAGCCCGGCGCGCCGTCGAGCACCGGGATCGGGGCGCCGGAGACCGGGGAGCGCACCGGGCCGAGGCCGCGCAGCAGCAGGTACAGCGGGGCCATGTTGGTGCCGGTCCGGCTCGCGATCGCCGCCTGGAACACCTCGTACGCCCGCTGCCACGCCCTCGCGTCGGCGTGGGCCAGCACGCCGTACCGGTCCCAGATCAGCACGTGCCCCCGCGCCCGCAGCCAGGTGAGATCAGACAGGCAATCGGCCAAAGTGTCCCAATTATGGCCGAACCAGGCGGGGAACGCGAGGGTCCGGGCGCACTCCTCGTGTGACCGGTTCGCATCGGTGATCCGGCGCCCGTTGAGTGGGTACGCCGCCCAGCCGAGCGCGGTCAACTCCCGGCGTACCGCTCCGTGGTGCGCCCGGGAGCGCCACAGGTAGACCCCCGGCGGCTGGGCTGCCCCGACCACCGCGCCGAGCCGGCCGTTCATCGCCGCACCTGGCCCAGCGTGCCGGTTGGTAGCGTTGCGGTGACGGTCGTCCGAGGGGAGTCATCAGTGGTTGACCGGCCCTCGCGCCGCGACCGGCGGCCGCCGGACCACACCCGGACCGCGGGCGGCGCCGCGCGCACCGTCCCCGACGCGACCGGCGACCCCCGTCCCGGCGACGCTGCGACCTCGGCCGGCGACGACGGCAGACTCCATCCCGGCACGTCCAGGACACCCCCCTCGAATCAACCGGTATCGGCCCCCCAGCCCCCGGTGTCCCGTGCTTCCGCGAAGTCTGCGCGACCCGGCCCGTGGAGGCAAGCCGCCGGGCGGGCGAAGGTCGCCGTCACCGGCGCCACCGGCCTCGGCGCCGTGGGCCTGGTCGGTGCGGGTGGCCTGGCGGCGGCCAGCTACCTGGCAAACGGCGCCCACCCGCGCGGCGCCGCGCCCGTCGCGGTGTGGCTGGTCGGCACGGTGCTGCTGGCCGGCGCCTGGCTCGGGCTCGGGCGCAGGCTGGACCGGGTGCCGCCGGGCCGGCTGCTGCTCATCGGGCTGCTGTGGGCGGCGGTGCTGCTGGCCAGCGCGCCGCTGGGCAGCCGGGACGGCTATGCGTACGCCTGCCAGGGCACGCTGGTCACGCACGGGGTCGACCCGTACACCAGTGGGATCGCCGCGCTGCCCTGCCCGTGGCTGACCTCGGTGCCCGCGTTGTGGTGGACGACTCCTACGCCGTACGGGCCGCTGTGGCTGATGCTCTCCGGCGCCGCGGCGGCCGGGTCGGGCGGGCACCTGGCCGTGGCGATCGCGCTGCTGCGGGTGATCGCCGTCGCCGGCGTGGCGCTGATCGGCTGGGCCGGCCTCCGGCTGGCCCGGACGCTGGGCGTGGACCCGGCCCGGGCGGCGTGGCTCGGCGCGCTGAGCCCGGTGGTGCTGGTGCACGCGGTGTCCGGCGTACACAACGACGCCCTGCTGGCCGGGCTCGTGGTGACCGGCCTGGCGGTGGCGGCCCGGCCGGCCGTCGCCCGCCCGGCGGCACCCCGCCCGCCCGCGCTCGCGGCGGCCGCCTCCGGCCCGGCTGCCTCCGGTCCCGCTGTCCCGGGTCCGGCGGCCTCCGGTCCGACGGCCCCCGAGACGGCCTCGCTGGCGTCCGATCCGCCCGGCATCGACCCACTCGGAATCGACTCACTCGGGACCGGTCCGCCCGGGATCGCGGCGTGGTGGGCCTCGCCGCTGGCCCGGGCGGCCCTGGCCGGGGCGCTGATCGGGCTGGCCGTCGGCGTCAAGGCGACCGCGCTGGTGGCGCTGCCGTTCGTGGCCCTGCTGGCCGCCGGCGACCGGCGCTGGTGGCAGATCATCCGGGCCGGCGCGGTAGCCTGCCTCGGGCTGGCCGCCGGGTACGCGGTGTTCGCCGTGCCCAGCGGGTACGGGGTGGGCTGGCTGCCCGCCCTGCGCGGCACCGCCCAGTTGATCCAGTGGACCTCGCTGCCCACCGGGATCGGCATGGCCGCCGGCTACCTGGTGCGCGGGCTGGGCCGGCCCGACCTTGCCACGCCGGCCCTGGACGTAGCCCGGGCGGTCGGCCTGGTGATCCTCACCGTGACCCTGGTGGGTCTGTGGCTGCGCGCGCGCCGGCTGGCGGAGCGGCCCCAGCCGGTGGTCGCCGCCGCCGGGGTGGCCCTGGCCGCGACCGTGCTGCTGGCTCCGGTGGCCTTCCCCTGGTACCTGCTGGCCCCGCTGGCCGTGCTGGCGTTCTCGGTGTCCGGCGAGCGAGCCCGGCACCGGCTCGCCCTGGGCGTGGCCGGGTTGGCGCTGCTGGTGCTGCCGGACGGCACCGGCGTGGCCGCGCTGACCAAGCTGCCCGGCGCCCTGCTGGACACCGCCCTGGTGATCACGATTCTGGTGGTGCTGATCCGGCGGCGCCGCGCCGGCCGAGCCACACCCACAGCGACAGGGTGCTGAGCACCAGTGCGAAGCCGAAGGCGAGATCCTCCACAGGCGCGTACCCGAACCGCCAGCCGATGATCGCGTGCGGGTTGTACCGCACGATCCGTCGCCCGGTGAGCAGCCCGTTGACGATCAGTTGCCCGGCCAGCACGATCGGGTACGTGATCCAGAACGTCCGGGACGCGACCAGCCGGGTACCCAGCACCACCAGGTCCAGCAGCAGGGCACCGGCCAGCCCGACCGCCGCCGCCTCCGTGTAGGTCACGCCGCCTCCTGGTCACGGCGCGAGCGCCGGCGCCGGAGACTGACCCGTACCGCCTCGTAACCGAGCACCGAACAGATCGGTACCACGACGAAGAACAGCAGCTCCTCCAGCGGCAGCCGGCCGGGCAGCCGGACCCCGGTGATCTGGCCCGGGTCGTAGCTCCAGTGACGCGCGGCGATGGCCGCGACGTCCCAGCCGCCGAAGACCAGCACGATCGGCACCACGGTCAGCAGCAGCCGGCGCCACTGGCGCAGCACCCCCACGCGCAGCACCGGCTCCAGCCAGAGGGCACCGGCCAGGCAGCCGGCCAGCACCGCCAGGTAGATCAGGTGACGCATCGCGGTGCGGGTCGGCGGCCGCCGGTGGCGCTCATCCGCCGCGTCAGAAGCCGAGCGCCTGGGCCCGGCGCTTGACCTCGGTGGCCCGGTCGCCCGCCAGCGCGGCGGCGGGCGTGCCAGGCAGCGACTCGTCGGCGGTGTACAGCCACCGCAGCGCCTCTTCGTCGTTGTACCCAGCGTCGCGCAGCAGCGTCAGAACTCCCGGGAGGTGCTTACGGACGGCAGGCGTGGAGACCAGTTCGGCGGGCACCCGCAAGACACCGTCGCGGCGCACCGCGAGCAGGCTGCGGTCCCGGATGAGCTGGTGCACCCGGGTCACCGGGATCTCCAGCCGCTCGGCGAGGTCGGGCAGGTTTACCCACTCGGCCGGCTCGACGGCCTGGTCGGAAGCGGATACGGGATCGGTCACCTCACCACCTTGCCACGACCGACCCGGCCGGGGTCCGCCCGCCCCACGGGATGACCGGCACCCCGGGGAGGAAGTGACCGTGAGTCGCTGGCGGTCCTGGCCGGCCCACCCACCGCGACACCCGGCAACCGCGCGCCGCCGGCGCACTCCGTTCGTACCGCCGCTCCGGGCCTCCCCGGCCACCGACGATGATCGGGCACGTTACCGTTTCGTCGCCGTGCTGTGGCATCCTGGCTGCCGTTAAGCATCCGTGGCCGTACGCGCCGGCCCACTGTCCCGATCCGCCTCATAGACTTGCCTGCTGATGGACACCAAGGTCGCAGATTCACTCATCGGAGCGCTGATCGACCGGCGCTATCGCATCCGCGGACTCGTCGCCCGCGGCGGGATGGCGACCGTCTACACCGCCACCGACGAGCGCCTGGAGCGCACGGTGGCGCTGAAGATCATCCACCCGACGCAGCCCCGCGACCCGCGCTTTCTGGAGCGGTTCACCGACGAGGCGAAGGCCATCGCCCGGCTCACCCACCCGAACGTGGTCGCCGTCTATGACCAGGGCGTACACGAGGGCCTGCCGTACTTGATCATGGAGTATGTGCGCGGCCGGACGCTGCGCGACATGCTGTCGGACCGGCACCGGTTCAACGCGCAGGAGTCGCTGTCGATCCTGGAGCAGGTGCTCGCCGCGGTGGCCGCCGCGCACCGGGCCGGCGTGGTGCACCGCGACATCAAGCCGGAAAATGTCCTGGTCGCCGAGGCTCCCAGCGGCGGCAGCCTGCTCGACGCGGTCGTCAAGGTGGCCGACTTCGGGCTGGCCCGGGCGGTCGAGGCCAGTGCCGACGACAATGCCGGGCAGTTGCTGGCCACCGTGGCGTATGTGGCTCCCGAACTGGTGACCGACGGGCGCGCGGATCCCCGCAGCGACATCTACTCGACCGGCATCGTGCTGTTCGAGATGGTCACCGGCCGGGTTCCCTACGACGGGGACAAACCCGTCGAGATCGCCTGGCGCCACGTCGACCAGGACGTCCCGCCGCCGTCCAAGTTCGTCGCGGGCCTGCCACCGGCGCTGGACAATCTGGTCATCCGGGCGACCCGGCGCGACCCGGGTGGCCGGCCGAGCGACGCCGGCGTGATGCTGGCCGAGGTCCAGGCGGTGCGGGAGGAGCTGACCAGCGCTCCCGTCCCGGCCGTGTCGGCGCCGACCATCGCGGTGCCCGTGTCCACGCCGCCCTCCAGCGCGACCCAGATCATCCCGCCGCCCGGCACGACCCAGATCATCCCGGCGGCCGGCGCGACCCAGATCATCCCGCCGCCCGGCACCACGCAGATCATCCCGCCCGGCAGCCCGACCCAGATCATCGCTACGCCGGACGCGATGCCCAACCAGCGTCCGTCGTGGGCGAGGCTGCCGGAGACCCAGGCGCCGCCGCCGGTCAGCACCGGTACGGTGCACCGCAGCGGCACGGTGCACCGCAGCGGCACCGTTCACCGCAGCGGCGAGTTCCTCGACAACGACCGGCCCGGCCCGCGCAAGCGGTTCGCCGCGCTGACCGGCACCCCGAACCGGCGCAAGGCGTTCGCCGCCACGCTGGTGGTCATCGGGCTGCTCGTGGCCGTCGGCGGCTGGTGGTTCGGCCTGGGCCGTTACACCTCGGCGCCATCCCTGATCCAGCTCAGCCAGGCGCAGGCCGTGGCACAGGCCAAACAGCACGGGCTGAAGATCAAGATCGGTCCGGGCCAGTACGAGGAGAAGATCAAGGCCGGCACCGTGGTGGGCCAGACGCCCGGCGAGCGCCAACGGATCCTCAAGGGCGGCACCATCACCCTGTCCCTGTCCCGCGGCCCCGAGCGGTTCATCATTCCCGACGAGCACGGGCGGGTCTACGACGAGGCCGCCGCCACCCTGGCCCAGGACAAGCTCGTCATCAAGCGGGTCGACGCGTACGACAACGCGATGCCGGCCGGCAACGTGTTGACCACGGACCCGCCCGCCGGCACCAAGGTGCCGCCGAACACCCAGATCACCGTCACGGTCAGCAAGGGCAAGGCGCCGATCACCGTCCCGAACGTCATCGGCACGGACCAGGCCACCGCCACGACCCAGCTGCAGCAGTTGGGCCTGCAGGTCGCCATCCAGTCACAGCAGAGCACCAAGCCGGCCGGGCAGGTGACCAACCAGAGCATTCCCGACGGCGACGGCGCGACGAGCGGCGCGACCATCATCCTGACGGTCAGCTCCGGCCCGCCGACGGTGGCCGTACCGAACGTGTCCAACCTGAACTACAGCTTCGACCAGGCCAACCAGATCCTCCAGCAGGCCGGGCTGGTCGGGGTGCAGGTGCTCGCCCTCCCGGGTGGTCAGGTGCGGCAGCAGAATCCACCCGCCGACACCCAGGTGGCGCCGGGCTCACAGGTCCAGCTATGGATCATGCCGTAACCGCGGGCGCGCCGGAGGACGTCGACTGGGCGCTGGGCGCGCACGCGCCGGTCTCCGGCGGACTCGCCCGCGCCGCTCTGCCGTACCTGGACATCATCGGCGCGCGGGCGGTTCAGGTGTACGTGTCCAACCCGCGCGGCTGGGCCCGGTCGGCCGGCGACCCCGATCAGGACAAGGCGTTCCTGGACGGCATCGAGCAACGGGGCGCTCGGGCGTACGTGCACGCCTCGCTGCTGACCAATCTCGGCTCGCCGACCCCGGCGACGGTGGCCCAGTCCGTGGCCACCCTGGAGCACGCGCTCGAACGCGGCCGGGCCATCGGCGCGCTCGGCGTGGTCTACCACGCGGGCAGCGCGGTGGACGCCGAACACGCGGAGCGGGCCATGGCCCAGCTGCGCGAGCACCTGCTGCCGCTGCTGGACTCGGCCGCGAAGGTTGGCGGCCCCCGGCTGCTGGTCGAGCCGAGCGCGGGCGGCGGCCGCTCGCTGGCGTCCCGGGTGGAGCATCTGAGCGACTACCTGGACGCGGTGGACCGGCACCCGTGGCTGGGCGTGTGCTTCGACACCTGCCACGCCTGGGCGGCGGGGCACGACCTGGCCGCCCCCGGCGGCATGACCGCGACCCTGGACGCGCTGGTCGCCGCGTGCGGACCGGACCGGCTGGCCCTGGTGCACGCCAACGACTCGAAGGACGGGCTGGGCTCCACCCGGGACCGGCACGAGAACCTGGGCGCAGGCTCGATCGGCGTCGCGCCCTTCGCCGAGTTGCTGGCGCACCCCGCCGTGGCCGGCGTACCGGTCATCGTCGAGACGCCCAGCGACGGCTCGGCCGGCCACGCCAAGGACATCGCCACCCTGCGCGAACTGATCCCCACCGGCCGCCGTGTGGCCTGATACCGAGGGCGATCAGGCCGATCCGCGCGCGCCGCGCCGGCCGGGCTGGGGCTGCCTGGCCGCGATGATCGTCGTGGGGATCGGGCTGATCGTCGTCGTGGTGATCGCCGTCAACGTGGCCGGTACCGCCTTCTCCGGCGTGCGGATCCGGTAGCCGGCGGACGCGACTCGGCCGGCGGACGCAGCCGCCGGCCGGCACGTTGTCGGGTGCGGGCGGCCCTCAGGCCCGGCCAAGGATCCCCGTCAGCACCTCGATCGCCTGGTCGATCCCGGCGTCGTCGACGTCCAGGTGGGTCACCAGCCGACCCGACCGGGGCCCCAGTACCGAGACCAGCACGCCCCGCTCCCGGGCCGCGGTGGCGAACGACGGGACGTCGATCGGCGCCTTGGTCAGGTCCAGCGGCACGATGTTGGTGACCACCCGGCCGGCGTCCACGACGCCGTACGGGGCCAGGGCCTCGGCCAGCCGCCGGGCCCGGACGTGGTCGTCGGCCAGCCGCTCGATGTGGTGGCTCAGCGCGTAGTCGCCGGCCGCCGCCAGGATGCCCGCCTGGCGCATGCCGCCGCCGAGGCGCTTGCGGATGACCCGCGCCCGCTCGATGCGCTCCCGGCTGGACACGACCACGGAGCCGACCGGCGCCCCTAGCCCCTTGGAGAGGCAGACCGACAGGGTGTCGAACAGGGCGCCGTAGGTGGCCAGCGGCACCCCGTCGGCCACGTGCGCGTGCCAGATCCGCGCCCCGTCGCAGTGCAGCCCGATCCCGGCGTCGTTGGCGACACGGCGCAGGGACTCCAGCGTGGACAGGGGGATGATGCCCCCACCGCCCCGGTTGTGGGTCTGCTCCACGGCGATCGCCCGGGTGGCCACCGCGTTGTACCCGGTGGGCCGGATCATGCCGGCGACCACCTCGGGATCGATGTCCGCCCCGGCCGCCGGCCAGGTACGCGACGAGATCCCGCCCAGCGCGGCGGCGGCACCTATCTCGTACGTGACGACGTGCGCGTCCGCG
This sequence comes from Rugosimonospora acidiphila, assembly GCF_039543385.1. Taxonomy (NCBI): domain Bacteria; kingdom Bacillati; phylum Actinomycetota; class Actinomycetes; order Micromonosporales; family Micromonosporaceae; genus Rugosimonospora; species Rugosimonospora acidiphila. Next base: position 24,137 of record NZ_BAABJQ010000006.1, read on the forward strand.
TCGCAGAGCAACTCCTCGCCGGGCGGTACGAGCAGCTGCAGGCACGTCTGGTTGGCCATCGAGCCGGTGGGCGTGAACATCGCGGCCTCGTGGCCGAACAGCGCGGCGACCCTGGCCTCCAGCGCGTTCACGGTGGGGTCTTCACCGTAGACGTCGTCGCCGACCTCAGCCGCCGCCATCGCCTCGCGCATGGCGGCGACCGGCCGGGTCACGGTATCCGAACGAAGATCAACATTCGAGGTGGTCACGATCGAATACTACGAGGCCCGCCACCAGGGCTTTCGCGCGCCGGCCCGGCGCGGGCGCCCGTACGCCCCACCGGCGGTGGCGGGGCTACCCGCGCAGCATCTCCGCGACCAGGAAGGCCAGTTCCAGCGACTGCTGGGTGTTGAGCCGGGGATCGCAGGCGGTCTCGTACCGGCCCGGCAGGTCCGCATCCACCAGCGCCTGGGCGCCGCCCAGGCACTCCGTGACGTCCTCGCCGGTCAGCTCCACGTGCAGGCCGCCCGGGTGGGTACCCAGCTCGCGGTGCACCTCGAAGTAGCCGAGCACCTCGTCCACGATCCGGTCGAAATGCCGGGTCTTGTACCCGTTGGACGACTCGTGGGTGTTGCCGTGCATCGGGTCACACTGCCAGACCACCTTGTGACCGGCGGCGGTGACCTTTTCCACGATCGGCGGCAGCACGTCCTTGACCCGGTGGTTGCCCATCCGGCTGATCAGCGTGAGCCGGCCGGGGATGTTGTCGGGGTTGAGTTTCTCGCACAACTCCAGCGCGGTCTCCGGGGTCGCCGACGGGCTGAGCTTGACCCCGATCGGGTTGGCGATCCTGGACACGAAGTCGAGGTGCGCACCGTCCAGCCGCCGGGTCCGCTCACCCACCCACAGGAAGTGCCCGGACAGCCCGTACGCCTTGCCCCCGGCCACCCGGGTCAGCGCCCGGTCGTACTCCAGCGCCAGGGCCTCGTGCGAGCAGTACACGGTGGCGGTGCGCAGCGCCTCGTCGCCGGTCAGCCCGCAGGCCCGGATGAAGCCGATGGCCCGGTCGATCTCCCGTGCGATGGCCTCGTACCGTTCCCCGGCCGCGCTGGTGCGCACGAAGCCCTTGTTCCAGTCGTGCACCAGGTGCAGGTCGGCCATGCCGCCGCCGAGGTGGGCCCGGAGCATGTTCATGGCGCTGGACGCGTTGGCGTACGCCCGGATCATCCGCTGCGGGTCGGCGACCCGCGCCTCAGCCGTCGCCTCCAGCGAGTTGATCATGTCGCCGCGGTAGCTCGGCAGCCCCAGGGCGTCGGTGGCGTCGGATCGGGGCTTGGTGTACTGCCCGGCCACCCGGGCCACCTTGATCACCGGCAGGCTGGCGCCGTAGGTGAGCACGATCGCCATCTGCAGCAGGGTGCGGGCGTTGGCCAGCACGTGGGCCTCGGTGTTGTCGGCGAAGGTCTCCGCGCAGTCCCCGCCCTGAAGCAGAAACGCCTCTCCCTCGCAGACCATGGCCAGCCGCTCGCGCAGCTCGTTCACCTCGTACGGGGCCACGATCGTCGGCACCGTGGAGAGGACCTTGCAGACCTCGGCCACCTCGTCCGGGTTCTCCCAGGGCGGCATCTGGTCCCGGGCAAGGCCGCGCCAGTGGTCGAGCCCGAGGGACTCGATCTCGGCGGGCTCGGTTGCCGGGCGGCCGATGTCCAGGCCCGGGTTACGGAAGCGATGCCACTCCTGGCGCATGGCCCCTAGCCTAAGGCCGCCGACATCGCCGCCCGACAGCGACTCTCCGTTCCGCCTGAATAAGGCCACCCATCCGGCGGCCGGCGCCATCGAGCGCGAGGGTCAGCCGACGGGTACCGGGCGGCGCCCGGCGAACCCGCAGTCCAGCCGGTGGTACCAGGTGATCTCCGGATCGCCCTCCAGCCAGCACCAGAGCACGGGCTCGTCGTCCAACTCGCCGGGAAAGTCGAGCAGCAGCGGGGCGTACCCCTTGATCTGGGCACCCTGCTCGGCGAGGAGTTCCAGGTCCGCGTACAGCCGGGCCTCCAGGCCCTTGACCTCGGCGAGGCCGCCCAACCTGCTGGTGCCGGCGCGGGCCAGGTCGGCGCGCAGCTCGGCCAGGTCCGCCCGGACCACAATAAGATCATTCAGCCGCGGTCGCAGCGCCGCGAGGGTTGCCCGCGCGTCATCCAGCCCGTACACGACGCTCAGTATCCGCCGATCGCCTCCGTGGATGCCCGGCCCGGGCGACTGCCCGGCTCAGAGCTGTTGCTCGGCGAGCTGCCGGGCCCGGTCGCGAGCGGCCTCCAGGGCGGCCAACAGTGCCGCCCGTACGCCGTGGTTCTCCAGCTCGCGGATGGCGCTGATCGTGGTGCCGGCCGGGGAGGTGACCGCCTCGCGCAGCTTGACCGGGTGCTCCCCCGAGTCGCGGAGCATGGTCGCCGAGCCGATGGCGGTCTGCACGATCAGGTCGTACGCCACCTGCCGGGGCAAGCCAAGCAGGATCCCCGCGTCGGTCATCGCCTCGACGAGGAAGTAGAAGTACGCCGGGCCGGAGCCGGACAGCGCCGTCACCGCGTCCTGCTGCGACTCGGGTACCCGCACGGTGCGGCCCAGCGGGGCGAACATCTCCTCGGCCAACTCGAGGTGGGCCGAGGTGGCGAACGCACCCGCCGAGATCGCGCTCATCGCCTGATCCACCAGGGCCGGCGTGTTGGTCATGACCCGGACCACCGGAGTGCCCTCGGCCACCCACTTGGCAAAGAACGACGTGGGCAGGCCCGCGCACAGCGAGACGACCAGCTTGCTCGGCGGGATCCGCGGGCCGAGGTCGGCCATGAGCGCGCCGGCGTCCTGCGGCTTGACCGCTATCGCCAGCACGTCCGCCTCGGCCACCGCCGCCTCGTTGTCCAGCAGCCGGACGCCGTACCGGGAGGCCAGTTCCTGGGCCCGCTCCGGGCGGCGCGCCGTGGCCACCAGCCGGCCGGCCGGCCAGCCGGACCGCAGCAGGCCGGAAAGTAGCAGTTCGCCGATCTTGCCGGCGCCGATGACCCCGACGGTGTGCATTCCGTGTTCCTCCTTGCGTAGCGCCTCGACCGGTCTGGCTCGGCGCGTCTCGCGGGGCGCGACGACCCAGACCGGTCGCCCGGGGGCACCCGCCCCCGGGACGACGCGTTGGTCATGAACCGAAGAAGACCTCGGCCTCGGTGTACCGCTCGATCGGTACGGTCTTCAGCTCACGGGTCGCCTCGACCAGCGGTACCCGCGAGATGTCCGTCGAACGTAGCGCCACCATCTTGCCGAAGTCGCCCTCGTTCACCGCGTCGATCGCGTGCAATCCGAACCGGGTGGCCAGCACCCGGTCGAACGCGGTGGGCGTCCCGCCGCGCTGGATGTGGCCCAGCACCACGGTACGGGCCTCCTTGCCGGTCTTGGCCTCCAGCGACTCGGACAGCCACTGGCCGATCCCGCCCAGCCGGACGTGGCCGAACGCGTCCAACTCGTGGTTCTGGGTGACCATCTGGCCCTCCAGCGGCTGGGCGCCCTCGGCCACCACCACGATCGGGGCGTACTGGTGCTGGAACCGCTTCTCCACGTAGGTGGCGACCTGGTCGACGTCGAACTTGCGCTCGGGCAGCAGGATCACGTTGGCGCCGCCGGCCAGCCCGGCGTGCAGGGCGATCCAGCCGGCGTGCCGGCCCATCACCTCGACCACCAGCGTGCGGTGGTGGCTCTCGGCCGTGGTGTGCAGCCGGTCGATGGCCTCCATCGCGATGTTGACGGCGGTGTCGAAGCCGAAGGTGTAGTCGGTGGCGCCCAGGTCGTTGTCGATCGTCTTCGGCACCCCCACCACATTCACGCCCAGCTCGTCCAGCTTGGTGGCCACCCCGAGGGTGTCCTCGCCGCCGATCGCCACCAGCGCGTCGATGCCCAGCTCGGCCAGGTTCGACTTGATCCGCTCCACCCCACCGTCAATCTTGAACGGGTTGGTCCGGGACGAGCCCAGAATGGTGCCGCCCCGGGGCAGGATCCCGCGCACCTCGGCCACCCCGAGCGGCCGGGTCAGCCCCTCCAGCGGCCCGCGCCAGCCGTCCCGGAAGCCCACGAACTCATGGCCGTACGTATCCACTCCCTTGCGGACCACCGCACGGATCACCGCGTTCAGGCCGGGGCAGTCGCCGCCGCCGGTCAGCACACCGATACGCATAACGTGCTCGTCCCTCCAAGTCGGATCGCTGGGCGGACGGCGTCGCGGACGGCGCCGGCAACCGCCAACAATTCTTTGATTGCTGCCCAACTAGCCCAGGAGCACACACTCGGCGACGTTGCCAGCCCCGGGTGGATCGCGGTCACCGGCCGGGACGAACCGGACCGGCTTGGTGTTCAAGAGCGCACTGTAGTACCCGGTCGCCGCCGCAGAAAGCGCCACCCCGAGGAACGACTGATGAATGCGTGCCGCCGCGACGGCGACCACGCGGATAGACGAAAGTCAGCCCAAACTGATCGACGTACCGTCGCCCAGCACCTGCCACCGGGCCAGATTGTGCCGGGCGTCCACCAGGGCGTGGTGCCGGCCGGTGGCCTCGGGCAGCTCCGGCCGACCCCGGTCGTCCCAGAGCTGGCGGAGGTCCTTGGTGAACCTCGGGATCTCCCGGGGCAGGGCGGTCATCGGCCCCCACAGCTGCGCCAGGACCACATGATCGTAGGCGGCGTACCACGCCCACAGCTCGATCTGCTCGTCCGGCCGGCCGCGCAGCGGCTCGGTGAGGAAGGCGTACAGGTCGTCGCGGATGCGCTCGCGGGAGCGCCAGACCGGGTCACCCGGCGAGGGCAGCTTGTCCAGCACGTTGCGCCGGACCCACGGGACGGCCCGCGAGCCGTCGAACTCGGTCGAGACGGCGTAGTACTCGCGGCCGTGCTCGTCGACCATGCCGATCGAGACCAGGTCGACGGTGCGCCCGTCCTCGATGAACTCGCAGTCGTAGAAGTAGCGGTACACCATCGCCCCCATCATTCACCGTGCGCCCGGCGGGCCCGCCGCCGGGGAGCACCCGGCCGACCGGACCCGGCGACCAGACACGGCCGACCGGCGTCACCGGCGGCGCCGGTTATCCGACACCTCCCGGGCCGGCATCCGACACGATCCCGAACGTTCGCGATATCGCCCGGATGGGTTCGTCCCGAACAGCCCGGCGATTATCGTGTCGCAGGCCGTGGAACGGGACGGAACGCGTGCGGATTCTCACCTCTCCCGACGCCCGTTATCGGCCCGTGACCAGCACACTGGCTGGCGTAGACCCAGGGAAACCGCTAGCCTGCCACGCGGTACCCATCGCGTCGCGATATGGGGTCATCGCGCGCGGCAGGGGTGTACACAGAGCTACAAGAGCGTCATGATCTAGTAAGTGTTGACGGCGACCGGGGAGGGTTGGCCCGTGGATGGACGGCTGCCGGATCCCGGCGACGCACTGACCGGTGTTGATATGTTCGCCGGGCTGGAGCCCGAGGTGCGCCAGCGGGTCATCGCCGCCGCGGTTCCCCGCACATACCGCAAGGGGCAGCTGCTGTTCGTCGAGAACGACCCGGGCGACTCGCTGATCATCCTCAAGCGCGGGGCGATCGCGGTCTTCCGCACCTCGCCGACCGGGGAGCGTGCCGTCCTCACCGTGATCCGGCCCCCCGACGTGTTCGGCGAGGTGTCCCTACTGGACGGTTCGGCGCGGTCGGCCTCGGCCGAGGCGATCGAGGACTGCTCCGCGCTGGCCCTGTCGCGCGGCGCGTTCATCGAACTCGTGCACGCGAACTCGCACATCCTCGACGCGGTCATGCGCTCCCTCGGCGCCCTGATCCGCCGGCTCACCGAGCAGAACGCCGACCACGTCTTCCTCGACCTGCCCGGCCGGGTGGCCAAGACCCTGGTCCGGCTGGCCGGCGACAGCCACGCCCCGATGGTCACCATCGAGCTGAACCAGAGCCAGCTGGCGGAGATGGCCGGCGGCTCGCGGCAGAGCGTCAACCAGGCGATCGGATCGTTCGCCAACCGTGGCTGGCTGCGCACCGAGGGCCGGCGCATCGTCGTCACCGACCTGGCCGCGCTGCGCCGCCGCGGCGGCATGACCGACCGGTAAAGCGGGGCCGGGCGGTGGGTCTGCGTGGCTCGCCGCTTGCCGCGAGCCCGGCGTTCCGCCGCTTCTGGGTGGGGCGGCTCGCCTCGTACTCCGGAGATCAGATCGCGCGCACCGCGCTGCTGATCGCGGTCTTCGACCGTCACGGCGGCGCGGCGGTCGGCTGGCTGCTGCTGGTCAGCACCGCGCCCCGGCTGCTCGGCCCGCTGCTCGGCGCCCTCGCCGACCGGTTCGACCAGCGCCGCCTGATGGTCGGCTGCGACGTCGCCCAGGCCGTGACGTACCTGGTGATCGCCGTGACGATGCCGTCGCTGCCGGTCCTGCTCGGCCTCACCGCGCTCGGCACCGGCCTCGCGACGCTGTTCACCCCGGCCGGGCGCAGCCTGGTACCCAGGCTGGTCGGCGCCGCGCGGCTGCCGGCCGCCAACGCCCAGCTCGCCGTGGCGGTCAACGGCGGCGTCGCGGCCGGCCCCGCGCTGGGCGGCCTGCTGCTGGCCGGCGCCGGGCTGCGGGTCACCCTGCTGGTCAACGCCGCCACGTTCGTACTGTCCGCCGCCCTGCTGGCGGCCCCGGGCTTCCGCGGTCGGACGGCGTCGTCGGCCCCGCCGCAGCCGATGGCCCCGCCGCAGCCGGCGGGCTTGCCGCACTCGGGGGACTCCCCCGGGGTGCCGGCCGGTTCCGGCGTCGGGCCGGCCGCGGTACCGCCGGGCTCCGGCGTGGTCGCCTCGGCGGCGCCGAAGCCCCGCGAATCGGTGCTGGCCGACCTGCGGGAGGGGCTGGCCGTCGCCTGGGCCGACCGGGTGGTCCGCACGGTGGCGCTGACCCTGCTGGTCGGAGTGGCCTTCGCCGCGCTGGACAACGTGGCCGTCGTACCGTTCGGCCGCGAGGTGCTGCACGCCAGCGATGCCGCGGTGGGCGCGCTGGGCACCGGGTACGGGGTCGGGATGGCGCTGGCGCCGATGCTCCTCACACTCGGCGCGAGCTTCCGTGCCCGGCGGGTACTCGCGATGGGGCTGCTGGCCTTCGGCACCGGCACCGCGCTGACCGGCGTCATGCCGGCGCTCGGGCTGGCCCTGATCGGTCAGGCGCTGGCCGGAGCCGGCAACGGCTGGCAGAACGTGGCCAACGACACGCTCATCCAGCAGCGCGTGGCCCCCGAGCGGCTCGGTGCGGTCTTCGGCACCGTCTACGCCTTCCCGTACGCCGCCGAGGTGCTCGCCTACGCGGTCGGCGGCCCGCTGCTGGCCGGCATGGGGCCGCGCTGGCTCCTGGTCGTCGCCGGGGTGGGCGTGCTCGGCACCCTCGCGTGCGCGTTGCCGGCGCTCGGCCGCGCCGTGCACGCCGGGCTCAAGCCGGACCGGCCGACGGACAAGCGCAGCCGGAGCCGGGTTGTGGCGGAGGCGAGCACCCCAGCGCCTCCGCGAGACGCCTGACCCGAGAACGGTGACAGGGCCGGGTCCGCCGGCCCTGTCACGATCGCGGCGACACGTCCGCCGCTACTCGTCGTCCGAGCCCTCGTCCTCGTCCGACTCTTCGCCCTCTTCGCTCGGCCCGACGAAGCTGGGGCCGACGAAGTTGGGGTCCTGCTCCTCAGTCTCGCCGGGGCCGATATAGCCCGGCTCCTCGATCTCCTCGCCAGCGTTCTCTACCACGCCCTGCTCCTCCAACTCGGCGAGCGTGACCACATCGACATCGACGAACTCGCCGGCGCCGTGCACGGCACCGGAAGGGTCGGCCCAGGAGGCCGCGAGTCGCACGTACACCGTTCGGGTCCCTTCGCTCGCGACTGATTGACTGACCTGTCCTCACACGTTTGCCGCGAACGAGGATCGATCGCCGCAAGCGACTGCCGACTCTATCCAAGGGCGCACGTCACCGCGGCCCTGGCTTCGGTTACCGGACACGTTGGTCGCACCACCACCGCCGTGTCACCATACTGAGCGTCTGCCGAACGAACCTGCCAGTGCGGAGGACGCCATCGAAGCGACGTGCCCGAACTGCCACCGGATCGCCACCGCCGACGATCGGTTCTGTGGCGGCTGTGGCGCCAGCCTGCGCCCGGCGTGCCCGCACTGCGGGCACGGTAACGACGCTGCCGCGTCCTTCTGCACCAACTGCGGGCGCCCGCTGCAGGAGCCGGCCGCCGACCGCCGCCGGGTCAGCGTGCTGTTCATCGACGTCGTGGGGTTCACCGCGTACACCGAGGGGGCGGACCCGGAGCAGGTCCGGGCCATGCAGAACGACTACTTCACCGCGGTGCGCCGGGTGATCGGCCAGTACGGCGGGGTGGTCGAGAAGTACATCGGGGACGCCGCCATGGCGCTGTTCGGCGCGCCGGTGTCCACCGAGAACGATCCCCTGCGCGGCGTGCGGGCCGCGCTGGAACTGCAGCGGATACTGCCCCGGCAGTCCCGCATCCAGGACGCCGGCCTGTCCTTCCGGGTCGGCATCGCCACCGGTGAGGCGCTGGTCGACGTGTCGGCCGCCCGCGATGGCGGCCAGGCGATCGTCGCCGGCGACGTGGTCAACACCGCCGCCCGCCTCCAGGAACTCGCGCCCGGCGGCGGCATTTTCATCTGCGAGAACACGTACGACGCGACGCACTCCGACATCGAGTATGTCGAGCAGCCGACCGCGGTGCTGCGCGGCCGGTCGCGGCAGAGCCGGATCTGGCTGGCGGTCGCCGCTCGCCGCTCCCGGGTGGGCCAGCGCGACGCCGAGCCCACCCCGATGGTCGACCGCGAACACGAGCGCGGCCTGCTCATCAACGCGCTGCACCGCACCGTGCGCAACCGGACTCCCCAACTGGTCACCGTCTTCGGCGCGGCCGGCATCGGCAAGAGCCGGCTGCTGCGCGAGCTCTCCCGGCACGCCGCCACGATCAGCGACCCGCCGATCTGCTGGCGGGTCGGGTACTGCCCGCCGTTCGGTGAGAACGTCGCCTACGCCGCCCTGGCCGACATCGTGAAGGCGGAGGCGGCGATCCTCGACTCGGACGACGACCAGACCGCCCGGCGCCGGCTGCACGCGACCCTGTCCGAGCTGACCGTCGGCGACGACGCGCAGCGGCTGGCCGGCGCGCTGGAGCCGCTGGTCGGCCTGCCCGGTGCCGGCCTGTCACAGGTCGAGACCGAGCAGTCCTGGCGGCGGTTCATCCTGGCGATGGCGGCGCGGCAGCCCACGGTGCTGGTCTTCGAGGATCTGCACTGGGCGGACGAGCCGATGCTGCGCTTCGTCGAGATGCTCGGCGCCTCGGCCCGCGGGCTGCCGCTGATGGTGATCTGCACCGCCCGCCCGGAGCTGCGCGAACGGCACCCGAGCTGGACCAGCGCCATCACCGGTACGGTCTCCATCTCGCTGCCGCCGATGTCCGACAGCGACATCGGCACCCTGTACTCGCTGATGTTCGGTGCCGCCACGACCACCCCCGACAGCCTGGTCGAGCTGGCCGACGGCAACCCGCTGTACGCCCACGAGTACGTGCGCATGCTGCTGGAGGGCGGCATGCCGCGGCCGGCCGGCACGCCCTCGGTCCTCGAGCTCGCGGCGGCGCAGCCGATGCCCGACAACGTGCACGCGGTCATCGCCAACCGGCTGGACCTGCTCGACCCGGCCGATCGCACGATCCTGCAGGCCGCCGCGGTGGTGGGCCGGCAGTTCTGGCCCGGTGCGGTGGCGCACGCGGCGAACCGCACCGCGGAGTCGGCCGAGCAGGCCCTGTACCGGCTGGAGCAGCGCGACCTGATCCAGGAGTTGCCCACCTCGACCATGGCCGGCCAGGTCGAGTACCGGTTCCGGCACATCCTGGTCCGCGACGTCTGCTACCAGCGGCTGCCCCGCATCGAGCGGGTGGCCCGCCACCAGCGCACCGCGGACTGGCTGGAGATGGTCTCCGACGGGCGCCAGAGCGACCTGGCCGAGGTGCTGGCCCACCACCGCTGGGCGGCCCACGAGATCACCCGCACGCTGGGCATGGAGACCACCCGGTACGCGCCGGCCGCCCGGGAGGCGATGCACCGCGCGGCCCGCCGGGCGTACGCGCTGCACGCCCTGGACACCGCCGCGGAGTGGGTGAACCGGGCCCGGGGACTCAACCTGCCCGACGACCCCGCGCTCGACCTGTTCGCCGCCGAGCTCGCCTTCTACCGCGACCGCGACGCGTTCCTCGCCGACGGCGGGATCGACCGGCTCGAGGATCTCGCCGGGCGGCTGTTCGAGGCGGGGGATCGTTCCGGCGCGGCGCACGCCTGGACCCTGCTCGGCACCGTCGCCTGGGTGCGGGCCGACCGGCCGGCCACCCTGGCGTACCTGGACCGCGCCGTCGACCTGTACGCCTCGCTGCCGGACTCGGCGGACAAGGCGTCGGCGCTGCTGGAGCTGGCCCGGGCGCACATGCTCAACTTCGAGACGGAGCCGGCCATCGTGGCCGCCGACGCGGCGGCCGAGCTGGCCGACCGGCTGGGGCTGATCGAGGTGCACGCCAGCGCGATGATCACGCTGGGCACCGCCAAGTACCTCGCCGGCGATCAGGAGGGCTTCGGGCTGCTGCTGGAGGTCACGGAGCACTGCCGGCGCCACCGGCTGGAGAGCCGCCGCCGGGCGATCAACAACCTGGCCTGGGCCTACCTTGAGGAGGGCAACCTGGCCGCCTGCTACCGGCTGCTCGACGAGCAGAACAGCCTGGACGTCGCCGGCGGCCACGGGTTGACGGCCAGCTTCGCCGACGAGGCGGGCCGGGCCTACTACGCCGGGAGCTGGCCGGCCACGATCAAGGCCACGGTCGAGGTGATGCGCCGGCCGACCGCCGAGTGGGACCTGTACGTGGTGGTGCAGAGCATGTGGCTGCGGGCCCTGCGCGGGGAGGACGTGGACGACGCGGCCGTGGACCGGGCGGTGGCCACCGCGCAGCGTGGCGGGTTCCACCGGGTGCTGCTGGCCACCCTCGCGCACGCGACCCTCTGCCGGGTGCTGCAGGGGTACATCGAGCGGGCGTGGGAGCTGCTCGGCGCGCTGGAGCGGGAGTGGGCCGCCACCGACATGCTGCCGTTCGCCGAGTGGGTGATCGCGGCCGCCAACGCCGGCGTGCTGCTCGGGCCGGAGGGCGCCCTCCGGGTGCGCGCGATGCTCGAACGCTCGCCCCGGGACACCCCCTGGGTGCTGGCCGCGCTGAACATGCTGGACGCGTGCCTGGGCGGCGAGCCGGACGCGTACCTGCGGGCGGCCGAGCGGTACGCCCACATCGGCGACGCCACGGACCGGGCGCTGGCGCTGGTGCACGCCGCCCGGATGATGAGCGCGGCCGGCACGCTCCGGCAGTCCGACCCGATGCTCGCCGAGATCGCCGAGTTCGCCCAGCGCAACGAGGCGCCCGGGCTGCTCGACGGGCTGACCGCCACCTCAGCCGGCTGACCGGGCCGACCCAGCTTTGCCGTCCCGGGGTGCCGGCCGGGGCGCCGGCTCAGGCCGCGATGGCGGTGCTGCTGGCCGGTGCCTCCGGCGCCTTGACCTTCTGGGCGTAGACGTCCACGTACTCCCGGCCGGACAGCTCCATCAGCTCGTACATGATCTCGTCGGTCACCGCGCGCTCGACGAACCGGTCGCCGGACATCCCCTCGTACCGGGAGAAGTCGATCGGCTTGCCGAACCGGATGCGTACCCGCTTGATCCGGGGCAGCGCGCGACCCAGCGGCTGGATCTCGTCGGAGTTGAGCATGACCACCGGGATCACCGGCGCCCCCGAGTCCAGGGCGAGCCGGGCGACCCCGGTCTTGCCCCGGTAGAGGCGGCCGTCCGGGGACCGGGTGCCCTCCGGGTAGATGCCGAACAGCTTGCCCTCGCCGAGGATGCGCAGGCCGGTGTCGATGGCGGCCTGGGCGGCCCGGCCGCCGGCCCGGTCGACGGGGATCGTACCGGTGCCGACGAAGAACATCTTGGTGACGAAGCCCTTGATGCCCTTTCCGGTGAAGTATTCGGCCTTTGCTACAAAGGTCACCTTTCGCTTGACCATGAGCGGCATGAAGATCGAATCTGAGAACGAGAGGTGGTTGCTCGCGATGATCGCCGCCCCCACGTCGGGTACGTTGTCGCGCCCCTCGACGTGCGGCCGGAATATCAACCTCAGCCAGGGGCCGAGGATGACGTACTTGAGCAGCCAGTAGAGCACGTGTGTCCTTCCTGGTTTCCATCCCGGGCTCAGGGAGTCGGCATGAGCCTACGAAGACTGCGCGGCACACCACAACGCACTCCCCGAAGTACCCATCTCCGTGTCACGATTCAAGCCTGGGCCGCGTTCAGCTGCCCCGGCTGCCTAAGGGAGGTGGGCAGGGTGACTTCGGGTGGTGGCCGGCGGGGCCGGCGCGACAACGGACTGGTCGCGGCCGCGTACGCCCCGGCCGGCGACGTCGATCCCCGGGTCGGCGAGCACCTGCTAGACGTGCTGGGCCTGCGCGGCATAGCGGCCTACCTGCAACCCGCGTCCGATCTGCATCCGGTGACCAGGACCACGACCCTGCCCTCACGGCCGACCGACCGGCTGTACGTGGACCGGGCCCACCTGGAGACGGCCCGGGAGTACCTCGCCCAGCTGGGTCCGGATGCTCCCCCGGCGGAGCGGCAGGACGACCGGGACGTCGACGAGGCGTTCGCGGCGATCATCGCGGGCTTCGACCTCACGGACGAGTCGGCCAGCTGGCCGGCCGCCGAGGATCTTCCGGTCGAGTTGGACAAGGCGGGCACTCCGGACCCGGAGGAGCAGCCCGAGGCACCGGTCGCGACCGCGCCACCGGCGCTGCAGCGCTGGTCGCACAGCACGGTGGGCGCCGGCACGGACGAGCCGACCCTGCTCGACGGCCTGGACGCGCTGGACAGCCTGCCGGCCGACGATGACGAGGAGGGGTATACCCCACCGCCTCCGCCGCCGCTGCCGAGGTTCTCCGCGGCCACCATCGTCGCGGTGGCCAGCATCCTGGCGGGCGTGGTGCTGCTGTTCGACCCCGGCCTCCTGCCGACCGCCAACAACGTGGCCATGGCCCTGGGCTTCTGCGGCATTCTGGCCGGGTTCATCACGCTGATCTGGCGACTGCGCTCCGGCGACGACGATGACGACTGGGACCCGGGCGACGGCGCGGTCGTCTAGTCGATCTTGCGGACGAGGGCCGATCCAGGACTCAGAACTCCTGGATCGCACCCTTGTCCAGCCAGTCGAGGATCGCGTCGAGCGGCTCGGCCCATCGGGCGTCGAGCATGAGATCGTGCCCCATCCCGGGGAACATCAGCGGGGCGCCGCCGTACCAGCGGGCGGCCCGGTTCAGCGCCGACCGTGGCACCAGCCGGTCGTTCGGGCTGCCCAGCACCAGCACCGGAGGGCGGCCGACCCCGGGCTCCGGCGCACCGGCGAACAGCAGCTGCCACTGCGCCAGCGCGGCGGCGCGCCCCAGCCGGGAGGCGTACCCGCGGGCGGTCGCGGTCGGTAGCTCCCGGCCGAACAGGGCGCTCCGGCCCGGGCGCAGCCGCCCGCCGAATAGCGCCGGCACGGTCGCGGCCGGGTTGCGGGCGGCCACCGCGGCGGCCATCTGCCAGCCGCCGAGCACCGGCGTCACCAGCACCCCGGCCTTGGCCGGGTAGCGGGCCAGCGCCCCGGCCACCACCCGGGCCCCCGCCCCGTGCCCGATCAGCACCGCCCGCCGTGGCAGCGACGCCGCGACCTGGGTCACGTCGTGCACGTACGCGCGCAGTGTGGTCTTCGGGGCGCTGCCGCTGGCGCCGTGGCCGCGCAGGCTCAGCGCGTACGCCGGGAAGCCTCGGGCGGCGGCGTGCTCCAGCCAGTTCTCCGCGAACGCCCAGGCGCCGTGCCCGAAGCCGGGCACGAACAGGATCGGCGGTTTGCCCTCGTCGATCCCCGGGGTGGCCTCGCGCACCTCGCGGGACACCGGCGGGACCGGGTACGCCCACTCCACCGATCGGACGATCTTCGTACTCACTGGGGGTCATCCTCCTTCGGCCGCGCCCGGCGCGGCTCGTGCCTCGCGTGGCCGCCGGCCGGCTCCGGCTCAGGCGGCCGCGAGCTGATCGAGAGCGTGCTCGACGGCACGCAGGTAGTCGACATGGTTGATCTCGAGCCAGTGCCGGGTGGAGTCCTTGACCCGGGCCCCGGTGAACCGCTGGTCGGGGGCCACGGCGGCCCGGCGCCAGAAGTTCGCGGCCCGGCCCGGATCCGTCTCGCGCAGCCGCAGCCAGCGGGAGATCGTCACGGCCTGCCAGTGCGCGATCGGGAACACCCCCGAGTCGGGCTGGACCAGGCCGGTGACGGCCAGGGTCGGGTAGCCGCGCGAGAAGGCGTGCAGGTAGAGCCGGGGCCGGCCGTCCGCGTCGAGGTTGAGCAGCTCCGGGGCCAGGAACTCGAACCGGGGAAGATACCCGGTGGCCATCACCACCAGGTCCGGCTCGATGGTCCGACCGTCGGTCAGCACCACGCCGCCGCGCTCGAAGCGGGCCACATCCGGTACCGGCCGGATCTCACCGTGACCCACGTAATAGATCAACTGACTGTTCGCGATCGGGTGCGTTTCGTACATCCGATGGTCGGGCCGGGGCAGCCCGAACCGGGCCAGGTCGCCGACCTGGCGGCGCAGGACCCGCTCCACGATCCACTGCCGCAGCCACAGCGGCAGGCGCATCGCCAGCAGCCGGCCGCCGAGCTGGTCGGCCGGGCGCCCGTGGATGAACTTCGGCGCGTACCAGTACCCCCGCCGGGTCGAGTGCCAGCACTCCGTGGCGTGCTGGGCGGCCTCGACCGCGATGTCACAGCCGGTGTTGCCGCCCCCGATCACGAGCACCTTGCGACCGCGCAGCTGGGTCCAGTCCTTGTACCCGCTGGCGTGGATCACCTCGCCCCGGAACTCGGACAGCCCGTCGTAGCCGGGCAGGTTGGGCGACCAGTTGTGCCCATTGGCGACCACCACGGCGGCGTAGCGCGAGGTCCGCTCGTGCTGGCCGACCCGCGTGGTCACGTCCCAGCTCTCGCCCTCGGCCGGCTCGACGCGCACCACCTCGGTGCCGAACCAGATGTACTCGCGCAGCCCGAAGTGCTCCGTGTACCGGTCGAGATAGCCGTGCACCTGGCTGTGGTGCGGGTAGTCCGGCCAGTCGTCGGGCATCGGGAAGTCCGGGAACTGCGTGGACGGCTTCGAGGAGACCAGGTGCGTGCTGGCGTAGACCGGGCTGCGGTCGTGCCGCCAGTTCCAGGCGCCGCCGACGCCGGTCTCCCGTTCGTAGCAGTCCACGGCGAAGCCGTGCTCCAACAGGTTCTTGACGGCCGTCAGCCCGCTCGCGCCGGCCCCGATCACGCAGACGGTTCCGCCTCGGTCGTAGACGGGTCGGTCGCCTCGCCAGATCGTCGCCGTCGACCCGGTGCTCTCCCAGTCGGTGCCATCGATGCTCACCGGCCCTCCCCAATGTTGCCGTGCCTGCCCGGGAACCTGGACCGTCGGCGCGGGGTCGCGGGCGGCGGTCCGGCTGCGCCATCTTGGAGGCTGGGGAGCTGGTTTGTCCAGTGCGGCCGGATGTCGGCCGGCGGAACGGCTCGAGCACGGCAGGGGGCCGCCGGAGTGCTCCGGCGGCCCCCGAAGGCGCGGGTCAGCGACCGTTGCCGCGCTTCGCACGCCCTGCCGAGGGCGCGTTGTCCTGCTTCGTCGACCGGTCGAGGCCGATCGCGGTACCGGCGGTGTCCGGGCCGGTCACGAGTGTGGCCCCGCGACCCGACCCCGGCTGGTTGGACTTGCGGCGGCCCTTGCTCTTGGCCTGGTGTACCTCGCGCTTGTCGGGCACTGGCGGGCTCCCTTCGCGATGCCGGTCGGCGTCGCGGCACGGATGAGTAGCGACGTATCCGGCAAGAATCGACGTATCCGGCGAATATCCCCAAAATAGGGCTATACTGGTGACGCTATCAGTGCCGGAGTGGCGACACGCCGTCCATCGAGCGATACGACTCCCCCGCGACCGGTCCCGCGCACGATCGGGCCCCCGCCGAGCAGGGCACTCCGCACGATCGGCCTCCGCCCGGCCGCCGTGGCGTGAGGCGTTCGGCTACCCCTGCGAGCGCGCCGGCAGGGTCAGTTCGGCGACGATCGGGAAGTGATCGCTGGCCCGGTGCGCGGGCGAGGCATCCGCGACCCGGTACCCGCGCACCTCGATGCCCGGGCCGACCAGCAGCCCATCGATCCGCCGCCGGGGGGCGTGCACCGGATAGGTCCCCGCCGGGTCCGCGCCGGCCGCCTCCGTCAGCCCCTCGGCCACCAGCCGCCGTGACGGGCCGTCCGGCTCCTCGTTGAAGTCGGCACCGAGCACCACCGGCGCGTCCAGGTCGGCCAGCGCCTTCTTCAGCTCCCGCGCCTGCCCCGGCCGCTCGGCTGAGTCGGTGGCCAGGTGGGTGCCGACCACCGTGAACGGGGCATGGTCGACCACGCAGCGGGCGAACGCCGCCCCGCGCATGTGCCGGCCGGGGGTCAGCGGGTAACGCAGTGCCCCGGTGCCGTACACCCGCACCCGGTAACTGACCAGGATCAGGTTGCCCAGCGACGGCAGCCCGCCGGCGGCGTACACCAGCCCGAACTGGCGGGCCAGCGCGGCGCAGCGGGTACGCCAGCGCAGCCCGCGGGGCGCCTCCTGGACGATCACCACGTCCGGATCGATGGCGCGCACCACCTCGGCGAGCGCCTGGCGATCATCGCGGAGCGAGTGGACGTTGTACGACGCGACCCGCAGCTGCGGCATCGACACTCCTTACGGCCGGCGGGCCAGGTCGGCGGCGCCCACGACGCCTGCGGTGTTGCCCAGCAGCGCGCCACGGATCTCGGCGGTGGGCAGCCGGCCGCGCTGCGCCAACGCCTTGACGTAGGCCTCCTGGGTCGGGTGCAGCAGCAGGTCGCCGGCGTCGATCACGCCGCCGCCCAGCACCAGCACCTGCGGATCGAGGATCTGGACCAGGTCGGCCAGGCCGTTGCCCAGCCAGTACCCGAGCTGTTCGAACGCCTCCCGGGCGACCGGGTCGCCGGCCTTCGCGGCCTGGGTCACCATCAGCCCGGTGATCGCGTCGGCCGACCCCCCGGACAGCTCCAGCAGCTGGTTCGCCCGCGACGGGTCCTGGGCGGCCAGGTGCTGGGCGCGGCGCACCAGGGCGTTGCCGCTGGCGTACTGCTCGAGGCAGCCCAGCCGCCCGCAGCCGCACGGGTTGCCGTCCGGTACGGCGAGCATGTGGCCCAGCTCGCCGGCGATCCCGTTGGCCCCCCGCACCAGCTCGCCGCCGAGCACTATGGCGCCACCGACGCCGGTACCGATCGTGATCATGATCATCGAGTCGTTCGCGTCGGCCGCCGCTCCGAACTGGAACTCGGCCCAGGCGGCCACGTTGGCGTCGTTCTCCACCGCCACCGGGACCTGCACGTACCTCGTGATCTCGTCGCGCAGCGGCTCGTTGCGCCAGGCCAGATTCGGCGAGAAGAGCACCGTCGAGCGCTTGGCGTCGATCCAGCCGGCGGCGCCGATGCCGATCGCGTCGATCTCGTGCGCGTCGGCGAGCTCGCCGATCACCTCCAGAATCAGCCGCTGCATCTTCGCCGCGTCATCGGCAGGAGTGTCCCGGCGCGCCAGCGCCAGCACGTCACCGCCCGGGTCGACCACACCGCCGAGCACCTTCGTCCCGCCGATGTCCAACCCCATGGTCAGACCCACCGCCGTGCTCTCCCTCCACCTGCCGTTGACATCCGTTGCCGGCCGACTCAGTCGCCGTCCGGCGGCGCCGGCTCGTCTCCTGATGCCGGTTGGCCGGCGGGGGGAACCGGCGCGGTCGTCGCCGCGTGCCACACGTCGTCGACGACGGCCGCACGCCACGGATCGTCGGAAACGTCAGAATGCCATGGGTCGGGAACGGCCGGGTGCGGTGAGTCGCCAGTTCGCTCCTCGGGAATCCGGGCGGCCGGTCCGGCGGTGTCCTGGCGCGCCGTCGCGGTGCGCCAGACAGAGTCCGGATCGGGCGCGGTGCGCGGACGGTCGGCGGCCGCCCCCGATCCCGGCCGGTCGCCGCGCGGCCCGGCCTGCACCCCTGACACCAGGTCGCTGACCGAGCGCAGCACGCCGGTCAGGCCGGAGGCCAGGTCGCTGGCGCCGGTCGCCAGCCTCAGGGCGAGCTCCGGGCTCGGGTCGCGGACCGCTGCCAGGGCCCGGCATACCGGGCAGACGCAGCATTCGGGTGAGCCGGTGGCGACGTGGCCCCCGGTGCCGCCGGCCAGCAGGCGTTCGGCCGCGTCGGCGACGCCGGCCAGGGGCGAGGCGTTGCGGACGAAGCCGCGAGCCGCCCCCGACGCCGCCGCCAGGGCGGCGGCCATCAGGCGCTCGGCCTCCTCGCGAGCCGAGCCGGCCGGGCGGTTGTCTCCGGCGGATCCAGCGGAGCTGGTGAAATCCTCGTTCTCGGGCATGCTCAAGTATCCACCGATTCGACCCGGCGCTTCAGCTCACGCAGGGCGGTGTCCATAATCATCTTCTCCGCCTTGCGCTTGAACATGCCGAGCATCGCGATCGACAGCTCGACCGCCAGGGTGTAGGTCACCGTACAGGTGTCGTCACCATGATCGTCAATGTCGTAGGAGCCCGTCTGCGCCCGCTGGATCCGGGACGGCTCGACCAGGTGCCACTGGACCCGGGAGACGTCCTGCGCGTACTCGTAGGCCAGCCGGTACTCGTCCTGGATCATCCCGGCGTCGAGCACGAACCGGACCTGGCTGGCGTATCCGTCCTCGTACTCCTCGAGGACCTCGACCTTCTTGGCCGCCGACACCCATTCCGGGTACCGCTCGAAGTCGCAGATCACCTCCGCCACGCGGGGCCCCGGCGCGGCGATCAGAATCGACTGGGTCGAGGTGTCCGCCATGCTGGGGAGGTTACCCCGTGACTCAGGCCACACCGGTCACCGGCTCGCTACGCGTCAGTAGCCTCCGGCCCCGCCGAACACCTCGGATGACCCGCCGGTGGTGGGGACTGGACGAGCTCGGGGCCTGTGACCGACGCTTGCATGCAGGCCCGGTAGGTTCCCGTTTGCCACGTGACTCGTCCGGGCCCCAGGTCCCGCGCCAGAGGAGACAGCTGTGCAGGAACTCACCGTACCGCCGGTCGCCACGGTTGGCAGTGAAGTCAACCTGACCGATCCGGTATGGGACAACGCGGCCCAGGCCCCCGACGCCGTCCAGTTCAGTGTGCGAACCGATTCGGGCTGGCAGGACGTGACCTGTGCGCAGTTCCACCGTGAGGTGGTAGCGCTGGCCAAGGGCCTGATCGCGGCCGGCATCGAGCCCGGCGACCGGGTGGCGCTGATGAGCAAGACCAGGTACGAGTGGACGCTCACCGACTACGCGATCTGGTCGGCCGGCGCGATCACCGTACCGATCTACGAGACCTCCAGCGCTGAGCAGGTCGAATGGATCCTGTCCGATTCGCAGGCGGTGGCCGCCTTCGTCGAGACGGACGGGCACGAGACGTGCGTCGGGCAGGTCCGCGACCGGCTTCCCGGGCTGCGCCACCTCTGGCGCTTCGACGGCGGAGCGGTCGACAAGCTGACCAACGACGGGGTGTCGGTGGCGGACGCCGAGGTGGACCGGCGGCGGCGCCTGGCCGGCGCTGACGACCTCGCCACGATCATCTACACGTCCGGCACCACCGGCCGCCCCAAGGGCTGCGAGTTGACCCACCGCAACCTGTACTCGGACATCGCCAACGCGATCCCCGGCCTGGACGCACTGTTCTATGAGGGCGCCTCGACGCTGCTGTTCCTGCCGCTGGCGCACTCCTTCGCCCGGCTGATCCAGCTCGGCGTGGTCTACGCCCGGACCCGGATGGGCCACAGCTCAGACGTGAAGAACCTGGTCGCCGACCTCGGCGAGTTCAAGCCGACCTTCCTGCTGTCGGTGCCGCGCGTGTTCGAGAAGGTCTACACCACCGCCAAGCAGCGCGCGCACGCCGACGGCAAGGGCGCGATCTTCGACCGGGCCGAGCGGGTGGCGGTGGCGTACAGCGAGGCGCTGGACGGCTCGGGCAGGGCGAGCCTGGGGCTGCGCCTGCAGCACCGGCTGTTCGACAAGCTCGTCTACAGCAAGCTGCGCGCCGCGATGGGCGGAGACTGCCACTCGGCGATCTCCGGTGGGGCGCCGCTCGGCGCCCGGCTGGCCCACTTCTTCCGCGGCATCGGGGTGACCGTTTACGAGGGGTACGGGCTGACCGAGACCTCGCCGGCCGTCGCCGTGAACCTGCAGTACGCGATCCGGATCGGTACCGTCGGCCGGCCGCTGCCCGGCGTGACGGTACGCATCGCCGAAGACAAGGAGATCCTGGTCAAGGGCGACCTCGTGTTCCGCGGGTACTGGAACAACCCGGAGGCCACCGCCGAGGTTATCGACAAGGACGGCTGGTTCCACTCCGGCGACCTGGGTGAGCTGGACGCCGACGGGTTCCTGAAGATCACCGGACGGAAGAAGGAGATCATCGTTACCGCGGGCGGGAAGAACGTCGCGCCGGCCGTACTTGAGGATCGACTGCGGGCCCACCCGTTGATCAGTCAGAGCATGGTGGTCGGCGACCGTCGTCCGTTCATCGCCGTTCTCATTACCATCGACGAAGAAGCATGGCCGAAGTGGTTGGAGGTCAACAACCGGCCGGCCGGTACATCGATCGCCGACCTACGCGAGGATGAGACGCTGCGGGCGGAGATTCAGCAGGCCGTGGATCACGCCAACGAGGCGGTGTCCAGGGCCGAGGGGATCAGGGCGTTCCGGATCATGCCGCAGGACTGGACCGAAGAGCACGGCGAGATGACGCCGACGTTGAAGGTGAAGCGCAACGTGGTGCTAGACAAATGGGCAAGCGAGATCGCCACCATCTATGGCAGCTGACCTCGTCAGGCGCTGGCGCTCGCAGGCGCCGGTGATGATCGACATCGATGCGGAGCCGGGCGCTCAGCTGCGCTTCTGGCGGCGCCCGCACCCGGTGACCGTGATCGCCCGGGTGGCCCTGCTGGTCCTGGTCGGCGCGCAGTGCGTGGCCGCCACGCACGACGCACCGTGCGTGCTCTGGGCCGTGCTGCTGGGCATCGCCGCCGTCCCCGCGCTGGTGCTGCCCCAGCACCGGGTGGTCGGTCCGCTGAGCCGGCTGGCCGAGGTGCTGATCACCTGCCTCGCCACCGATGTCATCGTGGCGCACGCGGCGCACGGCACGCCGCCGCTGACCGGCAACGCCGCCGCCCAGGCCACCCTGCCCTACCTGCTGGTGCCGCTGGTGGCCGCCGCCCTGTACCGGCGCCACCTCGAGGCACTGGTGCTGTTCGTGGTGGCCGCGGCCGCGCTCGCCGGTCTGGGCGCCGCCGACCATCGTCTGTCCCACTACGACTACCTGCTGGTCACCGTGCTGTGGCTGCTGCTGGCCGGGCTGGCCGCAGCGGTCACCGCCACCCTGCAGCGCAGCCTGCTCGACCATCGGGAGCTGCCGCAGCCCTACGCCGAGGCGACCCGGCTGCTGACCCAGCTGCGTAGTGTCGCCCGCCAGCTGCCCGGCGCGACCCTCGATCCCGGCGGGCTCGCCGAGCACCTGATCGAGGAGGTCCGCGCCGCGGCCCCCGCCGACCGCGCCGCCGTGCTGTCCGCGAGCGGGGGCTCCCGGCTGGTGGTGCTCGCCCAGTCCGGGCTGGAGCGCATCGACTGGGAGACCAACCTCGACTCCGACTCCGGGATCGGGGAGGCCTGGGCCACCCAGCAGCCCCAGTCACTCCCGCGCTCGCAGGCCCGCTCGCACCCGGGCGGCGACGTGTCCGCCCTGGTGGTGCCGCTGGTCGCCGGGGTCCGTACGGTCGGGCTGCTGGTCATTGAGGCGGACACCGCCGGCGCGTACCCGCCGAATTTGCGGGAACGGGTGGCCAATCTGGCCGCGCCGGCCGCACTGCGGCTGGAGGCCGCTCTGCTGTTCGACGAGGTCCGCTCCCTGGCGACCAATGAGGAGCGGCAGCGGCTGGCCCGGGAGATCCACGACGGGGTGGCCCAGGAACTGGTCATGGTCGGGTACGGCATCGACAACACGCTGGCCGTGCTGCCCGAGGACGCCAAGGACGCCATGGACGAGCTGCGTACCCTGCGCGCCGAGGTGACCCGGGTCATCACCGAGCTGCGGCTGTCCCTGTTCGAGCTGCGTACCGAGGTCGACCGGCACGGCGGGCTGGCCGCGGCCATCGCCGAGTACGCCCGGGCGGTCGGCGCCTCGGCCGGCTTCCGGGTGAACCTGTCGCTGGACGAGTCCACCGCCCGGCTTCCGGCCGCGGTCGAGGCGGAGCTGCTACGGATCGCGCAGGAGGCGATCACGAACGCGCGAAAGCACGCGGGAGCAAGCAATCTATGGGTCACCTGCGTGGTGGACCCGCCATTTGCGCAAATCGAAGTGTCGGATGACGGTCACGGCATAGCTGACCAGCGCCCGGAGGGTCGCTACGGCCTTGCAATCATGGCAGAAAGAGCGGAACGTATCCGGGGCCGATTGGAGATCAGCCCACGTCCACCGAACGGCACGACGGTGGCAGTGGTGCTGGGTACCCCGCTGAGACGGGGCGCCTCGTCCGGCTAGGTGTCCTGTTGCGATCGACGCCCGGTCGACGATTAATCCTGTCGATACACTGCGCAGTCGTGGCACCACCGTCGCGTAGCCCGCGGCGGTTGTCATGGTCCAGAAGGGAAGATAATCCGCAATGTCCACCAACGCGACGCCGACGGCACGTACCAAGGTACTACTCGTCGATGACCATGACCTCATCCGTAAGGGGCTGCGCCACGCCTTCGAGCGGGACCGGCAGTTCGAAGTCGTCGGTGAGGCCGCCACCGCCGCCGAGGCGATCCGCCAGGCCGGCGCGCTGCAACCCGACGTCGTGATCATGGATCTCCGGCTGCCGGACGGCAGCGGCCTGGAGGCCACCCGGGCACTGCGCAAGTCGAGCAGCACCATGGGCATCGTGGTGCTGACCATGTACGCCGGAGACGACCAGCTCTTCGGCGCGCTGGAGGCGGGCGCCAGCGCCTTCGTTCCGAAGACCGCGCCGGCCGACGAGGTCGTCGCCGCGGCCAGGCATGCCGCGAGCGCGCCGAGCGCCTTCACCGCGGCCGACCTGGCCGAGGCGATGAAGCGCCGGCTGGCGCCGACCGGGCCGCAGCTGTCCCCGCGCGAGGGCCAGGTACTGCGCCTGCTCGCCGACGGGATGAGCGTGGCCGGCATCGCCAAGCAGCTGTTCGTCAGCGAGTCGACGGCCAAGACGCACATCTCGAAGCTGTACGAGAAGCTGGGCGCCGCCAACCGGGCGCAGGCGCTGATGACCGCCCTGCGGCTCGGCCTGCTCGAGGCCCCCGACGCGCCCAAGTTCTGATCGGAGGAGTCGGGGGGCGAATCGAGGTGGACCTACGTCTTCCCTCCGCCTCGTTTCTCCCCCCGATCCCCCGCGACCCCGCTCCACCACCGAATGGGTCGGGGCGTGGGGATCCGGACGGCCAGCGGACGGCCCGGCGCTACCCCACCGGCCGCAGCAGCTCGCCCATCCGCCGCGCCAACAGCTCCCAGCGCCAGTTCGCGTCGACCCAGGCCCGGCCGGCCTCGCCCATCCTCCGCCGGAGCGCCGGGTCGGCCAGGAGCGTCGCCAGCCGGTCGGCGATCGCCGGGACGTCCCTGCCGTCGACAACGAACCCGGTCTCCCCCTCCCGTACCGCGTCCGGGGCGCCGCCCGAGTCACCGGCCAGCACAGGCAGCCCGGTGGCCGACGCCTCCAGGTAGACCATGCCCAGCCCCTCGACGTCCAGCCCGCGGTGGCGGGTGCGGCACGGCATGGCGAAGACATCACCGGCGGCGAAGTGCAGCGGCACCTCCGGCCAGGTGATCTCACCGGTGAACACGACGTGGTCGTCGACCCCCGTGGCACGGGCCAGCCGGCGCAGCGAGTCGCCGTACGGGCCGCCGCTGACGATCAGCAGCGCGGCGTCGGGTACCCGCCGGCGCACCTCGGGCAGCGCCCGGATCAGCATGTCCTGGCCCTTGCGGGGAACCAGCCGGGACACGCACACGATCACCGGCCGGTCGGACAGCCCGTACCGGGACCGCACCTCGGACCCGTCCAGGCCGGGGTGGAAGGAGTCGGTGTCCACCCCCGGCGCCAGCCGGACCAGCTCGGTCCGGCCGGCGAGCGCCGGGGCCAGCCGGCGTTGGAAGTAGTCCCCCAGGTAGGTCACCACGTCGACCCCGTCGCCGATGCGCCGCAGCAGCCCGCGCGCGCCGGGCAGGGCGGCCCATCCGGCCTCGTGGCCGTGGGTCTGCGCCACCGCCCGCACGACCCCGGTCCGCCGGCGCAGGCCGGCGGCGAGCAGCCCGAGCGGCGCGGCGGCGCCGAACCAGACGGAGTCGCAGTCGTGCGCGCGGGCCAGTTCCGCCGCCCGGCGCGCCACCGCCGCAGTGGGCAGCAGCATGCCGGTGTCCTCCCGGACCACCTCGAACGGCTGCGCGGCGTCGAACTTCGCGGCCGGGCCGCGGTCGCCGGACGGCCAGGTCGAGGCGTAGACCACCAGGGAACCGGAGGGCTGGCGCACCGCGAGGTTGTGTACGAACTGCTGGATGCCGCCGGGCCGGGGCGGGAAATCGTTGGTCACCAGCAACGTGCGGGTCACCGTGCCGCCTCACTACGCTCTGCCCCGCCGAACTTGGTCATTGGGCTCCCCGGGCGTACGCCTTCGCCGCGGCGATGCGCTGCACGGTGGACGGGTGGCTGGCGAACAGCAGGTGCTCGATCCGGTTCGGATCGGGGTCGGACAGGTTGATCGCGGACAACCGCGCGTGCGTGGCGACGAACGTGTCCGGATCCCGGGTCAGCGCGAGCGCGTGCGCGTCGGCGCGCGCCTCGACCTTCCGGGAGACCAGGCTCTGCGCCGGCCCGGTGACCAGGCCGGCCAGCGCGGCGACGGCCAGCAGCAGGGCCACCGAACGCGGCTCCGCGATGCTGGCCACGCCGGCCAGGCTCAGCAGCCCGTGCCAGAAGCCCAGCAGGTACACCGCGACGACCGCGGCGGCGGCGCCGAGCGCGCCCAGCACCGTACCGGTCACCACGTCGCGGAGCTTGGCGTGGCCCAACTCGTGCGCGACCACGCTGCGTACCTCGGCCGGCTCGGCCCGGTCGATCAGGGTGTCGTACACGACTATGCGGCGGGTGGCCCCGAATCCGGACACATAGGCGTTGACCGCCCGGGTGCGCCGGGACGCGTCGGCCACCAGGACGTCCCGCACGGGTACCCGGTCGTCGGCCGCGAGCGTCAGCAGCTCGGTGCGCAGCGGGCCCTCGGCCATCGGCGTGAACTTGTTGAAGATCGGCTCGAAGATCACCGGGAACACGAAGGAGAGCAGCACCGCCAGCCCGGCCGCCCCGGCCGCGCTGGCCGCCCACCACCAGTCGGGCACGTACCGGGCCACCGCGTAGAACGCCAGCAGCGCCAGGCCGCCGAGCACGGCACTGACCGCGTACCCCTTGAGCAGGTCCACCGCCCAGCCGCCCCAGCCCTGGGTGGACAGCCCGTACCGGCGCAGGATCGTCCTGCGCCACACGGAGAACGGCAGGGTGAGCACGGAGGAGATGAGCAACACGGCGAGGCCGCCGAGCGCGGCCCGGGCGGCCCAGTTGCCGCCGAACAGCATGACGACCTTGGCCCCGAGGGAGGTCAGCCCGAGTACCAGGGCGATGACCAGCCCGATCGCCAGCGAGGCGTACGTGGCCGGACGCAGCTCGGCGTGGAACGCCCTCCCCCGCGACACCTGGTCGGCCGGCAGCTCCCGCAGGGCGTCGAGCTGGTCGGCGCGGGGCGCCGGAACGCTGCGCCAGGGCACCATCACCAGCGCGGTCAGGCCGGCGGCCACGATCAGCACCACCAGGACCAGAACGGCGACCAACCGGGGCGTCATGACCGGTTCTCCCGGGGTCGGCGCGTCGAGCCAGCCGCGATGAGCCCGGCCGGGACGAGACCGCCCGACGACCGTCGATCGCCCGCGGATCGGTCGCCCGCGGATCGGTCGCCCGCGGATCGGTAGCCTGCGGATCGGTCGCGCGAGAGCCGGTCGCCGGATCGCCGGTCGCCCGAGGGTCGGCCGCTGGCTGGCGGGCCGCTCGCTGGCCGGCCGTTCAGGCGTCGGCCGTTCGGGGGTCGCATCCGACCATCGTAGGGTCGCCGGTGCGGCCCGCCTCGCCCGCGGCGGCGCACCGGACGGCTCGGGACAGGCCGGGCACGTGCCGGGACGTGCCGGCTCGCCCGCCCAGGTCGGAGCCGGCGATCAGGGCCGCCCGGCCGGGTCGGAGCCGGCGGGCCGGCCGCCCGGCCGGGTCGAGGGCGGCGGTCAGGCCGCCCGGGGTTGTTCCGGGCGGGATCGGGTCACCAGGCGTAGCCGGGGCACCATGCCGGCGTCGGCGAGCACGGCCAGGGCGGCCTGCTCCGATTCGTCCAGCTCGACTCCTGCCGGCGGGGCGCCCAGCAGGACACTTACCACGCACGCGCCGCACGCCGAGCCGCGCACTTCGCAGTTGTCACAGTCGATGAGCATGTACGCAATGTAAGCGGGGGGTACGACAAAAATCGGCCGCGCGGGCTCAGCCTCGGGCCAGCCGTCGCAGCAGGGTCGGCGAGCCCAGCGGGTACGCGCCGTGCCGGCGCACGCCGTCGGCGACCTCCCGATCCGTAGAGATGACCACCACTGGCCGCCCGACCGGCTCGGCCCGGACCAGCCTGCGGATCAGCTCGTCGGCGGTCTCCCCCTTGCGCGAGAACAGCACGCGTACGCCACGCGGCGCCGGCGGCAGCCCGACCATCCGTTCGCTGCCGTCGAAGACCACGGTGACCTCGGCTCCGGTCTGTGCGGCGATCCCGCCTAGCCCGCTGACCAGCCGGTTGCGCTGCTGTTCCAGGGAGATCTCCGGGAACCCGGTCTTCGTCACGTTGTACCCGTCGACGATCAGGTGCGCCTTGGGCAGCGCGAGCAGCTGGTCGAGCCGGACGGGATCGTCGGCGTCCAGGCCCCGTGCCCGGCCGGTTTCCGCCGAGCCCGGCCGTACCGCCGCCTCGTCGGCGACCACATCGGCGGGCAGCACCGAGGAGGGCTCCAGCGCCAGCTCGCGGCGCAGCCCGGCGGCGGCCTGCCCGATCGTCTCCAGCAGCAGCCAGAGCCGGGCGTCATCGACCTGCCGTGCCTCCTTGGCGGTCTGCCGGTTGGCGCCGATCGCCGCCTCGGCCTCGGCCAACCGCGCGCGCAGGCGGCGCACCTCGGCGTCGTGGTCGGCATTCTGCCGGCCGACCCGGCCTCGCTCGGTGGCCAGCAGCTCGTTGGCCCGCTTCTCCCGGGCCTGGAGCTCACGCTGGGCCCGGTGCAGCATCCGGTTCTCGTCGCGCAGGCCGGACGCTTCCTCGCGCAGCCGGGCCAGCTCGTCACGAAGCTTGTCCGCCTCAACCCGGGCCACCGCCCGGTCGTGTTCGGCGCGGGCGATCCGGTGCTCGGCTTCCCGGACCCGCTCGGTCACCGCGGCGCTGTCCGCCTCGGCGCGCACGGCCTCCCCCGCCGCCTCGACCAGGGTCAGCCATCCGGCCGGCCGGATGAGGTAGGCCAGGGCGGCGATCTCCACGGGGTCGGCGGCCGCCGGGTGGACTCCCTCGCTGACGGCCTCGCCCAACTCGCCGGCGCTCTCCGCGACCCGCGCACCCACCCGCTGGCGGAACACCGGGTCGCCGGCCAGCTGGGCCGCGATCTGGGTGCCGCCGAGGCGGGCCCGGCGGGCCGGAGCGAACCGGGCGACCCGGCGCAGGGCCGTCGGCACCTCCTCGATCGGCATGTGGGTGAGCACGCCGGCGGCTGCGGAGATCACCCGCTGGCGTACCGCCTCGGGCAGCGTGGGCTCGGGCTGCCCGAGCTCGATGAGCTCAGACTCGGTGAGTCCAGACTCGGTGAGCTCAGACTCCGCCAGCTCAGACTCGGCTAAGTCGGACTCGACCGGCTCGGACTCGCCCGCCGCGGACCCGACCGGCTCGGGCTCGACCGGGGTCCCCAGGTCAAGGTCGGGCAGGGATGATTCGGACAATACAGACGAATTCGGCGCGCGCTCGGGCCCGGATTGCCCCATGGACTGGGGCTCGCCGTCGGGCACCTGCGCGGACATCTGGTAATTGTCGCATCGCCAGCGGGTACAGCGCCTCTCAGAAGTGTCGCACCTGGCCAGTACCGTCCGATCGTGCCGTCGATCTTCGTCCAGCAGACCATCGATCAGCTCCTTGACGATCCGGAGGCGAGGTCCCTGCGCGATACGACATTCGTTGTTGTCGATCTGGAGACCACCGGCGGTTCCCCCGACGACTGCGGCATCACCGAGATCGGCGCGGTGAAGACGCTCGGCGGCGAGGAACTCGGGGAATTCGGCACCCTGGTCAATCCCGACCAGCCGGTCCCGCCCTACGTCGCCGTGCTCACCGGGATCACCACCGCGATGCTGGCCCCGGCGCCGCGGCTGCCCGAGGTCCTGCCGGCGTTCCTGGAATTCGCCAAGGGAGCGGTCTGGGTGGCCCACAACGCGCCCTACGACGTGGGCTTCCTCAAGGCCGCCTGCGCCCGGTTCGGCTACCCGTGGCCGCACCCGAAGGTGCTGGACACCGCCGCGCTGGCCCGCCGCGCGCTGACCAAGGACGAGGTGCCCAACCGCAAGCTCGCCACCCTGGCCGGCTACTTCCGCACCCGGGTGCCCAGCCACCGCGCCCTCGACGACGCGCGCGCGACAGTGGACGTGCTGCACGGGCTGTTCGCCCGGCTCGCCGGTCACAAGGTGTTCACCCTCGGCGACGCGATCGAGTTCGCCCGGGCGGTCAGCCCGGTCCAGCGGAGCAAGCGCCACCTCGCTGAGGGCCTGCCGGATGTCCCCGGGGTGTACGTGTTCCGGGCACCGGACAACCGGCCGCTCTACGTCGGCACCAGCCGCTCCATCGCCACCCGGGTGAAGTCCTACTTCACGGCCGCCGAGAAGCGGGCCAGGATCTCCGAGATGCTGACCGCCGCCAGCCGGGTGGAGGCCATCGAGTGCGCGCACTCGCTGGAGGCCGAGGTCCGTGAGCTGCGGCTGATCGCGGCCCACAAGCCGCCGTACAACCGGCGCTCGAAGTTTCCGGAGCGGGTGCACTGGCTGAGGCTGACCGCCGAGGCGTACCCCCGGCTGTCCGTGGTTCGCCAGTTGGGTGGCGACGCGGCCACGGAGGCGGGCAGCTATCTCGGCCCGTTCGCCTCGACCAAGGCGGCCGAGCTGGCCGCCGCGGCGGTCTACGACGCCGTCCCGCTGCGCCAGTGCACGCACAAGCTGTCCACCCGCACGCCGCGGCCCGCCTGCGCGCTCGCCGAGCTGGGCCGTTGCCCGGCGCCGTGCGAGCACCGGATCTCGGTGGAGGAATACCAGGAGGTCGCCGCCCAGCCCTTCCGCACCGCCACCCGAGGCGACCTGGGTCCGCTCGTCGAGGCACTGCTGTCCCGCATCGACGGATTCGCCGCCGACCGGCGCTACGAGGAGGCCGGGGTGCTCCGGGGCCGGCTGGGCGCGCTGCTGCGGGCCACCATCAGGATGCAGCGGCTGCGCTCGCTGACCGTGATCGCCCAGCTGATCGCCGCCCGGCCGGCCACCCGGGGCGGATGGGAACTGGCCGTGGTCCGGCACGGGCGGCTGGTCGCCGCCGGGACGTCCGCGCCCCGCGTCCACCCGCAGCCGACCATCGACGCGCTGCTGGCCAGCGCGGAGACGGTCCGGCCGGGACCCGGCCCGACGCCGTGCGCCAGCGCCGAGGAGTCCGAGCGCGTGCTGGCCTGGCTGGAGCAGCCGGATGCCCGGTTGGTGGAAATGTCGGAAGGTTGGTCCCTGCCCGCGGTGGGCGCCGGGCGGTTCCGTGACCTGCTCACAAAGGTGGAACGTGCGGCGACTCATCCGTACGTGCATCATCATGTGACCGATCGGTCATCGGTTCACTAATTAGGCTAGAAGGACAAGCACCGCGACCGGATCTGGCGAGGAGGTGAGTAGTGGACCTCACTGCCGGTCCACCCGCGCCCGTTGGCGCCCCCATGGCAAGCGGCTCAGCCGCCGGCGGGGCGCCTACCCAGCGTCAGGCGAGCGCGTCGGAGGGGTGGCTTGCCACCCGACTGCGCTCGATGCTTCCGTGGCAGACCCAGACCGATGATCCGATGGTCGCGCTGTTGCGCGCCCACCGGCAGATCCATCCGCACGCCGACGTCGGTCTGGTGCGACGCAGCTACGCGATCGCCGAGCGGATGCACCGCGGTCAGATGCGCAAGAGTGGCGAGCCCTACATCACCCACCCGCTGGCCGTCGCGCAGATCCTGGCCGGCCTGGGCATGGACACCACCACGCTGGTCGCCGCGCTGCTGCACGACACCGTCGAGGACACCAGCTACACGCTGCCGCAGCTGCGCACCGACTTCGGGCCCGAGGTCGCCCTGCTGGTGGACGGGGTGACCAAGTTCGACAAGGGCTACTTCGGTGAGACCGCCGAGGCCGAGACGATCCGCAAGATGCTCGTGCTGGCCGGGCAGGACGTCCGGGTGCTGGTCATCAAGCTGGCCGACCGGCTGCACAACATGCGGACCCTCAGCGCCCGCTCGCCGGCCTCCCGGGTGCGCATCGCCGGCGCGACGCGGGAGGTCCTGGTGCCGCTCGCCGACCGGCTGGGCATCCAGGCGCTCAAGCGCGAGCTCGAGGACACCGTGCTCTGGAACCTCGAACCCGAGTCGTACGCGGCGATCGACGAGCACGTGCGCAACCGTCCACAGTGGGAGCCGTACCTCAACCGGGTGATCGGCACCATCCAGCCGGCGTTGACCCGGGCAAAGATCAACACAGCGATCTCGGCCCGGCCCCGGCACTACTACTCGATCTGGCAGGACGCCGGGTCCTCGGGCCGCAACGTGCCGATTGAGCTGCCCCGCATCGTGATAGTCGTGGACGGGCCGCAGACCGACTGCTACGCGGCGCTCGGCACGGTGCACGCGACCTGGCGACCGGTCCCCGGCCGGTTCAAGGACTTCATCGCCTCGCCGAAGAACAACCACTACCGCTCGCTGCACACCACGGTGCTGGGCCCGGACAACCAGCCGCTGGAGGTGCTGATCCGCACCGAGCCGATGCACCGTGAGGCGGAGTACGGCATCGTCGCGACCTTCCGGTACTCCCCCGGCTGGGGAGCCGGCCCGCGGGGCCGCGCCGAGTCGCCCGACTGGCTGCGCCGGGTGCTTGACTGGGAGGTGGCGGCCGACGACGCCGAGCGCTTCCTGGACGCGCTGCGCTGCGACCTCACCGAGGGCCAGATACTGGTGTTCACCACGGACGGTCGGCGCGTCCAGCTGCCCGCCGGCAGCACCCCAGTGGACCTGGCGTACACGTTGGACAGCGAGATCGGCCACGGCTGTGTCGGCGCCCGGCGCGGCGGTCGGCTCATCCCACTGTCGTCGCCGCTGGTCGAGGGCGACGTCGTGGAGATCATCAGCCAGTCTCCGGTCACCGTCGGACCGACCAGGGAGTGGTTGGACTTCGTCAAGACGCCGCACGCCCGGCTGCAGATCGACCGGTGGTTCGCCGACGGTGGCGAGCCGTCCACGATCGCGCACAAGGTCAAGCTGGGCCGGTCCGCGATCGGGCTCGCCCTGCGCAAGCGCGACCGCGGGCTGGTCGACGACGCGCCGCTGCTCGCGCTGGTCAGCGAGCTGGGCTACCCCGACCTGGAGGCGCTGCTCGTGGCGGTGGCCGACCGCCGGCTGTCCGCCGACGACGCGGTGGAACGGATGATCGCCGCTGTCGATCAGACGCCGGGGTAATCCGACCGGATGACCCACGCCAGCGCTTCGAGGCGGGGCCGATAGCCTTGGCGGTCATGACCGGTCATCAGGTGGCACGCGTACGGAGCGTCTTCTACAGCACGTTCTACCGCCTACCGGCTCGGTGGCGCCGCCGGCTGGTGCGGCTGGCGACGCAGAAGTACACCGTGGGCGGAGTGGTGATCGTCCGCGATGCCGACCGGGAGGCGCCCGACCGCATGGTGCTGCTGCGCCAGCCGCCCGGGTACGGCTGGAACCTGCCGGCCGGCCTGCTCAAGCGGGGCGAGAATCCGGCGACCGGCGCCGCCCGGGAGCTGTTCGAGGAGTCCGGCATCAAGGTCTCCGCCGACGAGCTGATCCCGCTCGCGCCCAATGCGCTCGTGCACGCGAACGGCCGCTGGGTGGACATGGTCTTCGAGGCCCGGGTTCCGTCCACCGTCGAGTTCGCGGTGGACGGTGCCGAGGTCTACGAGGCCGCCTGGCACCGGGTCGACGCGCTTCCCCCGCTGACCCCGTCGACCGCCCGCCTGCTGGCCCACTACGGACTGGGCCCGTACGCGAGCTACCCCGAGGTACGCCGTGGCGACTGAGGTCTGCTCGGTGGTGCTCGCCGCCGGTGAGGGGACCCGGCTGCGGCCGCTGACCGAGACGGTGCCCAAGGCGCTGTGCCCGATCGGCAACGTGCCCCTGCTCGAACTCGCGCTCGGGCGGCTGACGGCGCTCGGCTTCACCGGCCCCGCCCGGGTCGCCGTCAACGCCTGGCACCTGGCCGATCAGGTGGTCACGGCGGTGGGCGACCGGGCCCACCTGTCCGTCGAGCCCGGGCCGCGCCCGCTGGGTACCGCCGGCGGACTCGGTGCGCTGCGCGACTGGATCGACGGCCGGGGCGTGCTGGTCGGCAACGCCGACGCGTACCTGGCCGGTGGCGACCTCGCCCCGCTGCTGGATGGCTGGGACGGCACCGAGGTGCGGATGCTCGGTACGCCCGGGCCGCCGTACCAGTTCGGCCGGTACCGTTTCGCCGGCTACTCGCTGCTGCCCTGGCACCGTATACGCGACCTGCCGGCCGAGCCCGCGGAGTTGGTGCGCCCGGTGTGGCGGGTGGCGGAGGCGACCGGCGAGTTGGCCGTGGTGCCGTACCCGGGCCGGTACCTGGACACCGGCACCCCGGGCGACTACCTCGCCGCGAACCTGGACGTCGCCGGGCCGGCCGGCCGGATCGTCGCGCCGGACGCGAGCGTCACCGGCGACGTGCGCCATTCGGTCGTCGGGGCGGGCGCGGTGGTACGGGGACGGGTGGAGAACGCCGTCGTCTGGCCCGGCGGGTACGTCGGCCCCGACGAGTACCTGACCGGCGCCATCCGGTACGGCCGGGACGGTACGGTAACCGCAGCACCCGACAAAGGAGTCCCCGAGTGATCACCGCTATCGTTCTCATCGACTGCGAAACCGACTCGATTCCCGAGGTCGCCGAGGCGCTGGCCAGCCTGTCCGGGGTCAGCGAGGTCTACTCCGTCGCCGGGGGTGTCGACCTCGTCGCGATCGTGCGGGTGCGCGAGTTCGATCAGATCGCTGAGGTGATCGCGGGCGGCATCTCGAAGACCGCCGGCGTGCTGAACACCGACACCCACATCGCGTTCCGGGCATACTCCCAGCACGATCTGGAAGAGGCGTTCGCCATCGGCTTCACCGACGCCGACTGATCGGGGCCGTCCCCGACCGGAGCCGATTCCAGGGCCCGTGACCAGGGCCCGAGCCCTGGAATCGGTGCGCGAGCTGGCCTGCGATTCCACACAAGCGGCGATTCCACGCAAACGAAAGCGCCCGCCGGGATGACCCGGCGGGCGCTCGCGTGGTTCCGGTGATCGTCAGGAGCGGCTTCCGCCGCTGCCGACCTCCTCGTGGCTCGGTGCGGGCGACACCGGCGCCGGGTTCTCGACATCCGCTTCCGTCTCGACCGGGTAGAAGAAGCCCCGCAGCGTCGGCAGCAGTGCGCCGACGCGGTTCATCTTCTTCGGTACCACCCAGCCGGCGTAGTCCAGCTCGCCGTGGCCGTGCTCGTCGACCGGGCCCAGCGGCTGGTGCACCTCGTAGAAGCGACCCTCCGGGCTGCGGCGGATGATGCCGGTCTCCACACCGTGGGACAGCACCTCGCGGTCGTGCTGCTGCAGGCCCAGGCAGATACGGTGCGTGATGTAGTAGGCCAGTGGCGGAATGATCAGCAAGCCGATCCGGCCGCCCCAGGTCATCGCGTTCAGGCTGATCTTCAGCTTGTCGGCGATCACGTCGTTACCACCGGAGACCAGCAGTACCAGGTAGAAGCTCACCGCCATGGCCCCGATGGCGGTACGGCCCGGCACGTCGCGGGGACGCTGGAGCAGGTGGTGTACCCGGTTGTCCTTGTTGAATCTGGCCTCAAGGAACGGATAGAACAGCGGCAACATGGTCAGGATGCCGGGCAACACGACCGTTGGCCAGAACAGTGGTGGTAGGTCGTAGTAGTTGCCGAACATATGCCAGCGGAATTCCCACGCGGGCATCAGACGGGTCGAGCCGTCGAGGAACATGACGTACCAGTCGGGCTGGCTCGCCGCCGACACCACCGCCGCCTTGTACGGCCCGAACAGCCAGATCGGGTTGATCTGGAAGATGCCGCCGAGCAGGGCGATCATGCCGAACACGATCATGAAGAAGCCGCCGCCCTTGGCAGCGAAGCCGGGGAACATGCGGATGCCGACCACGTTGCTGTTGGTGCGCCCCGGTCCCGGCCACTGGGTGTGCTTCTGCTTGACCAGCAGGCCCATGTGCACGGCGATCAGCGCCAGGATGACGCCCGGAATGATCAAGACGTGCACGATGTAGAGCCGGTCCAGGATCACGTGCCCGGGGAACTCCCCGCCGAACAGCGACGTGGTCACCCAGGTACCGGCGATGGGTATGGACAGCATGATGGCGCTGGCGATTCGCAGACCGGTACCGGACAGCGCATCGTCCGGCAGCGAGTATCCGGCGAAGCCCTCGACGAAGCCCATCCAGAACAGCAGCACGCCGATGATCCAGTTGAGCTCACGCGGCTTGCGGAAGGCACCCGTGAAGAACGTGCGCAGCATGTGCATCACGATCGCGGCCATGAACAGCAGGGCCGCCCAGTGGTGCATCTGCCGGATGAACAGGCCACCGCGCACGTCGAACGAGATGTTCAGCGACGAGCTGTAGGCCTGCGACATCTCGATGCCGCGCAGCGGGATGAAGCTGCCGTTGTACTTCGTCTCCGCCATCGACGGGTCGAAGAACAGCGCCAGGAACGTACCCGTCATCAGCAGGACGATGAACGAGTAGAGCGCGATCTCGCCGAGCAGGAAGGACCAGTGGTCCGGGAACACCTTGTTGAACAGGCGCCTCAGCGGGCTGGCGATCTGGAGCCGGTCATCGACCTCGAGCGCGGCCTGCTCCGGGAGATCGGCGAGTTCAAGCTTGCGTCGTTTCATGGCCTCTCCCAGAAACCCGGGCCGACCGGCACCTGGTAGTCGGACTTGGCGATCAGGAAGCCCTCATCGTCGACACCGATAGGCAGCATCGGCAGCCGGCGGGTGGCCGGCCCGAAGATCGGCCGGGCGTTGTCGAGGATGTTGAACTGCGACTGGTGGCACGGGCACAGCAGGATGTTGGTCTGCTGCTCGAACAGGCTCGCCGGGCAGCCCGCGTGGGTGCAGATCTTCGAGTACGCCACGAGGTTGCCGTACATGTTGTTGGCGTTGACCTTCACGTGGCTGAGATTGCCGCGCAACTCGTCGGCGTCCGAGTCCCGCAGGTGGATCAGCAGGGTCGGGGAGTCGCCGTAGTCGTTCGTGTTGCCACCCGGGATGCCCGGGAACACCGTCATCTGGCCGCCGATGCTGACGTCCTCCGGACGGATCGGGGTCAGGTCGTCCCGAACCAGGCGGATCGGCTTGCCGTTGTTGGTGAGCTTGTTGTCCCAACCGGTGTGCACCAGGATGTCCGGGTGGTGCGGGTCCTTGATCAGGCCACCCACGATCGGCGCGGCGGCCAGCACCCCCACCGGGGCGAGCCCCAGCAGCGCCGCGCGCCGCAGCAGCGGGCGCCGCTTGATGCCCAGCTCGTCGACCATGTTCATCATGGTGGCCCCGGTGAGCTTGCGCTCGGTGTCGTTCGGGACCTGGTCGTGCCGGTCCTGAACGGAGATCTCGTCCGGCAGCAGCTTCTTCGACCACGTGATGATCGCGAAGCCGATGCTGGCCAGGGTGAGCGCGAGCGTGACGCCCAGGATCGGCGTGTAGTACTTGTTGATGTTGAAGCCGGACTTGTACTCGTACGGCCACCAGATGTACGAGATCAGGAAGGCGAGCGCCGCCAGCGCCGTGATCACGAACATCAGCGCGATGGTCCGCTCGACCCGCTTCTCCCGCTTGGTGCCCGGCACCGGGAACTTGGGGGCGTAGTGGACGATCTGCACACCGTCCCGACGGGCACCCTCACGGACCAGGTCGAACCTGGTCAGCTCCGGATTGTCGGCGTCGAAGTCGTCTTCATGCGCAGTCGGCGTGCTCATGACTTACCCGCAATCCACAACGTAGCGAAGACCAGGGCCACAATCCCGACCAGGAAGATCACCAGCGCCTCGGGGACCGGTCCGAGCCGGCCGAGACCGAAGCCGCCCGGGTCCTGGTCGTTGGTCTGGTGGTCGATGTACGCGATGATGTCTTCCTTCTCCTGCGGAGAGAGCTGGTTGTTACCGAAGACCGGCATGTTCTCCGGTCCGGTCAGCATCGCCGCGTAGATCTGGCGGTCGGTCGCGTCGTTGAGGCTGGGCGCGTACTTGCCCGAGGACAGCGCGCCGCCGCCCATCCCGAACGCGTGACACGACGAGCAGTTCACCCGGAAGAGCTCACCGCCGTCGGCGATGTCCCCGCCCGAGTGGAGGTCGGTGCCGTTCGGGAGCTGCGGTCCACCGCCCATCGCCTCGATGTACGCGCCGATGTCACGGGCCTGGTCGTCGGAGAAGACCGGCTTCTTCCGGTCGGCCTCGCTCTGCTGCTGGTTGAGCGGCATGCGGCCGGTGGTGACCTGGAACTCGACGGCGGCCGAGCCGACCCCGACCAGGCTCGGCCCGCGGTTGGGCACGCCCTGGCCGTTGCGGCCGTGGCAGGTGATGCAGCTCGTGTTGTACAGCGACTGGCCCTGCTGCGCGGCGCCGGAGAGGGTGGTGGTGTCCTCCGCCTGCACGTTCGGCGCGAAGGCGGCGTAGAGGCCACCCACCAGCGCCAGCGCGGCGGCCATCCGCGCACCGGCCCAGACCCGGCGGCGCAGCTTGCTGCGCGGGGCGCGAGGCGTGCCGAGTCGGGCGAAGACGCCGCGCCGCGGGCGCCGGTTGCCGTGCGCCCGGCGCTCGTCGGGCTGCCCCGGAGGAGCTGCGGTTTCGCGGTCGCCATCGGCGCCGAGCTCCGCGGCGCCGGGATCAAGCGGCCGATTCTTGGCGGTCATGGCCTCACCTTGGATGGTTGTGCCGGCTGCGTTGGCATGTTCCAGCTGTAGTTATGACGGCGCGTCATCGTGAAATGTGACGTGACGATGATCATCGGAGCAGGTAGATCATGGCAAACAGTGCCACCCAGACGATGTCGACGAAGTGCCAGTAGTACGACACGACGATCGCGGCGGTGGCCTGCGCCGGGGTGAACCTACCCATGGTCGTGCGGATCAAGTAGAAGATGAAGGCGAGAAGCCCTCCGGTGACGTGCAGCGCGTGGAACCCGGTGGTCAGGTAGAACACCGAGCCGTACCCGTCAGCGTTGATCTTGATGCCCTCGCCGATCAGCATCCGGTACTCGTTCATCTGACCGAGCAGGAAGACCAGGCCGAGGATGAAGGTAAACGTGAACCAGCGGCGCAGCCCGAACACGTTCCCCTTCTCCGCCGCGAACACGCCCATCTGGCAGGTCACCGACGAGGCGACCAGAGCCAGTGTGAAAGGCGTCGCATACGCCAGATCGAGGTGCGGAGTGTGCTCCTTCCACATCCCGTAATCCGCCGCGCGGATGGAGAAGTACATCGCGAACAAGGCCGCGAAGAACATGAGTTCGCTGGAGAGCCAGACGATCGTTCCGACACTGACCATGTTGGGCCTGGTCAGGGAATGGATCCGGCTCTTCTCAATCGCTGAGGCCGCAGTCACGCGGTCATTATTGCCCCCGAGCAGGAACGGCTCGCGTCCGGGTCGCTCTTGAGCGTGTCGTAACGGGCCGCGTACTCCCGGATCGGCTCTCCGGATCGGGCGGGAATCCTTTTACGGAGGCGGGCCGCCGACCCGCACCCGCCTCGTGGCCGGCCCGCCGAGCGGCGCCCCGCCGCTGCCCCCACTGTCCGCGGGCCCGGCCGCGCTCCCCGCCGCCACCTGGCCCGCGATCGCCTTTGCCACGGACCGACTCCGGCCGCGCTCACCCAATAGTGCGCGCGCTCACCCAATAGGGTGACTGCCCGGCGAGCAGACGGGTCCGGCCGGCCGCCGGGTCACCCGTGGCTGCGGCTACGATTCAGCCCGTGACGTACACGGTCCTTCTCTACAGCGATGATCCGCAGGTCCGCGATCGGATGCGACAGGCCATCGGGGTCCGGCCGGCCGCCGACCTTCAGGTGGAGTTCGTCGACGCGTCCAGCTACATCGAGTGCCTGACGCTCATCGACACGTACGAGATCGATCTGGTCGTGCTGGACGGCGAGGCGCAGCCGACCGGCGGCATCGGCATCGCCCGGCAGCTTCGTGACGAACTCGAGAAGTGCCCCCCGATCGCGCTGGTCATCGCCCGCGCCGCGGACCGTTGGCTGGCCGCCTACGCGGAGGTCGACGCGACGCTGGTCCACCCCCTCGACCCGGTGACCACCGGAGCGACCGTCGCCGCCCTGCTGCGGGGCCGGGGCTCGTCCCAGTAACCTCCCCCTCGACACCGGAGGCCCACCATTCCCGCGCAGCCCGGCCGCTCGATGGCGGCACCCCACTCTCCGGCTCCGCTGGCGAATAGCGGCGGCGGGCGCACCTGGCCGCAGCTCGCCGCGACCCTGCTGCACGGTGACGAACTCTCCAGCGCGGAAACCGCGTGGGCGATGGGCGAGATCATGGCGGGCGCGGCGACGGCGGTTCAGATCGCCACCTTCGCGGTCGCCCTGCGCGCCAAGGGTGAGACCCCCGGCGAGATCGCCGGCCTGGTCGAGGCGATGCTCGCCAACGCGACGCTGGTGGACCTGCCCGACGAGGTCCGGGCCGACGCGCTGGACGTGGTCGGCACCGGCGGAGACCGAGCCCACACCGTGAACATCTCCACCATGGCGGCGCTGGTCGCGGCCGGGGCCGGGGTGCGGGTGGTCAAGCACGGCAACCGGGCGGCCTCCTCCGCCTGCGGCGCGGCCGACCTGCTCGAGTACCTCGGGGTCCCGCTCGACCTGCCCGCCGCCTCGGTGGCGCGCTGCGTCGATGAGGTGGGCATCGGCTTCTGCTTCGCCGCCTCGTTCCACCCCGGCATGCGGCACGCCTCAGTGGTGCGCCGGGAGATGGGCGTGCCGACGTTCTTCAACTTTCTGGGGCCGCTGACGAACCCGGCCCAGCCTCAGGCCGGTCTGGTGGGCTGCGCCGACCCGCGGATGGCGCCGGTGATGGCCGAGGTGTTCGCGGCCCGGGGCAACTCGGTGCTGCTGGTGCGCGGCGAGGACGGGCTCGACGAGGCGACCACGGCGGCGCCGACCAGGGTCTGGGTGATCAGCGACGGTACCGTCGCCGAGACCGTGGTCGACCCCCTCGACCTGGGCATCCCCCGGTCCCAGGAGGGTGACCTGCGCGGCGCCGACGCGCCGTACAACGCGGAGGTCACGCGCAAGTTGCTGGCCGGCGAGACCGGCCCGGTGCGCGACGCGGTGGTGCTGAACGCGGGTGCCGCCCTGGCCGCGCACGCCGGGCCGGGCAGCGATCTCCTCGGGGCGTGGCGCGCCGGCATCGAACGGGCGAACGCCGCCATCGACTCCGGAGCCGCCGCGGCCGCCCTGGACCGCTGGGTGACGCTGGCGGCCAGCCTGCGCCCGGGCGGCTGAGCGCCGCACCAGTCAGCTCGACGGCCCGACCCGGCCCGGCCCCGACCCGCAGGCATAGCGCCGAAGCCGGAGCCGCCCGTGGCGCCCGTATCGGCAATCACGGCCGGAGGGTACTTGCCAGTAGCCAAGCGCCCGGTAGCGTGCCGAACGTGAAGCCAGCCGACATCGCTCTCGCTCCCATTCCCGGTACGCCCTCGCTGCGCCCGGACGGCCGTCAGGCGGTCCTGGCGGTGCGCCGCCCCGACCTCGACGCCGACGACTACACCAGCCAGCTGTGGCTGGTCGACACCGACGGGGCCGCCCGGCCCCGGCAACTGACCCACGGCTGGCGCGACGGTGAGCCGTGCTGGTCGCCGGACGGCGAGTGGATCGCCTTCACCCGCTGCGAGCGGGCCGCCGACGGTACCGCCGGCAAGCCCCAGATCTGGGTACTGCCCACCGCCGGCGGGGACGCCCGGCGGCTCACCGACCACCCGCTGGGGGCCGCAGAACCCTCGTGGAGCCCCGATTCGACCCGGCTGGCGTATGTGGCCAGGGTGCCTGAGAACGACCGGTACGGCACGGCTGCGGGCATCGGGCCGGAGAAGGAGCCGCCCCGCCGGATCACCCGCCTCAAGTACCGGCTCGACGGCGTCGGGTTCCTCGACGACCGGCCCGCGCACGTCTGGGTGGTCGACCTCGAGGGGCAGACCCACCAGGTCACCGACGGCGACGCGGATCACGGCGCGGCGGACTGGAGCCCGTCCGGCGACCTGCTGACGTTCGCCGCGGCCCGGCACGACAACGCCGGCAACGACCTGCGGTTGGACGTCTGGGTCTGCCGTCCGGACGGGTCCGGGCTGCGCGCGCTCACCTCCGGCGGCCTGGCCGCCGACCAGCCGCGGTTCAGCCCGGACGGCACTGTGATCTGCTTCACCGCCAACGATCTGGGCCCGGACGAGCGGCACGGGGTCGCCCGCGCCGAGTCGCTGTGGTCGGTGCCGGTGACCGGCGGGACGCCGACGCGCCTGACCGATGAGGCCACCCACCAGTTGGGGCACGGCGCCCGGATCGTGGCCGCCGGCGACGGCGTGCTGTTCCCCGACGAGCACCGGGGATCGGTGCGGCTGCTGCTGGTGCCGTACGGCGGGGGCGAGCCCCGGGTACTGGTCGACGGTCCCCGGCAGGTCACCGGGGTGGCCCGGGTGGGCGACGTGCTGGTGACCGTGATCGCCGACCAGGACAGCTGGGGCGAGTTGGTGACCGGCTCGGGCACCGTGCTGACCGACTTCAGCGGGCCGTTCCGCGACGCCGCCGGGGTCCGGCCGCTGACCGAGATCGAGGCGGTGGCTCCGGACGGGTACCCGGTGCACGGCTGGGTGGTCCGGCCGGACGGGCCGGGTCCGCACCCGGTACTGCTGATGATCCACGGCGGCCCGTTCGCCCAGTACGGCTGGGGCCTGTTCGACGAGGCGCAGGTGTACGCCGGCGCCGGGTACGCGGTGGTGATGGGCAACCCGCGTGGCTCCTCCGGTTACGGGCAGGCGCACGGCCAGGCGATCCGCGGCAACGTCGGCGAGGCGTCGGCGGTGGACCTGCTCACCCTGCTGGACGCGGCGCTGGCCGACTCCTCACTGGATGCGCGGCGGGTAGGCGTGCTGGGCGGCTCCCACGGCGGCTTCATGACCACCTGGATGGCCGGGCACCACGGCGACCGGTTCAAGGCGGCCATCTCGGAGCGGGCGGTCAACGCCATCGACAGCTTCTCCGGCTCGTCGGACATCGGCTGGTTCTTCGCCGACGACCTGTACGGTCCCGACCCCGAGCGGCAGCGGCAACAGAGCCCGCTGACCTACGCCGACGGGATCACCATTCCGACGCTGATCATCCATTCGGAGAGCGACTGGCGCTGCCCGGTCGAGCAGGCGCAGCGGCTGTACGTGGCCCTGCGCCGGCGCGGCGTGACCACGGAGCTGCTGCTGTTCCCGGGCGAGGGGCACGAGATGTCGCGCGCGGGCCTGCCCTCGCACCGGATCGCCCGGTTCGAGGCCATCCTCGACTGGTGGTCGCGGCACCTGTGAGGCGCCCCTGAACGAGTTCGGCGGCAACCCCCGAGGGGGTTGCCGCCGAGTCGATCGGGCGGGTGGGTGGTGGGCCTATTCGGCGGCCCGGCGGGCACCCGTGTAGTACTCGAACAAGAAGCCGCCAGTGGCGACCAGCACCGCGGCGAGGCCGGCCCCGACCAGCCAGAGCTGCCAGTACACCAGGCCAACGCCGGCGATCATCGCGGCCAGCGCCAGGCCGAACGGCCAGTAGCTGCCCGGGCTGAAGAAGCCAACCTCACCGGCGCCGTCGCTGATCTCCGCGTCCTCACGGTCCTCCGGGCGCAGGTCGATGCGCCGCGATACGAACCAGAAGTACCCGGTGCACATCAGGCACAGCAGGCCCGACAGGATCAGCGCCACAACGCCGATCCACTCCAGGTGTCCCTCGTAGGAGCGGCTCCAGAATCCGTAAACTGCCGCCACGACGAACAGGAACACCGAGATCAACCCGAAAAGTTTCCACTCGGTCTTCATGAGCTTCCCTCGATCCTGATTCCAGCCACCGGGCGCCTAGAACGTGCTGCTGGTGCGCGAGGTGTCGAACGGGTGCGTGGTCACCGCGAGCGGCCCGTTGGGGTCACCGGCCGCCACCAGGGCGTCCGGGGTGCTCATGCCCTGTTTCTTGGCGGCGATGAACTTCACGTACTCGGATTCGGGCACGGCGCGCAGCTCGAAGTTCATCTCCGAGTGGTAGGTCCCGCACAGTTCGGCACACCGGCCGACGTACGCACCCGCCTTCTCGATGGTCACCTCGAACTTGTTCTGCACCCCACCGGGGAAGACGTCGCGCTTGAACAGCAGCTCCGGTACCCAGAACGAGTGGATCACGTCCTGCGAGTCCTCGAGGAACCGGATCCGCTCATGGGTCGGCACCACCAGCACCGGGACGTAGTCGCTGGCCCCGATCGTCTTGATCACCTGGCCGCTGTTGTCCTTGGCGTCCGGGTACTCGAACTCCCAGTTCCACTTGAACGCCACCACGTGCACGGTGACATCCGGGTTGGGCCTGATCTTGTCGACGTCAGTCTCGACCACCGCGGTGTAGTAGAACAGCACCGAGATCACCAGGAACGGCAGCACCGAGTACAGGATCTCGATCGGCATGTTGTACCGCGTCTGCGGCGGCAGCTCATCGCCCCGCTTGCGGTACCGGATGACACACCAGAAGATCAGGCCCCAGACGAAGACGCCCACGCACAGCGCGGCGATCACCGACCCGATCCACAGGTCGAACATCTTCTTGGACTGATCGGTGATTCCGTCGACCGGCCAACCGAACCGGAATGCCTGGTCGACCGAACAGCCGGACAGCAGC
Organism: Rugosimonospora acidiphila; assembly: GCF_039543385.1. Classification (NCBI taxonomy): domain Bacteria; kingdom Bacillati; phylum Actinomycetota; class Actinomycetes; order Micromonosporales; family Micromonosporaceae; genus Rugosimonospora; species Rugosimonospora acidiphila. The sequence continues at coordinate 67,684 of NZ_BAABJQ010000006.1, forward strand.
ACGACCGCCGTCGCGGCCATGGCCCCGAGCCCGATCAACCGGCCCACGGGACCACCACGACGGGTAAAGGGGCGCACCCCCGAACCTTTTGCGACCACCTGCTCCTGCCTCCTTAGCAGCGCCGTACCCGCTGTTCTGGTTCGCATGCACGGCAAAAAGGCGTCACCGACGCGTCGCAGAGTACTCGACCATCAAGCTCCTGCCCGGCACCGGGGTACCGCAGGTTAACGTCGTGGCGTGGCTGTCCACACGTATTTCGATGCGGCCGCCGGCCTGCCGCTGCATCCGGTCGCCAGTCAGGCGATGCTCGCCGCTATCCAGGACGGCTGGGCCGATCCCGCCAAGCTGTACGGCCAGGGCCGACGCGCCAGGCAACTGCTCGACGCGGCGCGCGGTGCGGTAGCCGAGTCGCTCGGCGTGCGCGCCGACGAGATCGGGTTCTGCGCCAGCGGTACCGCCGCGGCCCAGGCCGCCCTGGCCGGTGCCCGGGTGGCCCGGCACCGAATCGGAGCCACCGTCGTACATTCCGCCATCGAGCACTCGGCGGTGCTGCACGGCGCGGCGATCGGCCCGGCCGTCGCGGTGGGTGTCGACCGGCTCGGCCGGGTGGACGCCGACGCGTTCTCGGCCGCGGTACGGGCTCCCCAGGTGGCCGTTGCGGCCCTGATCAGCGCGAGCCACGAGGTGGGCACCCTGCAGCCGGTCGAGACGGTGGCGCGGGCGTGTGCCGCGGCCGGGGTACCGCTGCTGGTGGACGCCGCCCAGTCCGTGGGCCGGGTACCGGTGCCGGCGGGCTGGTCGCTCCTGGCCGCCAGCGCGCACAAGTGGGGCGGCCCCGCCGGGGTCGGGATCCTGGTGGTGCGCAAGGGAACCCGGTGGGTGCCGCCGTGGCCGGGCGCCGAGCCGGGCGGCCTGGATCAGCCGGGCAGCCTCAACCTGCCGGCCGTGGTGGCCGCCGCCGCGTCGCTGAGGGCGGTGTGTGCGATCGCGACCGAGCGGGCGGCGCATCTGTCCGGGCTGGTCGCGCGGGTCCGCGATCGGGTGACCGCGACCGTGCCGGACGTGGAGGTCGTCGGCGACCCCGTCGACCGCCTGCCACACCTGATGACCTTCTCCTGCTTGTACGTAGACGGAGAGGCACTCCTCTCCGCCCTGGACCGGGAGGGGTTCGCGGTCTCCTCGGGATCCTCGTGCACCGCCTCGACCCTGCGCCCCAGCCACGTCCTGGAGGCGATGGGGGTGCTCTCCCACGGCAACGTGCGCCTCTCGCTGACTCCGGAGGCCACCGCCGAGGAGGTGGAGCGGTTCCTCGGCATCCTGCCGGGACTGGTCGAGCGGCTGCGCTCCGAGGCCGGGGTGGTCGGGCTGTGACCGGCCCGGAGGGCGGCGTCACCGGCGCGGAGGGCGGCGTCACCGGCCCGGAGGTTGCGGCGGACCGGCCGGTGGGTGCCACCGGCGCGGGCGGACCGGACATTTTGGACTGTCGCGGGCAGCGCTGCCCGCTGCCGGTAATCAACCTGGCCAGACGGGTACCGCACCTGCCGGTCGGCGCCGTCGTGCGGGTACTGGCCGACGACCCGGCCGCCGCCAACGACATCCCGGCCTGGTGCCGGATGCGCGGCCAGGAATACCTCGGGGCCACGGAAACGGACGGTGCGCCCGCATTTGACGTGCGGATAGTCAGCTGACTCACTGCGTTTTCCGGATGGTCATGTGACGGTCGCTCCGGATACGCGTAGACGCGTTGCACTTCCCGCGGGATGTACGCCGGCGACGGTCGCCGGGAGCCGCCCGTGGAGGAGACGTGCCAGACAGCACGGTGCTGCTACGCCAGTACGCGCCCACGACCCCTCAGGGGTACGGCCGGCCGGTAGTGATCGGCCACCGCGGGGCCTCCGGGTACCGGCCCGAACACACGCTGGCCTCGTACGAGCTGGCCGCCCGGATGGGCGCCGACTTCATGGAGCCGGACCTGGTCGCCACCAGCGACGGCGTGCTGGTCGCCCGGCACGAGCCGGAGATCAGCGGCACGACCGACGTGGCCAGCCGGCCGGAGTTCGCCGACCGGCGGCGCACCGTGCTGCTGGACGGGGAGTCCGCCACCGGTTGGTTCACCCACGACTTCACGCTGGCCGAGCTCAAGACGTTGCGGGTCGTCGAGCGGCTGCCCGGGGTGCGCCAGCAGAACACCCTCTACGACGGGATGTTCGAGGTACCGACCTTCCAGGAGATCCTGGACCTGCGAACGCGGCTGACCGCGGAGCTGGACCGGGAAATCGGCGTGTACCCCGAGACCAAGCACCCGACCTACTTCCGTGAGCTCGGGCTGGAGTTGGAGGGCCCACTGGTGCGCGCCCTGCGCGAGGCCGGCCTGGACCGCCCGGACGCCCCGGTCTTCGTGCAGTCCTTCGAGGCGTACAACCTGCGGGAGATGTACTCCGACCACGGGCTGCGGGCACCGATGATCTTCCTCACCTGCTCGTCGGGCACGCCGTACGACGACCCGCGCGGCTACGCCGAGTACACCTCCCCGGCCGGCCTGCGGGAACTGGCGCGCTTCGCGGCCGGCATCGGGCCGCACAAGAGCCAGGTGATTCCGTGCCTTTCCGACGGCACGCTGGGCACGCCGACCAGCCTGGTCGCCGACGCGCACGCCGTCGGGCTGGCCGTGCACCCCTACACGTTCCGGGCCGAGAACCAGTTCCTGCCCGCCGATTACGTGGTCGAGGGCGGGCCAAACGCGTTCGGGCGGGCGATTGACGAGCAGGTCGCGTTCTTGCGCGCCGGGGTCGACGGGCTGTTCACCGATCAGGCCGACATCGGTGTGGTCGCCCGGGCGAACTTCCTCGCCACCACCGACTGAGCCGCCCGGCCACCGCCTGACGTGCCCGGCGGGCCCGGGCTCCGGCCGCCGTGGGGCGGCCCAGCGTCCCGGCCGCCGTGGGGCGGCCGGGCGGGTTCGCGGGCCGGAGGGTGCTTCCGGGCTCAGGACAGGTGCGACCCGATCTCCTCGGCAGCGGCGTCGCCGTACGACTCGCCGAACCGCTTGAGGAACTCGTCCGCCCGTACCGTGTACTCCTGGGTACCGGTCGTCTCCAGCACCAGCGTGGCCATCAGGGCGCCGACCTGCGCGCTGCGCTCCAGGCCGAGCCCCCAGGAGCGGGCCGTGAAGAAGCCGGCCCGGAAGCCGTCGCCCACCCCGGTCGGGTCGTACGCCTGGACCTCCCGGGCCACCGGCACCCGCACCGGCTCGATGTCCCGGCCGGTCACGGACACGCCGTCCTTGCCCAGCGTGGTGATCCTGATCCCCACCTGGTCGAGCACCTGCGCCTCGGACATGCCGGTCTTCGACTCCAGCAGGTCCTTCTCGTACTCGTTGGTGAGCAGGTACGCGGCCCCGTCGATGAGCTGGCGAATCTCCTCGCCGTTCATCCGGGCGAGCTGCTGGGACGGGTCGGCCGCGAACGGGATTCCGAACTGCTGGCACTCCTGGGTGTGGCGCACCATCGCGGCCGGGTCGTTGGGGCTGATGATCACCAGGTCCAGGCCGCCCAGCCGGTCGGCGACCGGCGTCAGCTCGATGTTGCGGGCCTCGGCCATCGCGCCGGCGTAGAACGAGGCCACCTGGCACATGTCCTCATCCGTGGTGCAGACGAACCGCGCGGTGTGCGCCAGCTCGCTGACGTACACCGACTCGCAGTCCACCCCGTGCCGCTCCAGCCAGGAGCGGTAGTCGGCGAAGTCCGCCCCGACCGCGCCGACCAGGATCGGGCGCATGCCCAGCACGCCCATGCCGAAGGCGATGTTCGCCGCGATCCCGCCCCGCCGCACGACAAGGTCATCGACCAGGAAAGACAGCGAGATCTTGTGAAGCTGGTCGGGCAGCAGTTGTTCGGCGAAGCGGCCGGGGAAGTGCATGAGATGGTCGGTGGCGATCGAACCGGTCACGGCGATCTTCATCGCGGCTCTCCGAGGGTCGGTACGGCGGGCTTAGGCCCGGACAGCGTACCTGCCAATGCGTCAGCGGCCGCGCCCCTCACGAAACAGGGCACGGCCGCCGCCTGGCTATATCTGGGCTCCGGACGAGGCCGGTGCCCTCGGTGTGACGAGTCCGATCAGTGGAACGAGTCGCCGCAGGCGCACGAGCCCGAAGCGTTCGGGTTGTCGATGGTGAAACCCTGGGCGTCGATCCGGTCCGCGAAGTCGATCGTCGCCCCGGTCAGGTACGGCGCGCTCATGCGGTCGACCACGACCTCGACGGCGCCGTTGTCGGTGCCAAACTCGTTGACGATGTCGCCGTCCAGCGAACGCTCGTCGAAGAAGAGCTGGTAGCGCAGGCCGGAACAGCCACCCGGCTGCACCGCGACCCGCAGCCGCAGGTCGTCACGCCCCTCCTGATCGAGCAGCGCCTTCACCTTCTCGGCGGCGAAATCGGTCAGCACGACTGTGGTCTGAGCCTGCTCGCTCTCGGTAACGGTCACGGTTCCTGCTCCCTGGCGTGGTGATACATGTCCTCCGTGCCAACGCTACCCGCTAGCACGACATTCCCATCGTCGCACGCACGATCGCCCTCGACACCCTCCGGCGCCCGGATGACACAAGTCACCCCCGCACCTGGCGTCTCAACAGTCGCGGGGATCACACCCGCCCCAGGAGCGGCTCAGCCCCGGGACCACTGCCCGGCCAGCCGGCCGGCCAGTTCGGCCAGGCCCTCGCCGGGCCGGGCCATCGCCTCCTCCACGGTGCCGAAGTGCTCGACCAGGCTGTGCATCTCGGTCACCCCGGCCGCCGCCGCCTCGCGCCGGCCCGCGGTCACCCGCCCGGCCAGAACCACGCAGGGCAGGCCCCGGTCGCGGGCGGCCTGCGCGACGCCGGAGACCAACTTGCCCCGCAGCGACTGGGCGTCGAACGAACCCTCGCCGGTGATCACCAGGTCGGCCCGGTCCATGGCGGCGTCCAGGCCGGTCAGCTCCTGTACCAGCGAGGTACCCGACACGACCCCGCCGCCCAGCGCCAGGATCGCGGCACCCAGCCCGCCGGCCGCCCCGGCACCGGGTACGGCGGCCAGCTCGCTCGGGCAGCCGGGCAGGGCCTTCTCCAGTACCGCCGCGAAGGTCTCCAGCGCGGCGTCCAGCAGCAGGACATCTTCCCTGGTCGCGCCCTTTTGCGGCCCGTACACGGAGGACGCCCCGTAGAGGCCGGTGAGCGGGTTGTCCACGTCCGTCGCGGCCACCAACCGGACCCCGCGCAGCCGGGGTACCCCACCCAGCGCCACGCAGCCGGCCAGCGCGGCGCCGCCGTAGGGCAGCGCGTACCCGGCCGCGTCCAGGGGGGCGGCGTCCAGCGCGGCGAGCATTCCGGCCCCGCCGTCATTGGTGGCGGAGCCACCCAGGCCGATGACGATCTCGCGCACCCCGGTCTCGACCGCGGCAATGATCAGGAGGCCCAGCCCGTACGAGGTGGTGATCTTCGGGTCCCGCTCCTGGGGCGCGACCAGGTGCAGGCCGCACGCCTGCGCGCACTCCAGGTATGCCCGCTCCCCCACCACCAGCACCTCGCCGGTGACCGGCCGGCCCAGCGGGTCGACCGTGGCGGCCGGCACCCGGGTCCCGCCCACCGCGCCGGCGAGCACGTCGATGAAGCCCGGCCCGCCGTCTGCCAGCGGCCTTTTCACCAGTTCGTCGGCGGGTACGGTGGCGGACCATCCGGCGGCGATCGCCTCGGCCGCCTCGACGGCCGAGAGGGTGCCGGCGAACTTGTCGGGGCAAATGAGAACCTGCACGGCGCGAAGTCTCCCACGTCACGCTCTCGTGCGATCCGCGCCGGCCGGAGCCATGCGACGATCTAGCCGTGACGAGCTTTGTCGAGCCATCGCCGACCGCCACCGCGCTGCTGCTGCTGGGCCGGGGCAGTGACCCCTCCTCCGAGCGAGGGGTGGACTGCCCTGGCGACCTGCCCGCACCGAGCGACCCCGGGCTGGTGGCCCGGGCCCGGGCCGCGAAGGCGGCGCTGGGCGACAGGGTCTTCGTCCTGGGCCACCACTACCAGCGGGACGAGGTCATCGAGTTCGCGGACGTGACCGGCGACTCGTTCAAGCTCGCCCGGGACGCCGCGGCCCGGCCGGACGCGCAGTACATCGTGTTCTGCGGGGTGCACTTCATGGCCGAGAGCGCGGACATCCTCACCACTGAGGCGCAGGCGGTGGTGCTGCCCGACCTGGCCGCCGGCTGCTCGATGGCGGACATGGCGGTGCTCTCGCAGGTGGAGGCCTGCTGGGACCGGCTCGTCGAGCTGGGCGTGGCCGAGGATGTGGTGCCTGTCACGTACATGAACTCCTCCGCCGACATCAAGGGCTTCGTCGGGCGGCACGGCGGCGTGGTCTGCACCTCATCCAACGCCAGGCGGGCGCTCGAGTGGGCGTTCTCCCGCGGCCGGAAGGTCCTGTTCCTGCCCGACCAGCACCTCGGGCGGAACACCGCGGTCCTGGAACTGGGCTTCGGCCTCGACGACTGCGTGCTCTACGACCCGCACAAGCCGGAGGGCGGCCTGACCGCGGGGCAGCTCACCGACGCCAAGATGATTCTCTGGCGCGGCCACTGCTCGGTGCACGGCCGGTTCACCAAGGACAGCGTCGACCAGATCCGCGACCTGGTGCCGGGCGTCAACGTGCTGGTGCACCCGGAGTGCCGGCACGACGTGGTGACCTCCGCCGACCTGGTCGGGTCCACCGAATACATCATCCAGACCATCGAGTCCGCGCCGGCCGGCTCCGCCTGGGCGGTGGCTACCGAGCTGAATCTGGTGCGCCGGCTGGCCAACGCCCACCCGGACAAGAGGATCATGTTCCTCGATCGGACCGTGTGCTACTGCTCCACCATGAACCGCATCGACCTGCCGCATCTGGTGTGGGCGCTGGAGGAGCTGGTGGAGGGACGGGTACCCAACCGGATCACGGTGGACCCCGACACCGCCCGGTACGCGCGGCTGGCCCTTGACCAAATGTTGGCCCTTCCCTAACCCTCGGTAGTTCCACCCTCTGTGCGTCACATCACGCCGTCGATGCTTATATGCTGCCCACGCGAGATCTGATTGATATTCGAAGGCCACTACTGGGCGTAATTCAGCCATTCCCCACAGACATCGTGGCCGACTTCGCGTTGGAGGTACGCGTGATGGACGACGTCCTCAAGGTGTACGGCGGCGCACCGCTGCACGGTGAGATCACCGTGCGGGGCGCCAAGAACCTGGTCTCGAAGGCGATGGTCGCCGCCCTACTAGGCGATACGCCGAGCCGGCTAGCCGACGTACCGAAAATCCGCGATGTCGAGGTGGTCCGGGGGCTTCTGGAGCTACATGGCGTCAAGGTGACCGAGGACGCCGGCGGGCTGGTCTTCGACCCGGCCAACGTGGGAACCGCCGAGATCGATGAGATCAACGTGCACGCCGGGTCGAGCCGGATCCCGATCCTGTTCTGCGGCCCGCTGCTGCACCGGCTGGGTCACGCGTTCATTCCCGACCTGGGCGGCTGCCACATCGGCGACCGGCCGATCGACTTCCACCTGGCCGCGCTGCGCCAGTTCGGTGCGGTCGTCGACAAGACCCCGCAGGGCCTGCACCTGACCGCCCCCAACGGGCTGCACGGCACCAAGTTCGAGCTGCCCTACCCGAGCGTGGGCGCCACCGAGCAGGTGCTGCTGACCGCCGTCCGGGCGGAGGGCGTGACCGAGCTGCGCAACGCCGCGGTCGAGCCGGAGATCGTCGATCTGATCTGCATCCTGCAGAAGATGGGCGCCATCATCAAGGTCCACACCGACCGGGTGATCGAGATCGAGGGCGTGACGTCGCTGCGCGGGTACTCGCACCGGCCGATCACGGACCGCCTGGAGGCGGCCAGTTGGGCGTGCGCCGCCCTGGCCACCAAGGGCGACATCACGGTCAAGGGCGCCCGGCAGGTCGACATGATGACGTTCCTGAACGTCTTCACCTCGGTCGGTGGCGCGTTCGAGGTGGATGACTCGCCCACCAAGGGCGGGATCCGGTTCTGGCACCCCGGCGGCGAGCTGCGCGCGGTCGCCCTGGAGACCGACGTGCACCCCGGGTTCATGACCGACTGGCAGCAGCCGCTGGTGGTCGCGCTCACCCAGGCCCGGGGGCTGTCGATCGTGCACGAGACCGTGTACGAGCGGCGGCTGGGCTACACCGACGCGCTGAACACCATGGGCGCCACCATCCAGGTGTACCGGGACTGCCTCGGCGGCACCCCGTGCCGGTTCGGCCGGCGCAACTTCAAGCACTCCGCCGTGATCGCCGGTCCGAGCAAGCTGCACGCGGCCGACCTGGTGATCCCGGACCTGCGCGGCGGCTTCAGCCACCTGATCGCGGCGCTGGCCGCCGAGGGCACCTCGCACGTCTTCGGGGTCAACCTGATCAACCGCGGGTACGAGGACTTCGACTCCAAGCTGGCCGCGCTCGGGGCGCACGCCGAGCGAGCCTGACGAGTAGTCCGGGTCGGGCGCGCGGCGTCAGACGCGCCGAACCGGACGCACCGAACCGGACCGGTCGCAGCCAACCGCTGCCGGGTGTGCCCGCGGCAGCCGGGCACACCCGATATCGGATACCCTTCATGTCGTGCCATCCATGTTCCGACGCAAGCCCGTCGAAGAGGTCGCCGAGTCGGTGATCGACGACGAACCGGAGGAGTCACTCCGGTCGAGGTCGTATACCCCCAAGAAGGGCGAGGCGACCCCGAAGCGGGTCATCGCCGGGCGCCGGCCGGTCGCGGCCGCCCCGGCCAACCGCAAGGAGGCCCTCCAGCGGTCCCGGGAGAAGCAGCGGCAGGACCGCGAGGAGCGGCGCGCCGGGATGATGTCCGGCGACGAGCGCTACCTGCTCGCCCGTGACCGCGGGCCGATCCGGGCGATCGCGCGGGACGTGATCGACTCACGGCGCAACGTCGGCACAATCTTCATTTTCGCGCTGGTCGCCATCCTGGTCGCCTCGATCCAGTCGATGCCGTCGCAAGTCAAGGCCGCGGCCAACGTGCTGTTCATCGTCATGATCGTGGCGCTGATCCTGGACACGGTGCTGGTCGTACGCCGGATCCGGCGGCTGGCCAGCGAGCGCCACCCGAAGGCGACCGAGCGCTGGGGATCGCTGTACTTCTACATCGTCATGCGGTCGATCAGCTTCCGGCGGATGCGGGTGCCCAAGCCCCGGGTCAAGATCGGCGACCAGATCTGAGAGCGGACGGCGCCCGGCGGTGAGGTACCGCCGGGCACGGCACTGACCGGCACCGATGTCCATCGCCGCGCGGCCGCGCGGACGCACCCTCGGCTCGCCGGCCGATAGAGCGAACAACCCCACAATCCCGCTCTAACCCGCCCGATCAAAGTCCGATATGGTACTGGGGTCCAACGGCATCCGCTGAGTTGTCTTGGCGGTGACGCTGCCCGCGCCGTACCCTCCCATCGCGACCGGGTCGAGTAAATCTACCCGGTTCTTGTTGTTTGCTGGACGCGTTTTCGACCGACGAGGTGGCACTGCGTGACCGAGCGCGACGATCACGCCGAAGACCGGCGCAGGCCGGCCGGGCCGGCGTGGGCGACCGTGCCGACGATGCAGTGGGTCCGGGTCGCGCCGGAGGACGAGGACGGCGAGCCCGGCCAGGCACCGGATGAGCGCCGGCCCGGACGCCGGCCGTCCGATGCCCCGACGGCGGGCGACCAGACGTCATCCGGCGACAAGGACACCGACGAGGACCGTCCGCGGCCGGCCTCCGCCGAAGGCCGCGCGCGCGTGGTGGCCCGACCGGGGAAGCCGGCCGCACCCGATCCCTCCTCCGCGACCCGCTTCACCAGCCGCCCGACGAGCCGGCGACGCCCGGAGGAGCGTTGGGACGGCGACGATGCCCGCCGGCCCGACGACCGTGGATTCCCGGACGACCGTGGGTTCCCGGACGACCGTGGGTTCCCCGACCGCGGATTCCCCGACGACCACGGGTTCGCCGACGACCGCCGGTCCTCGGACGCCCACTGGGACGACGATGATCGGTGGGCCGACGACCGCCGGGAGGATGGTCGCTGGGCGGACGACGAGCCCTGGGCCGGCGACGACCGCCGGCACCCGGACGACCGCCGCGCCGCCGACGAGCGGCGCCCCGGCGACGAGCGCCGTCCGGCCGACGGACGACGCGGCGCACCGCGCCGTCCGGGCGACGAACGCAGGGGCGGACCGCGCCCTCCCGTCGACGACCCCCGAGGCCGCGACGAACACCGGGGTCGCGACGAACACCGTGGTCGCGACGAGAATCCTGGTCGCGACGAACACCGTGGACGCGACGAGCATCCCGGCCAGGACCCGCGACGGGGCGAACGCGGCCCGGGTGACGACCGCAGGGCAATAGACGACCGCCGGGCCGGCGAGCGGCGCCTCGGCGGAGACCGTCGGGGCGAACGCGGCCTCATCGGCGAACGCGGCCCGAACGGCGACCGGTACCCCGTTGACGAACGCCGCCTGGCCGAGGAGCGCCGGACCGCCGACCCGCGGCGCGGCAACGACCGCCGCCAATCCGATGAGCGCCGCCCGTCCGCCGAGCGTCGGGGCGACGGCCGGTGGGAGGACGACCGCTGGGACGACGACCAGTGGGGTGACGCCCACCGGAGCGACGCCCACCGAAGCGACGACGAACGCCTTCGCGACGACCATCCGCGGGACGGTCGTCGCGGCGACGACCGGCGCGGCCCAGGCGACCGCCGCCGCGACGACCGGCGCGGTGCCGTCGATCGTCGGGACGAGGACGACCGCTGGATCGATCACCGCGGCGACGATGACCGCTGGGGCGACACCCGCCGGGACGACGACCAGCGGGGAGACGACCCGCGGGGCGAGGACCACCGGTGGGACGACGATCCGCGCTTCGCCGCCGACCGCCGCGGTGGTGGGCGCCGGCCGGAAGCGCACCCCGGTCGGCCACGCGGTGGCGGGCGGGCGTCGGTACCGGTGAGCCCCCGGCCCAGCATCCGTCGGCCCCGGCTGCCCCGGCCCGGCGAGGTGTTCACCGGCGGGGACGGCATCCCGGCCGGGCTGCGCCCGGACATCGTCGAGGCGCTGACCGCGCCGACCCCGCCCGGCGGGGTCCGGTACGAAGCTCCGGCGCCCGAGCCTGAGCCCGTCGAGCCGGTCAGTTCGCCGCCGGTGTCCGCACCGCCGGTCTCCGCCGCTCCGGTGTCCGGTTCCCCGGTGTCCGCTTCCCCGGTGTCGGCTCCCCCGGTCTCCGCGCCGCCGGTCTCCGCGCCGCCGGTCTCCGCGCCGCCGGTCTCCGCGCCGCCGGTCTCCGCGCCGCCGGTCTCCGCGCCGCCGGTCTCCGCGCCGCCGGTCTCCGCGCCGCCCGGCCCCTCGGCCGAAGGCGAGGCCGGCCCGGCGGTCAGCGGACCCGATCCGGAGCAGACCCTGTCCACCTGGGAGTGGGTCTTCGATCCGAACACCCTGCGCGAGGTCGCGGACGACAAGCAGCGCCTGGAGCAGATCCGGGAACTGCTCACCGTGAAGCTCAACGGGCAGGAGGACAACGCGCCCCGGGCCCGCCTGCTCAGCCTGCGCGCGGTGGTCTCCCGGATCCTCGGCGACCTGCAGAAGGCTCAGGCCGACGGCAAGCTGGCGCTGGCCCACGCGGAGGCCACCGGTGAGCTGCGGCGCATCGCCATCGCCCAGGCCCGGCTCGCGCACGTGCTGCAGTGGCGCAGCGAATTCGAGGAGGCGGACCGGCTGTTCGCCCTGGCCAACTCCACCGAGCTGCCGGACCGGCTGCGCGCCACCATGTACCAGCACTCGGGCAAGTGCGCCTACGACCAGGGGCGCTACATCGAGGCATGTAACCATTTCGAGATGGCCCTCGAGCTGCGCAAGACCGAGGACCCCGAGATGATCGCGCACACCGAGCTGGCGCTGGACGCGGTGTTCCGCAAGGTCGCCGAGAACGGCTGGGGCCCGTACCCACGCACCCGCGAGGAGATCCTGCAGATCCGCCGCCCGCCGACCCCCGCGCTGGACGAGCAGACCGGCCTGTGGGGCTTCACCGACGCCGAGGGCGAGACCAAGGTGGCGGCGCTCTACTCCGACGTCCAGCCGTTCCGGGACGGGGTCGCCTGGGTGCAGCGGCCGGACGAGGAGGCGTGGGAGCTGATCGACGAGGCCGGCGAGACGCTCATCCCGTCCGACGCCGGGTACCTGGGCGTGAGCAGCTTCTCCGACAGTCTCGCCTGGGTGTCTCAGGACGGGACAGCGCGCTGGATCGCCATCGACAAGGCCAACGCGGTCACCATCTCGACCGGGTTCGAGGACGTCCGGCCGTTCCGGCGCGGGATGGCCGCGGTACGCCGGGGCGGACGCTGGGGGGCCGTGGACGGCATCGGCCGGGCGGTGGTTCCGTTCAAGTACGACTCGTTCGCCACCGCGCTGTCGGACGGGCGGTACATCGACGGCTTCTCCGACGAGGGGCTGGCGGTGGTGGAGCTTGGCGGCCGCAAGGGCGTGGTGGACCGGGCCGGCCGGGTGCTGGTCGAGCCGGTACACCCGGCGCTGGTCATTCACCCGGTGGCGTTCCTGATCACCGACGGGGCGCACCGCTGGGGCGCACTGGACCGGCGCGGCCGGATGGTCATCTCCCCGAGCCACCCGAGCCGGATGGCGGTCACCGAGGAGATCGACCGGCTCCTGGTGGACGCCCGCCCGATGCTGTGATCGCGTAGTCACCGCCGCCGGCCGGCAACGCGGACGTGAGCATCGACCGATAGGGTCTGTACATGCAGTTCCGACACCTTGGCCGATCGGGCCTCATGGTCAGCGAAATCTCGTACGGCAACTGGATCACGCACGGCTCGCAGGTGGAGGAGGAGCAGGCGACCGCCTGCGTCCACGCCGCCCTCGAGCTCGGCATCACCACGTTCGACACCGCCGACGTGTACGCCGGGACCCGTGCCGAGTCCGTACTCGGTCGTGCCCTCGCCGGACAGCGCCGGGAGGGCCTGGAGATCTTCACCAAGGTCTACTGGCCGACCGGGCCCGGCGTCAACGACCGTGGCCTGTCCCGCAAGCACATCTCGGAGTCGATCAACGCCTCGCTGCGCCGCCTGCAGACCGACTACGTCGACCTGTACCAGGCGCACCGGTACGACTACTCCACGCCGCTGGAGGAGACGATGGAGGCCTTCGCCGACGTCGTGCGCTCCGGCAAGGCGCTGTACATCGGCGTCTCCGAGTGGCGGGCCTCCGAGATCCGGGCCGCGTACGACCTGGCCCGCGAGCTGAAGATCCAGCTCGTCTCGAACCAGCCGCAGTACAACATGCTCTGGCGGGTCATCGAGGCCGAGGTCGTACCGACCTCGGAGGAGCTGGGCATCGGGCAGATCGTCTGGTCCCCGATCGCGCAGGGCGTACTGACCGGCAAGTACCTGCCGGGCCAGCCCGCTCCGGCCGGCTCCCGTGCCACCGACGAGAAGTCCGGCGCCAACGTGATCCAGCGGCTCCTGACCGACGAGGTGCTCGGCCCGGTGCAGCGGCTCAAGCCGATCGCGGACGAGGCCGGACTGACCATGGCCCAGCTCGCCGTGGCCTGGGTGCTGCAGAACCAGAACGTCTCGTCGGCCATCGTCGGCGCGACCCGGCCCGAGCAGCTGCAGGACAACGTCAAGGCGGCGGGCGTGAAGCTGGACGCGGGCGTGCTCAAGGCGATCGACGAGATCCTCGACCCGGTGGTCGAGCGGGACCCGGCCAAGAACGTCAGCCCGGCCACCCGCCCCTGACCCGGTCGCGCGTCTGACCACACCGGCGCCGCCCCGGCCCCGTGGCACACCCACGGGCCCGGCGCGGCGCCGCTGGTCATCCGGGACCCCGCTTCATCCGGACGCCGCTTCGACGGCCTCCGAGCCCCGGCCGGGACCGCCGGCCTGCCGCACCTGCCCGCCGCCTGCGGCCCTGCCGCGCGAGCCGCGCCGCTACCGGCCCTGCCCAGAGGCGGCTACCAGCTCTGCCAGAACATGAACAGCGACCGGCCGAAGTCCGCGAAGTCCAGCGGCAGGCCGATCAGGTTCGCCAGCCCGTCGACCACGTCGAAGAAGATGGCGTTGATCCGGGGCTGCCAGAGCAGGGCGAGGAAGAGCAGCATGCCGTACGGGGCGACGGCGTCGAAGCCTCGGCGCCAGTCGTGGGACAGCCAGGGCCGCAGGGCGTTGCCGCCGTCCACGCCCGGGATCGGCACCAGGTTGAGCAGGCTCGCCATCAGCTGGAGGAACGCCAGGAACGCCCAGGCCGACCAGAAGTCGGGGTGGGCGAAGGTGTTCACGCCGAACGCGAACGGCAGGACCAGCACGGCGGTGAACAGCATGTTCGTGGCCGGGCCGGCCAAGCTGATCAAGCTGTCCTTGAGCCGGCCCCGGATCCAGGTGCGGTCGATCCAGACCGCGCCGCCGGGCAGCCCGATCCCGCCCACGATCAGGAAGAACAGCGGGAGGGCCAGGGACAGCAGCCAGTGGGTGTACTTCAGCGGATTGAGCGACAGGTAGCCCTTCTGGGCGACGCTGGCGTCCCCGGAGCGGTACGCGGTGAGCGCGTGCGCGAACTCGTGCAGGCACAGCGACAGCAGCCAGCCGGCCACCACGAACAGGAAGACGTTCAGCCGCACCGATCCGTAGCCGGACCAGGTCGTCCACGCCGTGATCACGAACACGGCCAGGATGCACAGGAACAGCGGACTGGGCCGGGACGCCCCGCGGGGCACCCCGATCGCCAGCCGCCTTCCCGAGCGGTAGGTCATCGAATCCTCACTCGCCGGCCGGCAGGAGGCTCATCCTGTACTCCACCCGACCATCCTCCACCAGGATGGCGGTCGCCGTGCCGCCCGAGACCAGGTCGTGCCAGCTCTGCCCGATCCACGACTCGGCGTCGGACTGACTGGTGAACGCCTCACCGGGACCGTCGACCGGCTGACCCTCACCGTCCTCATACCGCCAGGTCCAGGACATCCTCGACTCTCTCTCCCTCGTCATGCGCCGACCCGCTCGCCGGCAGCCCCGGCCCGCGCCCCGCGAAAGCGAGACAGGCCGCGATGGCAAGCCTAGCCGTGCCGGCGGAGCCGGGCGGGTCCCGCGCGCACGAGGAACATAGGGTACGAGCATGTCGCTGGACGGGTACCACTCGATTCTCGTGCTCGGCGGGATTCGGTCAGGCAAGTCCGAGTTCGCCGAATCCCTCGTTAACGACGCCGCACAGGTCCGGTATGTGGCCACCGCCACTCCCGTGGCCGATGATCCAGAATGGGCGGCCCGGCTGGACGCGCACCGGCTGCGCCGGCCCGCGTCCTGGGCCACGGAGGAGATCGGTGCCTCGCCGGCCCGGCTGGCCGACCTGCTCACCGAGGCGAAGCCGGACCAGACGCTGCTGATCGACGACCTCGGCGGCTGGCTGACCACCGTGCTGGAGGAGGGCGGGTGGGTCGCCGGCACCGATCGGGAGCCGGTGGCGAACCTGGTGGC
This sequence comes from Rugosimonospora acidiphila, assembly GCF_039543385.1. Classification (NCBI taxonomy): domain Bacteria; kingdom Bacillati; phylum Actinomycetota; class Actinomycetes; order Micromonosporales; family Micromonosporaceae; genus Rugosimonospora; species Rugosimonospora acidiphila. The sequence goes on from NZ_BAABJQ010000006.1 coordinate 83,211, forward strand.
GGCGGTCACCGGCTGCGCCGCCCGGGTCGTGATCGTCTCGCCCGAGGTGGGCATGTCCGTCGTCGCGGCGACGGAGTCGGGGCGCCTGTTCGCCGACGCGGTGGGCACCGCCAACCGGATGCTGGCGGAGGTCTGCGACGCGGTGGCGCTGGTGGTCGCCGGCCAGCCGAGCTGGTTCAAGCCGGCCCAGGCCGCACCGGCCGTGCCGGCCGGGCCGGTGCCGTTCGTCCAGGCGCCCCCGCCGGTCATGCCTCCGGTACCCGAGCCCGCCGTGATCGAGCCGGCCGTGGCCGAGCCCGTGGTGGCCGAGTCCGGCGTGATCGAGCCGGCCGTGACCGAGTCCACCGTGATCGAGTCCACCGTGATCGAGCCGGCCGTCACCGAGCCGGCGGAGCCGCTGACGGCGCCGCTCGCGCCGGGCGGGCCCGCCGAACCGGCCGTGCCCGAGCCGGCCGCGGTCGACGCGACCTCCGGCGAGCCGGTGACGCCACCCGCGACCGAGCCCGAGGAGGAGCTGCCCTCCGAGGCGCTGTCGGGGTCGATCCTGAGGCTCAAGGTGCTGCCGCAAGGCGTGATCGTGGAGCCGGAGGACGCGCTGCCGCTGCCCGACGAGGTCGCGGCCAACGCCGCCGAGGAGCGCATCGACTCTCTCGGTATCGCCGGCCCCGCGCTGGGCAACCTGGCCCGAGCGGTGACCTTCGCGGCCGGCGCCCAGGGTGCCCAGACCCCGAGGCCGTTCGGCTCGGTACGGGTCCTGCTGCTGCACGGCGACCATGCCGGTGGGGTGGCGGCCGGCGACGACGCGGCGGCCCTGGCCAACCGGGTCGGGCTGGCCCGGGAGGGCGGCGGACCGCTGGGCCTGCTGGCCACGCGGCTCGGCGCGCGGCTGGACGTGATCGATCTGGGCGGGGCCGATCGGATGGTCGCCCGGCCGATCGAGTCCGGCGCCGCGTTGGCGCCGGAGTGGGTGGACGCCGCCCTGCGGCGCGGCCTGGAGCTGGCCGACGCGGCCATCGACGAGGGCGCCGACCTGCTGGTGTTGGCCGCCGCCGGCGCTGGGCAGCAGGCGGCCGCCTCCGCGGTGGTGGCGGCCAACGGCACGACCGAGTTGGTCGCCCTGCTTCCCCGGGTGTATCAGCCCGGCGGCAAGGTCGACGACGACGCCTGGATGGTCCGCTGCGGCGCCATCCGGGACGCGCTGCGCGGCCTGCGCGGCAAGTCCCGGGACGCCCGGTCGGTGCTCTCGGCGCTGGCCGGCGAGGACATCGCGGTGGCGGCCGGGGTGCTGGTCGGTGCGTCGGCCCGGCGGGTACCGGTCATGATCGACGGCCCGGTGGGCATCGCCGCCGCCGTGACCGCGCGGGACATCTCCGCGGTGACCCGGCACTGGGCGCTGCTCGCCGAGCACGGCGATCATCCGACGGTCAAGGCCGGCGCGGACCTGCTCGGCATCACCCCGCTGCTGGATCTGCGGTTCGGCCTCGGCGAGGGGGCGGCGGCCCTGGCCGCGCTGCCCCTGATCCAATCCACCTTGTCCATCGTGGACAGTGTCTGACCCCGGCGCTCCGGGTTCCCGGGCCCGCCCCGCCGCCGGCTCGCTGGTGGACGGGGCGCGCCTGGCGCTGACCACGTTCAGCGTGCTGCCGCTGCGGGCCGGCCGGGTGGACCGCGCCTCGGCCGGCGTGGCGATGGCCGGCGCACCGCTGGTCGGCGGGCTGCTCGGCGCGGTACTGGCGGGGGTGGCGCTGGGGCTGCGGGAGTTGGCGGCCCCGGCGCTGGTACTCGGCGCCGCGACCGTGGCGCTCGGTCTGGCGCTGACCAGGGGCCTGCACATCGACGGGCTGGCCGACACCGTGGACGGGCTCGGCTCGTACGCGGACCGGGACCGCGCGCTGCAGATCACGAAGAGCCCCGAGGTCGGGCCGTTCGGGGTGGCCGCGATCGTGCTGAGCCTGCTCGTCCAGGCGGCCGGCGTGGCCGCGCTGGCCGGCCGGCCGGCGACCGCCGCGCTGGTCGGCATCGTGGTGGCCACGGCCACCGGGCGGCTGGCGGTGGCCTGGGCCTGCCGGCGGGGCGTACCGGCGGCTCGGCCGGAGGGGCTGGGCGCCCTGGTCGCCGGCACCGTCGGGGTCGCCTCGGCGGTCGCCGGCACGCTCGCGGTCGCCGCGCTGGCCGTGCTCGCGGTGCCGGCCCGGCCCTGGCAGGGTCCGCTCGCGGTGCTCCTCGCGGTCGGCGGGAGCGCGCTGGTGCGCCGGCACGCGGTGCGGCGGCTGGGCGGGATCACCGGGGACGTACTCGGCGCGCTGGTGGAGGTCGCCACCGGCGTGGCGTACCTGGTGCTGGTCCTGGGCTGAGCCCAGCCGGCCCACCGATGTCCACTGTGGACGTTGAGAAGCCGACTACAAGATCCCCTTCGGGGTTATCGGCGGGTCTGGGGCGTACCGCGGCAATCGTGGAGATCCGACCCTGAGACGCCGGACACACCGCTGCCCGCGACGCCGTCCGAAAGGGGCCAGGACGGGGTCCGTGGAGGGTTCCCGAACGGCCCGGAAGGGCGCCGTCGGCCCGGTCCGGCGCACGTGAGCGGCCATGATGATTAGCATCGACGCAAGCCCTGCACCGACCTTCTGGAGATAACGCGTGACTACCAGCCTTGCGACGCTTGACCTCATCGATACCGACCCGGCCGAACTCCAGGTCGGAGCGATCGTGATCGGCGTCTACAGCCAGGATCCGGGTGCCCCGGCGCCCCTGCTGCTCGCCTCGGGTGCGGAGAGCATCGCCGCCGCGTTCGACGGGCGCCTGGTGGACACGCTGGTGCTGCTCGGCGCCACCGGCACGACCGGCGAGGTGACCAAGCTGGCCACCCTCGGCACGGTCAGTTCCCCGCTGGTGGTGGCCGTCGGGCTGGGCCCGGAGCCGGTCGGCGCGCTGCCGGCCACCGAGACGCTGCGCCGGGCCGCCGCAAACGCGGTGCGGGCGCTGTCCGGCACGGCGAAGGTCGCCCTGGCGCTGCCCGTCTCCGAGGAGCCGGACGGGGAGATCGGCGCGCTGCGGGCGCTCGCCGAGGGCGCGCTGCTGGGCGGGTACCGGTTCGCCGGGTACAAGTCGACGCCGGTACCGGCGCGGCTGACCCCGGTGACCGCGGTGTCGATCCACGTTCCCGACGCGGCCGACAAGACGTTCCGCGCCGAGCTCAAGCGGGCCGGCGCGGTGGGCCGCGCGGTGGCGCAGACCCGGGACTGGGTGAACACCCCCGCCAACGAACTGCGGCCGCCGGCCTTCGCCACGGCAGTCGCGGAGGCCGCCCGGCGCGCCGGGCTGACGGTCGAGGTGCTGGACGAGAAGGCGCTCAAGAAGGCCGGGTACGGCGGGATCATCGCGGTCGGCCAGGGCTCCGAGGCGCCGCCCCGGCTGGTCCGGATCTCGTACACGCCGAGCCGCGGCTCGCGCCGGAAGGTGGCGCTGATCGGCAAGGGGATCACCTTCGACAGCGGCGGGGTCTCGATCAAGCCGGCCCAGGGCATGTGGGAGATGAAGTCGGACATGGCCGGCGCGGCGGCGGTCGCGGCCACCCTGCTCGCGGTCGCGGAGCTCAAGCCGAAGGTCACGGTCACCGGGTACCTGCCGATGGCGGAGAACATGGTGTCCGGCTCGGCGTACCGGCCGGGCGACGTGGTGTCCATGTACAGCGGCAAGAAGGTCGAGGTGCTCAACACCGATGCCGAGGGCCGGATGGTGCTGGCCGACGCCATCGCCCGGGCCTGCGAGGACGAGCCCGACTACCTGCTGGAGACCTCGACGCTGACCGGCGGTCAGGTGATCGCGCTGGGCAAGCGGGTCTCCGGAGTCATGGGCACCGCGTCGCTGTGCGACCGGGTACGGGAGGCCGGCGAAGCCGTGGGCGAGCCGGCCTGGCCGATGCCGCTGCCGGACGACGTGCGCAAGGGCATGGACTCCGACGTCGCCGACATCTCGCAGGTCAACAGCGGCATGGACCGGGCCGGCCACATGCTGCAGGGCGGCGTGTTCCTGTCCGAGTTCGTGGCGGACGGGGTCGACTGGGCGCACATCGACATCGCCGGCCCGAGCTACAACTCCGGCGAACCCGCCGGGTACCTCTCCAAGGGCGGCACCGGAGTCCCGGTGCGCACCCTGCTGGAGCTGATCGATCGGTTCGCCTCGGAGTAGGCCGGACCCCGGTGTCCGCGGCCGCTCCGGCGGCCGCGGACCGGGACTAACTGCCCTCGGCCTTCTTGCGGCGCTGGTTGTACTCCCGCATCCGCTGCGGATATCCGACGAGCCGGACGTCGTAGACCGGAATGCTCAGCCGGGCGGCGAACTGCCGGGCGGATTCCGGGTCGAACACCCGCCGCCGCGTCCACTCACCGTCGTGGGCAATCAAGATCACTGTGTCCTCGGTGACCGTGGTGCGAGGTTCGAGATACGCCTCGACACCGCGGCGAGAGCGGACAAATTCCTCAAGGTACTCAAGATCGGCACGGTAGGCCGAACGATCGACGGACGCCACCGCCGACCCACCCCGGCGCCGAAACCAGGCCACCGTCTTCTCCTCCCCGAGCTTTCGACAAAGGCTACGCCGCCCAAACGTGTCGTTGCGCACCTCACGTCGCAGCCGTATCAGGGTAGTGACAAGATGGCCGAGGTAGTTGCCCGGCGCAAGGGTGTACTCCGATACATACCCGCGACAGCCCGCTTCCCTGGGAGAGGCACGTGAGCGACCAGAACAGCAGTCATGACGTCGTCATTCTGGGCGGAGGAAGCGGCGGCTACGCGGCAGCGTTCCGCGCTTCTGAGCTGGGGCTGTCGGTGGCGCTGGTGGAGAAGGACAAGCTCGGCGGCACCTGCCTGCACCGGGGTTGCATCCCCACCAAGGCGCTCCTGCACGCCGGCGAGGTCGCCGACCTGGCACGCGAGGGCGAGCAGTTCGGGGTCCAGGTGGCCTTCAACGGCATCGACATGAAGGGCGTCAACGCCTACAAGGACGGGACCGTCGCCCGCCTCTACCGCGGGCTCCAGGGTCTGTTCAAGGCCAACAAGGTCACCGTCATCGAGGGCGAGGGCCGACTGGTCGGCCCGACCACCGTCGAGGTCAACGGCCAGCGGGTCACCGGACGCAACCTGATCCTGGCCACCGGGTCGTACTCCAAGAGCCTGCCCGGCCTCGAGGTCGACGGCGAGCGGGTGATCACCTCCGAGCACGCGCTGAACCTCGACCACGTGCCCTCCTCCGCGATCATCCTCGGCGGCGGTGTGATCGGCTGCGAGTTCGCCAGCGCCTGGAAGTCCTTCGGCGTGGACGTGACGATCATCGAGGCGCTGCCCCGGCTGCTGCCGCCCGAGGACGAGCAGAGCTCCAAGGCGCTGGAGCGGGCGTTCCGCCGGCGCGGCATCACGTTCAAGACCGGCAAGCCGTTCGAGAAGGTGGAGCGCACCGGTTCCGGCGTCAAGGTCACCATTCAGGGCGGCGAGGTCTTCGAGGCGGAGCTGCTGCTGGTCGCCGTCGGGCGCGGCCCGATCACGGCCAACATCGGGTACGAGCAGCAGGGCGTGAACATGGAGCGCGGCTTCGTGCTCACCGACGACCGGCTGCGCACCAACCTGCCGAACGTGTACGCCGTCGGCGACATCGTCCCCGGCCTGCAGCTGGCGCACCGCGGCTTCGCCCAGGGCATCTTCGTGGCCGAGGAGATCGCCGGGCTGAACCCGGCCCCGATCGACGAGAACGGCATCCCCCGGATCACCTACACCTCCCCCGAGGTGGCCTCGGTCGGCCTGACCGAGGCCCGCGCCCGCGAGCTGTACGGTGACGGCGTGCAGACGCTCACCTATGACCTGGCCGGTAACGGCAAGAGCCAGATCCTCAAGACCTCCGGCTTCGTCAAGCTGGTCCGCGCGCCCGAGGGCCCGGTGGTCGGCGTGCACATGGTCGGAGACCGGATCGGCGAGCTCAGCTCCGAGGCGCAGCTGATCTACAACTGGGAGGCATTCCCGGCTGAGGTCGCGCAGCTGATCCACCCGCACCCCACGCAGAGCGAGGCGCTCGGCGAGGCGCACCTGGCGCTGGCCGGCAAGCCGCTGCACGTGCACGGCTAGGTCACGCCGAAGGACCGATCCGAACCAATAGACACAACCGAGGAGTCGTACAAAATGCCGGTATCGGTCACCATGCCGCAGCTCGGTGAGAGTGTTACCGAGGGTACCGTCACCCGCTGGCTGAAGCAGGTCGGCGACCAGGTCGAGGCCGACGAGCCGCTGCTCGAAGTCTCCACCGACAAGGTGGACACCGAGATCCCGGCACCGGCCGCCGGCGTACTGACCCAGATTGTCGTGCAGCAGGACGAGACCGCCGCTGTTGGCAGCGAACTCGCGGTGATCGCGGGCGAGGGTGAGAGCACTGGTGCCGCCCCGGCGGCCCAGACCGTGCCCGACGAGCAGCCCGCCGCCCCGGTGGACGAGCCGTCGACGGAGAAGCCGGCGGAGACCGAGGCTCCGGCCGCCGCGGCCCCGGTCGCGCAGGCCGCGCCCCAGCAGTCCTCGGGCGGCGCCGAGGGCACCGTGGTCACCATGCCGGCGCTCGGCGAGTCGGTGACCGAGGGCACCGTGACCCGCTGGCTCAAGCAGGTCGGCGACCAGGTCGAGGCCGACGAGCCGCTGCTGGAGGTCTCCACCGACAAGGTGGACACCGAGATCCCGGCACCGGCCGCCGGTACCCTCCTGGAGATCACCGTCGGCCAGGACGAGACCGTCGAGGTCGGCGCCAAGCTCGCGGTGATCGGCTCTGGCGCCCCCGCCCAGGCCGCACCGGCACCGCAGGCCGCACCGGCACCGCAGGCCGCGCCCGCCCCGCAGGCGGCGCCGGCACCGCAGGCCGCACCGACCCCGGCCCCCGCCGCACCGGCACCGCGCCAGGCGGCACCGGCCGCACCGGCTACGCCGACCACCCAGGCTCAGGTGCGGGCGGCTCAGCCGCCCGCCGCCGATCAGGCCACGGCTCCCGCGCCGACCCCGACCGTCCACCAGACGGCCTCGGCCAACGGTGGCGGCGAGGAGGCCGGCTACGTCACGCCGCTGGTCCGCAAGCTGGCCGCGGAGCAGGGCGTCGACCTCGGGGCCCTGCGCGGCACGGGCGTCGGCGGCCGGATCCGCAAGCAGGACGTGCTGGACGCGGCCGAGGCCCGCCGCGCGGCCGAGGAGGCCGCCCGGGCACAGACCGCGGCCAAGGCTCCGAGCGCCCCGGCCTCGAAGCCTCAGCCGCAGCCGAGCCCGCTGCGCGGCCGCACCGAGAAGCTGCCCCGGATGCGCGCGCTCATCGCCCGCCGGATGGTCGAGTCGCTGCAGATCTCCGCGCAGCTCACCACGGTGGTCGAGGTGGACGTCACCCGGATCGCCCAGCTGCGCGACCAGGCCAAGGCGGAGTTCCAGCGGCGTGAGGGCGTCAAGCTGTCCTTCCTGCCGTTCTTCTCCCTGGCCGCGGTCGAGGCACTGCGGGTACACCCGAACGTCAACGCCTCGATCGACCTGGAGGCCGGCACCGTCACGTACCACGACGCCGAGCACCTGGGCATGGCTGTGGACACCGAGCGCGGCCTGGTCGTACCGGTGATCCGAAACGCCGGCGACCTCAACCTGGCCGGGCTGGCCCGGCGGATCGGCGACATCGCCGACCGCACCCGCAGCAACAAGATCAGCCCCGACGAGCTGTCCGGCGGCACGTTCACGGTGACCAACACCGGCAGCCGGGGCGCGCTGTTCGACACTCCGATCATCAACCAGCCGCAGGTCGCGATCCTGGGCACCGGCGCCGTGGTGCGGCGCGCGGTGGTGGTGACCGACCCGAAGCTGGGCGAGGTGATCGTGCCGCGGTCCATGGTCTACCTGGCCCTGTCCTACGATCACCGGCTGGTGGACGGCGCGGACGCGGCCCGGTTCCTGAGCACCATCAAGGAGCGCCTGGAGGCCGGCAACTTCGAGGCCGACCTGGGCCTCTGAGGCCCTGCCCCGCTGTTACCTGGTACGCCATCGGTGGCGCCCGCGCGGTACGCGCGGGCGCCACGTCGCATTCTCGGCGAGGATGGACGGCATGCGGATCATCATCGGCGGAGCGTCCGGTTTCATCGGTAAGCCCCTGGTCAAGCGGCTGGGCGAATCCGGGCACGACGTCGTGCGGCTGGTCCGGCGGGAGCCGAACGGCCCCACCGAGGTCGGTTGGCGGCCCAACCAGGGCGAACTGGACCCCGGGGTACTCGACGGCGCGGACGCGGTGATCAACCTGGCCGGGGTGGGCGTCGGTGACCAGCGGTGGAACGACCAGTTCAAGAAGCTGCTGCGGTCCAGCCGGATCAACGCCACCTCGACGATCGCGAAGGCGGTGGCGGCCGCCCGGGTCCCGCCACGGGTGCTGATCAACGCCTCCGCGGTCGGCTACTACGGCGACACGGGCGATGACGAGGTCGAGGAGAGCGCGCCGCCCGGCTCCAGCTTCCTGGCCCGGCTCTGCGTGTCCTGGGAGGCGGCGACCGCACCCGCGCAGGACGCCGGGGTGCGGGTGGTGTGCCTGCGCAGCGGCGTGATCCTCGGGCCCGGAGGCGGGTACCTCAAGCCGATGATGCCGCTTTTCCGGATCGGGCTGGGTGGCCGGCTGGGCTCCGGCCGGCAATGGATACCCTGGGTCTCGCTGGTCGACGAGCTGTCGGCGATCGAGTTCCTGCTGCGGACCGAGGTCGCCGGGGCGGTCAACCTGACCGGTGTGGCGCCGGTGCGCAATGCGGAGTTCACCCGTACCCTGGCGCGGGTGCTCGGCCGGCCGGCCCTGTTGCCGGTACCGGCGCCGGTCCTGAGGGTCGCCGCCGGGGAGTTCGCCAACGAGGCGGTCGCCAGCCAGCGTGTCCTGCCGGGTGCGCTGAGGGCCGCGGAGTTCCGGTACGAGCACCGGGACCTGGAAACCGCGCTGCGATGGGTGGTGGGTAAGTGACGGCCCTGGTCGAGGAGGCCGCCGACTCCAGCGCGCCGGCGCCGCGTCCCGCGGCCGCCCGGCGGCCCACCGGTCGCCGGTACGACCTGGCCGTCCTGGCCGCCTGCGTGGCCGGCGCGCTCTACCTGACCTGGCAGCTGTGGGTCGACCCGAACCAGCGGGTGGTGCTGCACAACCGGGGCGACCAGGCCCTCTTCGAGTGGCTGCTGACCTACGCCGCGCACTCGCTCACCCACCTGAACAACCCGTTCTGGACCACGCTGCTCAACGTGCCGATCGGGGTCAACCTCGCGGTCAACACCTCGATGGTCGTGGTGGGCGGGTTGGTCGCCCCGATCACGCTGACCCTGGGCGCGTCGGTGGCGTTCCTGGTCGTGCTGACGCTGAACCTGATCCTCACCCCGTTCGCGTGGTATTACGTGCTGTCCCGGCACATCACCCGGACCAGGGCCGCCGCGGTGCTCGGCGGCCTGTTCTGCGGCTTCGCCCCGGGGATGGTCTCGCACGCCAACGCCCACCTGAACTTCACCGGCCAGTTCCTGGTGCCGTTCATCGTGCTGTGCGTCCTGCGCCTGGGCGGCGGCCGGCACCCGGTGCGTGGCGGGGTACTGCTCGGTGTGCTGGTGGTGCTGGAGTTCTCCATCGGTGCGGAGATGCTGTTCTTCGTGGCGCTGGGACTTGCCCTGTTCGTGGCGCTGTGGGCCTGGATGCGCAGGTCCGCCGCCCGTGCGCAGGCGCCCAATTTCGTGCGCGGGCTGGTGGCCGCCGGCGTGGTGAGCCTGGTGCTGCTGGCCTACCCGCTGTACATGGAGTTCGCCGGGCCGCAGCGGTACCACGGGATCGGCTTCGATCAGCGGGTACACAGCGAGAACCTGGCCTCCTACGTGGCCGTCCCGTACCTGTCCCTGGCGCGGCTGGCCGGGCTGTGGCACAGCCTGGCGCCGAACTTCACCGAGGAGACCACGTTCTTCGGGCCGCTGCTGGTGATCCTCGCCGTGGTCTGCGTGGTGGTGATGTGGCGCCGGCCGGTGGTGCGCGCGATGGGCATCACCGCGCTGGTGCTGGCGGTGCTGGCGCTCGGCCCACGGCTGCACATCGGATCGTGGAGCCCGCCGGTACCGCTGCCGTACGCGGCCCTGATCCACCTGCCGATCTTCAACTCGGCGCTGCCGGCCCGGGTGGATCTGGTGCTCATTCCGATCATCGGCCTGCTGCTGGCCTTCGCACTGGACCGCGCCCTGACGCTTACGCCCAGGCGGCGCAACACGTGGATCGCCGGGTTCACCGTGGCGCTGCTGCCGATCGTGCCGCTACCGATCCCGGCGGCGCAGCGCGACCCGGTACCGGCCTTCTTCACCGACGGTACCTACCGCCAGTACATCCACAGTGGACAGACGCTGGTACCGGTGCCGCCGCCGTCCGATCTGCTGCCGAACGGGCAGCGCTGGCAGACCGCGACGAACTTCGGCTTCGCCATCCCGGCCGGGTTCTTCCTCGGCCCGGGCGGCCCGGACGGGCGCAGCCGCATCGGTCCGGTGCCCCGGCCGACCTACGACACGCTCTCCACCATCGCGCTGACCGGCGCCCAGCTGCAGCTCACCAGCCTGGACGAGCTGCACGCCAAGCAGGACCTGGCGTACTGGCACGCCAAGCTGATCGTGATGTCCACGCCGGGGCCCGGGGACAAGTGGGCTCCCAACGCTGGGAAGCTGCTCGCCGCGGCGACCACGCTGTTCGGCCCGCCGCAGAAGGTGGACGACGTCTGGCTCTGGAAGGTGCCGTAGCGCCGGCCGCCGGCCCGCGGTGCCGCCGCTATCGCGGTGGCCGTCGTGGTCGCGGCGGCCGTCGTGGGCGCTCGATCGTCGCCCCCGCCGTCGCCCCACCGTCAGGGCGCGGCGCGCCAGTTCTTGCCCGGCCACCAGGCCGGCCGACCGATGTCGATCAGCACCGCCGGTACCAGCAGCGACCGCACCACCAGCGTGTCGAGCAGCACGCCGAAGGCGACGGCGAACGCGACCTCGGCCAGGAACACCAGCGGGATCACGGTCAGCGCGGCGAACGTGGCGGCCAGCACCACGCCGGCCGAGGTGATCACGCCGCCGGTGACGGTCAACCCGGCCAGGATGCCGGCCCGGTGGCCCCGCGCGGAGACCTCCTCCCGCACCCGGCTCATCAGGAAGATGTTGTAGTCGACCCCGAGCGCCACCAGGAACACGAAGGCGAACAGCGGGAACGCCGAGTCCGCCCCGGCGAACCGGAACAGGTTGTGGAACACATACCCGGACACGCCCAGCGTGGCGAAGAAGGACAGCACCACGGTCGCGACCAGGACCAGCGGGGCGACCAGGGAGCGCAGCAGCACCAGGAGCACCACGAACACCACCACCAGCACGATGGGGATGATCACGTCGCGGTCCCGCTTGGCGGTGTCCTGCACGTCGAGGTTGGTGGCGGTGAACCCGCCGACCAGGGCCCGTGCCCCCGGTATGGCGTGCACGGCCGCCCGCATCGCCCGCACGGTACGGTACGACGCCGGCGAGTCGGGTGCCTCGTTGAGCGTCGCGTCCACGAGGGCGAGGCCTCCCGCGACCTTCGGCGGTCCGGCCTGAGCACCGGGCCCGGCCTGCTGCCCGGTGAACGGGGCCGCCTGCGCCACCCCCGGAATGCCCCGTACCGCCGCCAACACCGCCTGCAGGTGATCGGCCTGGAAAATCACTTCCACCGGTGATCCGGCGCCGGCCGGGAAGTGCTCGCTGAGTACCCCCATCCCGACCTTGGAGTCCACGTTCTTGGTGAACGACTGATCCTCCGGGATGCCGTTGGCGTTGAGCTGCACGATGCCGCCGGCGAGCCCGGCCAGCACCAGGGTGGTGACTATCCAGATCGGCCGGTGCCGGTGGCCGACCCAACGGGCCACCCGCGACCAGACCCCATGCTGCTCGGCCGGGTGGGACTCGAAATGTGGCCGGAACGGCAGGAAGGCGGCCCGCCCGAGCAGCGCCAGGATCGAGGGCAGCACGGTGAGCATGGCCAGCATCGAGCAGGCGATGCCGATCGCGCCGACCGGACCCAGGCTCCGGTTGGACTTGAGGTCGGAGGTGAGCAGGCAGAGCAGGCCGATGATCACCGTTATGCCGCTGGCCGCGATCGGTTCGGCCGCGGCCCGCAGCGCCGCCCGCATGGCGTCGAACCGGTCCCGGTACCGGCGCAACTCCTCCCGGTACCGGGAGACCAGCAGCAGCGCGTAGTCGGTGGCCGCGCCGAGCACCAGCACGTCGAGGATGCCGTTGCTCTGCCCGTTGAGGGTGATCACGTCGTGCTTGGCCAGCAGGTAGACCAGGCCGTTGGCCAGGGTCAGCGCGAACACGGCGGAGCCGAGCACCACCACGGGCAGGATCGGGCTGCGGTACACCAGCACGAGGATCACCAGCACGATGCCGCCGGTGACGTACAGCAGCACGCCGCTGATGCCGCCGAACGCGTTGATCAGATCGGCGAGGATGCCGGCCGGACCGGTCACGTGCGCGCTTAGCCCGGGGCGGTCGGTGGCCAGGTGGCGCACCCACGGTATGGCGGGTTTGAGCGTCTTCGGGTCGGTGGTGGCGAACTCCAGGACGACCTGGGCCGCCTTGCCGTCCGGAGAGAAGACCGGGCCGATCGGCGGGCCGGTGAGTTGACCGCCGCCGAAGTGGCTGGCCATCTGGGGTAGGTCGGATTGAATCTTGGCCCGGTCCCCGGCGGTCAGGCCGGAGTCCCGGACGTAGACGACGATCGCGGGGGTGGACTGGACCGAGGTGAAGTTCTTGTCCAGGTTCTGGACCTTGGTGGACTCGACGTTGTTGGGCAGGAACGAGGAGTTGTCGTTCTTCTGGACGTCCATGGTCTTGCCGAACAGCGGGCCGAGCGCCCCCGCGATAACGATCCAGCCGATCACCGCGAGCGCCGGCAGCAACCAGCGCAGTGGGTGGCGCCGGTGATGCGCGGCACTGTCCCGGGTCATCGACGCCCCCTCGACGTCTCGATCGTCTGATTCCCGGACGGCTACCCAGGTGCGGGTGGGCCATGCCGGGGTCCGAGGGGCGGGTCACGGGTGGATTTCGGCCGCGTGTGAGCCGGGGCACCGGAGGGGGCCGCGCACCGGGAACCGGACTACGCTCCCAACCATGTCCAGTACCGCTGTCCAGGCTGTCACGAACGACGCTCCGGCGTTGGCGATCGTGAATGCCGGACTCGTCGATTACCAAGAGGCCTGGGACGAGCAGCGCCGGCTGCACGAGGCCGTGGTGGCCGGCCTGACCCCGGACACCGTGCTGCTGCTGGAGCACCCGAGCGTGTACACGGCGGGCAAGCGCACCGAGCCGCTCGACCGGCCGATGGACGGCACTCCCGTGATCGACGTGGACCGGGGCGGCAAGATCACCTGGCACGGTCCGGGCCAGCTCGTCGGGTACCCGATCCTGACCCTGCCCGACCCGATCGACGTGGTCGCCTACGTGCGCCGGGTCGAGCAGCTGCTGATCACGGTCTGCGGGGAACTAGGCCTGGCCACGACCCGGGTCGAGGGACGCAGCGGGGTCTGGGTGACCGCGGACCACAAGGGCCCGGACCGCAAGGTCGGCGCGATCGGCATCCGGGTCGCCCGAGGGGTGACCCTGCACGGCTTCTCCCTGAACTGCGACCCCGACCTGGCCGCCTTCGACCGGATCATTCCGTGTGGGCTGCGCGATGTCGGCACCACGTCGCTGTCCGCCGAGCTCGGTCGCGACGTGAGCGTGGCCGAGGTCCTACCGATCGTGCAGCACCACCTCGGACTGCTCGTTCCGCAGTGCTGACCGCTGTAGATCCCGTAGCGGCAGCCGCCTAGGTCCCGCGAGGTTCGGGTGTCGCCTCCCCGGCGGCCCCCCTCGACCCGCTCCGACCCCCTCGGTCACGCCTGCGCACCCGGGTCTTCGGCGCCCCGGTCGGTCCCGGCGTCCTTCGCCGGGGTGCGCCGGGACACCTCAATCGCTGTGATCATCTTGATCAGTGAGGCGTACGCGTCCCGGTAGGTGACCCCGATGTCGCCGAGCAGCTCGGCCGCCTTTCCGTCGGTGGTGCGCAGCAGGCCGAGCAGGATGTGCTCGGTGCCGATGTAGTTGTGCCGCATCTCCAGGGCCACGTTCAGCGCCTCCCGAAGCACGGTCTTGCTCAGCTCGGTGAACGGGATGTGCGCCGGCGGGTTCTCCGAGCCGGGCGCCAGCCTGGTCAGGACGGCACGCTCCGCCGCGTCCCGCGAGCCGACGATCTCGATCACCGCCTTGGCACCCAGTCCCTCCTCCTCCCCGAGCAGACCGAGCAAAAGGTGCTCGGTGTCCACCTGGCCGTGGCGCAGATCGCGGGCCCGCTCCTGGGCGAGTACCGTGACGTGCCGAGCCCGCTGGGTGAACCGGCTGAAGTTCGCCGGCTGCCGGACGTTGCCGGGCAGCCATCGCTGCTGCGCGGCCTGCTTGGTGACCCCCAGCGCCTCGCCGAGCTGGCTCCACGAGGTGCCGGCCTCCCGGGCCTTGGTCACGAAGTGGTCGATGAGCGAGTCACCGATGCCGCTGAGGCTGCGGGCGCGCTGCTGCGCCTCGGTGACCTTGGCCAGCGGATCGGCGTCGGTCAGATCCACATCGAGCTGTTCGATCAGGTGCCGGAGGTTCACGTTGAGTGGCGTCATAGCGTCAAGTCTGACTTGACCCTGGGGTTGCGTCAATCCCGTGTTGACGATCACGAACTGTGCAATCTTGGTGGCTTTCCCTCCTCCCACGGGGGAAAAGCCACCAAGATCTGAGAGTTATCCGCGCGCGGGGCCGTGTGGGGCGTGCGGGCCGTGCGGGCTGGGCTACGGGGTGAGGCGGTGCAGGTCTCGGGCGAACAGCGCGGCCTGCACGTGGGGCAGCCCGAGCGGCCTGGCCACGAACCGCTCCAGCCCGATCGCGAAACCGCCATGCGGCGGCATCCCGTACCGGAACGCCTGGAGATAAGAACGCCACGGATTTGAGTACGCGCCGCCGGTGGATCCAGCCGGATAAGACGACCGGACCGCCGGCCCGGGCCGGCAGTTGGTCGGACAGGACTCTTCGCATGTGACACCTCCCTCGAGGGTGTGGGCGAGAAGGGTGTCTCGCGGTGCCACCACACCTTCACCGCCGGACGAACCGGCGGCCTCATTGGTCGAACTGCGGCTCGGGAGTGTCTTCACGCGCCGGCGCCAGGCCGCCTTTCCAGCTGCCGGCGGCTCTCGGTGCTGGCGGATCGGTGCGCTACTCGGTTCCGTCATCACCGTTGCCCAGCACGGTAGCCGGACGGTTACCGGGTCGCACGCGGATTCGTGTCGCGGATCACCCGTCGTCGATCGGCTGGTCCGGGCCCCGCACCCGGTCCGGCGGACGTGACCCTCGTCGCGTAAGGCCCGCTGGCGGTCGCTTTCGGGCGCTACCGGCGTAGTCTCGGCGTCGTGACTACTGTCGCTCCCGAGGGCCGCCGCCTGCTGCGCATCGAGGCCCGAAACGCCGAGACCCCCATCGAACGCAAGCCGTCGTGGATCAAGGTCAAAGCGAGCATGGGGCCGCAGTTCACCCAGCTGCGCGGGCTGGTGCAGCGAGAGGGTCTGCACACCGTGTGCCAGGAGGCCGGCTGCCCGAACATTTACGAATGTTGGGAAGACCGCGAGGCCACCTTCCTCATCGGTGGTGACCAGTGCACCCGCCGCTGCGACTTCTGCCAGATCGACACCGGTAAGCCGGCCGAGTTCGACGCGGACGAGCCGCGCCGGGTGGCCGAGTCGGTGGCCACCATGGGCCTGCGGTACGCGACGGTGACCGGGGTCGCCCGCGACGACCTGCCCGACGGTGGCGCCTGGCTGTACGCCGAGACCGTCCGCCAGATCCACGCTCTACTGCCCGGCTGCGGGGTGGAGCTGCTGATCCCAGACTTCAACGGTGTCCCGGACCAGCTCGCCGAGGTGTTCGGCGCGCGGCCCGAGGTGCTGGCCCACAACGTGGAGACGGTGCCCCGGATCTTCCGCCGGATCCGGCCCGCGTTCCGGTACGAGCGGTCGCTGGACGTCATCACCCAGGCCCGGGCGGCCGGGATGGTGACCAAGTCCAACCTGATCCTGGGCATGGGCGAAGAGCGGGAAGAGGTCTCCCAGGCGCTGCGCGACCTGCACGACGCCGGCTGCGAGCTGCTGACCATCACCCAGTACCTGCGCCCCACCCCCCGCCATCACCCGGTCGTGCGCTGGGTCAAGCCGGAGGAGTTCGTGGAGCTGCGCGAGGAGGCACTGGAGATCGGCTTCGCCGGAGTGATGTCCGGCCCGCTGGTTCGCTCCTCCTACCGCGCGGGCCGGCTGTTCCAGCAGGCGGTCGAGGCCCGGGCCGCGACGGACTGACCCCTGGCGGTCTGCCGTCCCGACGGTCCCAGGTAGGCGGCGACCACTAGACTCTGCGCCATGGCAAAGGCAGCAGAGCCGGAGAAGGTCGGGTTCGTTCAACGACTCCGGCAGATCGGGATGGTCTTTTCGTTCACCGCCAAGCGCGACAAGCTGTTCGTCCCGCTGGTGGCGGTCGCGGTCGTCGCACCGCTGGCCATCGCGGGCGTCCTGTTCGCGGTGGGTTTCAGCTGGGCCTATCTGGTGATCGGCGTGCTCGTGGCGCTGCTGGCCGTGCTCATCGTGCTGAGGTACCGGTCCGACAAGGCGATGATGACCGAGGCCGAGGGGCAGCCGGGTGCCGCGGCGCAGATCGTGGAGTCGATGATGCGCCGGGGCGACTGGCGGGTGACCCCGGCGATCGCGTCGACCACCCAGTTCGACTTCGTCCACCTGGTGATCGGCCGGCCCGGCGTGGTCCTGCTGGCCGAGGGCAACCCGTCCCGGGTACGCAGCCTGCTCGGGCAGGAGAAGCGCCGGCTCTCGAAGGTCATCGGCACGACCGACCTGCGCGACTTCGTCATCGGCAACGGCGAGGGTGAGATTCCGCTCGGGAAGCTGCGGATGACGCTGATGAAGCTGCCGCGCACGATCACGGGCAAAGAGGTCAACGCGCTGGAGACCCGGCTCAAGGCGCTGTCCGCCCGGCCGCAGATGCCCCGGGGCGCGATCCCGAAGAACATGCGTCCGCAGAACATGCCGCGCGGCGGCGGCCGGATGCGCTAACCGGGGCGCCCCACCGCCAAGGCTCGCGTCAGCCGGCGGTGGGTCCCCCGGTCGCGGGCGTGCCGGTCACGATCGTGCCGGCCGCCCGGTCGTGCAGGCCGCGGCGCTGATCATCCATGATCAGGCACGGAATCACTATGGAGAGCAGCAGCGCCCGCAGCAGGGTGCGGGGGATGCCGGGCGCGCCGCCGGTGAAAACCGAGACACAACGGACCCCGGTCAGCTTCATCCCGGGCGTCTGCGCGAACAGCCCGATGAAGAACGTGTACTCGACGATCAGCACAACCAGAGGGGCCCAGCCCTCGCTGACCGAGCCGACGAACAGGCGCGACACCAGCAGGCACAGGATCCAGTCGATCATCAGCGCGATGAAGCGCCGCCCCAGGTTCGCCGGCTCGCCGATCGCCCTGGCTGGCCCGGAGCCCCCGGACGGGCTAGGGTACGAAGTCGATTTTGCCGAGCGCTCTGCCATGCCCGAAAGCGTAGTCTGCCTACGCGGCGCGTCGTCGCCGGATGGCCTGTGCCACATCCTGGGCGCCGTAACATGGTGGAAACACTCGAGACACGCTCGGGCAATGCCCTAGTCATAACGTCGCGACAACTATCCAGCGCCGCCGCTGACCCACCTGTGGCTGACCAGGAGGACGTGTTGTTCGCCAATTCCGAGGAACTCCTTCGGTACATCCGAGACGAAGGAGTGAAGTTTGTCGATGTCCGGTTCTGTGATCTGCCGGGTGTGATGCAGCACTTCAACGTGCCGGTCGAGTCGTTCGACGACAAGGTCTTCACCGACGGGCTCGCGTTCGACGGCTCGTCCATCCGCGGGTTCCAGCAGATCCACGAGTCCGACATGCTGCTGCTGCCGGATGCCGCCAGCGCGTTCATCGACCCGTTCCGGACCGAGAAGACCGTGGCGCTGAACTTCTTCATCCACGACCCGTTCACCCGCGAGGCGTACAGCCGGGACCCGCGCAACGTCGCGAAGAAGGCGGAGACCTACCTCGCGGCGAGCGGGATCGCGGACACGGCGTACTTCGGACCGGAGGCCGAGTTCTACATCTTCGACTCGATCCGGCACGAAACCTCGGCGAACCAGGGCTACTACTACATCGACTCGGTCGAGGGCTGGTGGAACACCGGCGCCGAGGAGCCGGGCGGCAACCGCGGGTACAAGACCGCGTACAAGGGTGGCTACTTCCCGGTGCCGCCGGTGGACCACTTCGCCGACCTGCGCGACGCGATCAGCCGGCGCCTGATCGACGCCGGGTTCACCGTGGAGCGCTCGCACCACGAGGTGGGCACCGCCGGCCAGGCCGAGATCAACTACAAGTTCTCGACGCTGCTCCACGCGGGCGACCAGTTGCAGCTGTTCAAGTACATCGTGAAGAACACCGCCTGGGCCGCCGGCAAGACCGCGACCTTCATGCCGAAGCCGCTGTTCGGTGACAACGGCTCCGGCATGCACACGCACCAGAGCCTCTGGTCGGGCGGCGAGCCGCTGTTCTACGACGAGACCGGGTACGCCGGCCTGTCGGACCTGGCTCGCTGGTACATCGGCGGCCTGCTGCACCACGCCCCGTCGCTGCTGGCCTTCACCAACCCGACGATCAACTCGTACCGCCGGCTGGTGCCGGGCTACGAGGCGCCGGTCAACCTGGTCTACTCGCAGCGCAACCGGTCGGCCTGCACCCGCATCCCGGTCACCGGCACGAACGCGAAGGCCAAGCGGATCGAGTTCCGGGTGCCGGACCCGTCCTGCAACGTGTACCTGGCCTTCTCCTCGATGCTGATGGCCGGCCTGGACGGCATCAAGAACAAGATCGAGCCGCCGGAGCCGATCGACAAGGACCTGTACGACCTGCCGCCGGACGAGTTCGCGAACGTGACTCAGGTGCCGGGCTCGCTGGAGAAGGTGCTGGAGGCGCTGGAGGCCGACAACGGGTACCTCCAGGAGGGTGGCGTGTTCACGTCCGACCTGATCTCGACCTGGGTCGACTACAAGCGCGCCAACGAGATCGACCCGGTCCGGCTGCGCCCGACCCCGCACGAGTTCGCCATGTACTACGACGTCTGATCCCGCGCTCCTCTGATCAGGAGAGACGCATCAGGCACCACCCCGGCACAAGCCGGGTACGGATGACGACGGAAGGCTATCGCCCTCGGCGCCCAGCGCGAGGTCGATAGCCTTTCCCGTCTTTTCCTCGCTGGGCCCCGTGAACACCACATGCTTGACGCCGGTGCCCCAGTGGATCGGCGGCTGGAGGGCTAGCGACTGTCGTAGGCCGACCGGGCCCGCTCAACATCGTCCATGTTCGGTCGGCTCCAGGCTCGTACCGCATTCAACGGTTGGAGTAGCGACCGGCCGAGCCGCACCAGCCTCAGACGTTGCCGAGTATTGCGGGCCAGCAGTACGGATAACCACGCGCCCGGCTCCGCCCATGATCGCCTCTGCTACGGTACCTGCCGTCCATATTGTTCCCTGGAAAGAGGTATTGGCGAATGGTGCGTTCGCTCAAGAACACCATGGTGGCAGCCGCCGCCACGGTCCTCGCGTCGATCGGTCTCGTCACCGTGTCGCAGGCCCCGGCCAGCGCCGCGTACGGCTGCTCCGGCACCCTGATCGACACCTACACGCTGAAGACCTCGGCACTGGAAGGCAACCTGACGTACGGCAACATCCAGCTCTACTACTCCAGCGCCAACAGCGGCACCGACTGTGCCGTGAACGTGGCCACCACCGCGGGCGGCGCCGGCCACGCCAAGCAAATGTCCGTCGATATCGACAAGTGCGACGAGGACGTCCCCGGAATCTGTGCCAGCAGCACTTTCGACGGCGACGTGGGGCAATACCTCAGCTACGCCGGGCCGGTCCAGGTGACCGGCACGAACGGCCACTGCGTCTCGCTCGAGGGCCTCATCTCCTACAACGACAGGACCGCGCAGCTCAAGGGCACTGGCGCCACCCACTGCCGCTGACGCCAACTCCGCTCTCCGACTGAGGTCGATCATGGACTCGCGGTGCCCGCGATCCACGAGGGCCTGGCCGCTCAGTCAAACCGGTAGAGCAGCGAGTCTCGCTGGTCCTGTTCGACCTCGGCGAGTGTCAGGTCGGGGTCGCGCTGGTGAGCGAGTGCGACCTCGGCCGCCGTCGGCTGGTCCTCCTTGCGGGGCCATGCCTCCGGTCGCCACATCTTCGCCCTGACGAATGCCTTGGGACAGTGGACATATACCTCGTCGGCCCGCACCACCAGTGCGGTCTTCGGCGGCTTACCCACCGGGGTCAGTCGCACCAGCAGGTCTTCCTCGGCGGTGATCCAGGCAGCACCGTTCACCCGTAGCGTGGTGTCCCGGCCCGGGATGACAAAGTCGAGTCCGGCGTGTCCGTTGGCGAGGATATTGCGATAGCTGTCCAGCCGATTGTTGCCGGTCGCATCTGGGATCGCCAGATGATGCTCGTCGAGGACCGTCACGCAGCCGGGGGTTCCCCCGCGAGGGCCGACGTCACAGCGCCCCTCGGCGTCACTGGTCGCGACAAACACCACGGGCGAGACCGCGATGAGCCGGCTACGCCGGATACGGGCCGGGCTCGTCCGGCTCGCTGCGCTGGGTCATGCGTGCGATTGTGGCGCACCGGCCCGACGATCGGGTGCCCGCGACGCACATCCCCCGCTAGACCCCTAATCGGCGTCTGTCGAGCTTATAGCCCATCGACACATGCGGAACTAGGATCGCTCGGCGTGAGCGAGGACGAGTCGACCCCGGTCGAGCGCGCGGTCGATGAGCGGGCGTTGCCCGAGGACCGGGAGATTCCCGTACAACAGGCACGGGACACGCTGCCCGAACCAGAAGAGGCCCGGGAATCCGGCGACGCGCCACCACGGCCGGGCGGCAGGCGTTCCCGTCCCCGCCGCCGCCTGCGGCGGGCCCTCGCCTGGTCGCTGGGGGTGGTGCTGGTACTCGTCCTGGCCGCGGCCGGCGGCGGTGTGTGGGCGGTACGGACGGCGTTCCCGCAGTACGGTGGCCAGCTGCACCTGGCCGGGCTGAGCGCTCCGGTCACCGTGTACTACGACGCCCACGCCATCCCACAGGTGTACGCGGCCAACGCCGCCGACCTGTTCACCGCGCAGGGGTACGTGCAGGCGCAGGAGCGCTTCTGGGAGATGGACTTCCGCCGGCACCTGACCAGCGGTCGGCTCGCCGAGATGTTCGGCTCCTCGCAGCTGGAGACGGACGCGTACCTGCGCACCATGGGCTGGCGGCGAGTGGCCGAGCAGGAGTGGAATCTGGTCAGCCCGCAGACCCGCACGTACCTGCGGGACTACGCGAACGGGGTGAACGCGTACCTGCGCACGCACGGGGCGAGCGCGATCAGCCTTGAGTACAGTGTGCTGAAGCTGAGCGACCCCGGCTACCGGATCGCGCCGTGGGATCCGATCGACTCGCTGGCCTGGCTCAAGGCGCTCGCCTGGGATCTGCGCGGCAACATGAGCGACGAGATCGAACGGGCCAGCCTGCTGGCCGCCGGCCTGTCCCGGAACCAGGTCGAGCAGCTCTACCCGGAGTACCCGTACGACCAGCACAGCCCGATCGTGACCACGCCGACCCCGGCGACCAAGACCGCCGCCGGCACCGCCAGCAATGCCGGCACCACCGGCAGCGGAGCCGCGGCGGACGACGGGACGACAACCGGTGGCGGCTCGGTGCCGGCCGGCACGTTGGCGGCCGCCGCGCCGGTGCTGGCCGACGTCGACCAGGCCGTGCGGCAACTGCCCGACCTCGTCGGTGACGACCTGCCCGGCATCGGCTCCAACTCGTGGGTCATCTCGGGTGCGCACACCACCACGGGCAAGCCGATCCTCGCCAACGATCCGCACCTCGAACCGTCGATGCCCGGCATCTGGTACCAGATGGGGCTGCACTGCACGTGCGAGTACAACGTCGAGGGTTTCACCTTCTCCGGGGTACCCGGCGTGGTCATCGGGCACAACTCCCGGATCGCGTGGGGCTTCACCAACCTGGACCCGGATGTCAGCGACCTGTACCTGGAAAAGGTGCGCGGCAACCAGTACGAAGTGGACGGTCAGTGGCGGGATCTCCAGATCCGTAGGGAGACCATCAAGGTGGCCGGCGGGAAGCCGGTGACGCTGACCATCCGCACCACCGACAACGGGCCGTTGCTGTCCGACGCCTCGGCGGAGCTGCGCGCGATCGGCGTCAAACCCGACGTGGACCCGAGCGGCGCGCCGGCGTCCAGCGCGGCGACCCCCGATCCGGACGCGGGCGCCACCGGCTACGCGGTCGCGCTGCGCTGGACGGCGCTGGAGCCGGGGCGGACGATGGACGCGCTGTTCACGCTGGACAAGGCGGCGAACTGGGATCAGTTCCGGGACGCCGCGAAGATGTTCGAGGTGCCCGCGCAGAACCTGGTGTACGCGGACGTCGACGGCAACATCGGGTACCAGTCGCCGGGCAAGATTCCGGTCCGCGGCAAGGGTGACGGGCGCTGGCCAGCACCGGGGTGGGACTCGTCGTACGACTGGACCGGCTACCTTCCGTTCGACGAGCTGCCGTCGGAGTTCAACCCGCCGCAGGGCTTCATCGCGACGGCCAACCAGGCGGTCATCAACCCCGCGGACTATCCGCACTTCCTCACCGACGACTGGACCGACGGGTACCGCAGCCAGCGCATCATGGACATGATCTCCTCGACCATCTCCAGCGGCTCCGACGTGTCAGTGGCCGACGTGCAGCGCATGCAGTTCGACAACCGCAACGGATTGGCCCCGGCCCTGGTGCCGGCGCTGCTGGCCGTGCCGCAGCGGGGAGCGGCGGCCAGGGCGCAGGGCCTGTTGCGTGGCTGGGACTTCCAGGAGCCGGCCGACGGCGACTCGGACAGCGTGACGGGGCGGGACTCGGCGGCCGCCGCGTACTTCAACGTGGTCTGGCGTCAACTGCTGGCGAAGACGTTCGACGAGCTGCCGGCCGACCGCAAGCCGGACGGCAGCGACCGCTGGTGGCTGGTGATGACGAACCTGTTGAGCCAGCCGGACTCGCCCTGGTGGGATGACAAGTCCACGCCGAAGGTGGAGACCCGCGACGACATTCTGGCCTCGGCCATGACGGCGGCCACCGGCGAGCTGACCAAGCGGCTGGGCTCCGATCCCACGTCCTGGCGGTGGGGTGCGATCCACACCCTGTACGTGCAGAACCAGTCGCTGGGCACGTCGGGCATCGGCCCGATCGAGTGGCTGTTCAACTACGGCCCGGTCGGCGTGTCCGGGGGCAGCAACATCGTCAACGCCACCGGATGGGACCCGTCCGTCGGGTACCAGGTGAACGCCGTCCCCTCGATGCGAATGATCGTCGACATGTCCAATCTGGACAGTTCGCGGTGGATCCAGCTGACCGGCGAGTCCGGGCACGCGTTCAGCCCCCACTACCACGACCAGTTGGATCTGTGGCGCACCGGCAAGACGCTGCCGATGCGCTGGGACAAGGCGGGCATCGCATCGTCCTCAATGGACAGTCTCACGTTGAAACCGTAGCCGCGTCCGGCTCAGCCGTGGAACACCCGCTCGAAGACCTGCCGGGCCCGGCGCGCGGTGCGCAGGTAGTCGTCGACGAACTCGCCACTGTCGCCGCCGCCCAGCGTCGCCACCAGCCCGGCCAACTCGGTGCCCTGCCGGGGTAGCTGGTCGGACGGCCGGCCACGCACCAGCATGAGCGCGTTGCGCACCCGGGAGGCGGAGCGCCAGGCCACGGCCAGGGCGGTGGCGTCCGCACCGTCGATCAGCTCGGCGCGGCGGGCTGCCTCCAGGGCCGGCAGGGTACGGGTGGTGCGCAGCTCCGGAACGGTGCCGGCATGCCGCAACTGGAGCAGCTGTACCGTCCACTCCACGTCGGCCAGGCCGCCCCGGCCGAGCTTGGCGTGGGTGGCCGGGTCCGAGCCACGCGGCAGCCGCTCGCTGTCCACCCTGGCCTTGATCCGGCGGATCTCGACCACCTGGTCGCGGGAGAGCCCACCGGCCGGGTAGCGGACCTGGTCGGCCAGCGTGAGGAACCGCTGCCCCAGCTCGGCGTCACCGGCCACGAACCTGGCCCGCAGCAACGCCTGCGCCTCCCAGACCCTCGACCATCGGGCGTAGTACTGGGTGTACGCGGCGAGGCTGCGCACCAGCGGCCCCTGCCGCCCCTCCGGGCGCAGGTCGGCGTCGACGCCCAGCGGCGGGTCGGGCGCGGGCGCGGCCAGCAGGGTGCGCAGCTGCTCGGCGATCCCGTTGGCCAGACCGCTGGCCTCGTCGTCGCGCATGCCGGCCGGCGGTTCGTACACGAACAGCACGTCGGCGTCGGACGGGTAGCTCATCTCGTACCCGCCCAGCCGCCCCATGCCGATGATGGCGAACGGCAGCCCGGCACGGTTGGTGACGGCCAGGGCACCGATCAGCGTGCCGTCGGCGATGTCGCCCAGCGCCGCGCCGACGGCCTCGATGTCCAGCCGGCCGAGCAGGTCCGCGCAGGCGACCCGGAACAGCTCCCGGCGGCGTAGCGCGCGGATCGCCCCGATCGCGGTGGTCGGCTCCTCGTGCCGGGTACCCGCGGAGACGAAGCCCTCCAGCAGCCGTTGCCGGTCGCGCGGCACCAGCTCCGCGTCGTCGGCGAGCAGCCGCAACGCCTCCGGGTCGCGGCTGAGCAGGTCGGTCACGTAGCGGGACAGGCCGAGCAGCCGGGCCAGCCGCAGCGCGACCGGGCCCTCGTCGCGCAGCACCCGCAGGTACCACGGGGTGGCGCCGAGCTTCTCCGACACCTGCCGGTACGCCAGCAGCCCGCGGTCCGGCTCCGGCGCGTCGGCGAACGCGGACAACAGCGCGGGCAGCAGCTGCCGCTGGATGGCCGCGGTGCGGGACACGCCGCCGATGAGCGCCTGGATGTGGCGCAGCGCGCTGGCCGGGTCGACGAATCCGAGCACCTCCAGGCGCGCCCGGGCGGCGTCCGGGGTCAGCCGCAGGTCGTCGGTGGGCACCCGGGCCACGGCCTCCAGCAGCGGCCGGTACAGCAGCTTGGCGTGCAGGCGGCGCACCTCGGCCGCGTGCGCCACCCAGTCGGCCCGGAACGCCTCGACCGCGTCGCGGCCGGAGCCGCCGCGGTAGCCCATGGCCTGCGCCAGCCAGCGCAGCGCGCCGGGG
This sequence comes from Rugosimonospora acidiphila, assembly GCF_039543385.1. Lineage (NCBI taxonomy): Bacteria > Bacillati > Actinomycetota > Actinomycetes > Micromonosporales > Micromonosporaceae > Rugosimonospora > Rugosimonospora acidiphila. Next base: position 108,568 of record NZ_BAABJQ010000006.1, read on the forward strand.
TCGGCCGGTACCGTGTGGGTGCGTCGCAGCTTCTGTAGTTGCAGCCGGTGCTCGACGGTGCGCAGGAACTGGTACGCCCGGTCCAGCGCCTCCCCGTCGGGCCGGCCCACGTACCCGCGGGCGGTCAGCTCCCGCAGACCATCCAATGTGGAGGGTGTGCGCAGCGCCTCGTCGGCCCGGCCGTGCACCAACTGCAGCAGCTGCACGGCGAACTCGATGTCACGCAGGCCGCCGGGGCCGCGCTTGATCTCCCGATCCCGTTCGGCCGCCGGGATCGCGTCGGCGATCCGGCGTCGCATGGCCCGGATGTCGGCGACCGCCTCGGGCCGCTCGGCGGCGTGCCAGATCAACGGCTGGAGTTCGTCGAGCCACCGGGCGCCCAGGGCCCGGTCCCCGGCCGCCGGCCGGGCCTTGAGCAGCGCCTGGAACTCCCAGGTGCGCGCCCATTTCCGGTAGTAGCTCAGGTGGCTGGCCAGCGTGCGGACCAGCGGGCCGTGGTTGCCCTCCGGGCGCAGCGCGGCGTCGACCGGCCAGGCCACCTGCGCGCAGATCTCGATGAGCCGGGCGGCGATCGCCGTGGTGTGGCCCAGATCCTCGTCCGAGGCGGCCACGAAGATCACATCGACGTCGGAGACGTAGTTGAGCTCCCGGCCGCCGCACTTGCCCATGGCGATCACCGCGAGCGGGGTGTCGACGTCGCCGCCGGCCAGCGTGAACGCGGCGGACAGGGTGGCGTCGGCCAGCGCGGACAGCGCGGTCATGGCCTGTTCGAGGTCGAGCGCGCCGGTCAGGTCGCCGGCCGCGATGCGCAGCAGGCTGCGCCGGTAGGCCATGCGCAGCCGGGCCACGCTTTCGCCCTGAAAGTTCAGCGCGTACCCGGTGGGGGTCCGCAGCGTCCGCCACTCCCCCGGGTTGGCCGCCAGATGGTCGCCCAGCGTGTCGCTGGCGCCGAGCACGGCCAGCAGCCGGGCCCGCAGGCTGCGGTTGGTGCGCAGGCTGGCCAGCAGCCCGGCCTCCTCGGGTGCGGCCGGCCCAGCATGCCGCTCCGCCTCGGCGATCCGGCACAGCTGGCGCAGGGCGAGGTCGGGGTCGGCCACCCGGGACAGTGCCTCCAGCACGGTGGCCGCGCCCTCGTCGGCCGGCCGCTGCCCCGCCTCGTCCCACAGCCGCAGCTGCTCCGGCCCGAGCATCACCCGGGCCCGCTCCACGTCGACCAGCCCGTACCGGGCCAGGCGCCCGGCCGCGCTGGCCGGCCGACCGCTTCGTCCGACGTCGACCATGATCAGGGCTCGAGCAGCGGTAACTGGCGCCCGGCCGGGCCGGGTGGCGGCGTGGCCAGCTCACCCTTGGCGACGGCGGCGAACCGCTCGGCGAACGGTTGCCACGCCTCCTCGAGGTCCACCATGATCAAATTGCATGCGTCAACCACCACCTCGGGATCGTAGCCAAGCTCGTCGATCAGAGCCCGCTCGTTCTCCACCCAGTTGGCGATCATCGCGTCGTCGCACTCGATGTGAAACTGGACACCCCAGGCCCGGCCGCCGATCCGGAAGGCCTGGTGCGGGTAGCGCGTCGAGGCGGCCAGCAGGGTGGCGCCCAGGGGCAGCTCGGTGATCTCGTCCGAGTGCCACTGCAACACGTCCGGGGCCATCGGCACCGGGGCCCACAGCGGATCCCGATCGGCGGCGTCGCGCTTGCCGACCAGGGCCGGGCCGATCTCCGGGCCCGACTCGCTGCGCTCCACCATCCCGCCGTGGGCGCTGGCGAGCAGCTGTGCGCCCAGACACACCGCGAGCGTGGGCACCTCGTACCGGACCGCCTTGCGCAGCAGCCCCTCCAGCGCCGGGAACCAGTGCTCGGCCGGGCGGCCGTCGGGCCCCGGGTACGCCTGCTGGGCGCCGCCCATCACCACCAGCGCGGCGTAGCCGTCGAGCGTGTCGGGCAGCGGGTCGCCGGCGTGCGGCCGGACGGTCTCCAGGGCCAGCCCGGAACCGGTCAACCACTCGCCAAGCCGTCGAATGTCATCGGAAGGGTCGTTTTCGATCACCAGAGTCCGGTTGTTGGCCACGCTGTCGAGGTTATCCGGCTAGTCTCGCGTGTCATGTCGAGGCTCACCATCCGGCGCCCGCCCGCGCTGCGGGCCGGCGACACGGTCGCGGTGGTGGCGCCCTCCGGACCGGTGCGCCCGGAGCGGATCGCCCAGGGACTCGCGCTGCTCGAGAGCTGGGGCCTCACGGTGGTACCCGGCGCCGAGGTGTACGCCCGGCACGGTTACCTGGCCGGCACCGACACCCAGCGTGGCGCCGCCCTGGCCTGGGCGCTGACCGACCCGGCGATCCGCGGGGTGTTCTGCGCCCGGGGCGGCTACGGCGCCCAGCGCGTCGTCGACGGGCTGGACCTGGCCGGCATCGGCCGGGACCCGAAGCTCGTGGTCGGCTTCTCCGACATCACCGCGCTGCACCTGGCACTGTGGCGGGGCGCCCGGCTGGCCAGCGTGCACGGGCCGGTGCTGACCCAGCTGACGGAGGAGTTCCCGGCGGTCTCGGTGGCGGCGCTGCGCACCGCGATCATGAGTGAGCAGCCGGTGCTGCTGCACCGGGAGCCGGAGGCGGAGACCGGGTCGGTGACCGTACCGGGGCCGCCGGTCACCGGTACTCTGCTCGGCGGCAACCTGTGCCTGCTCGCCGCGTCGCTCGGCACGCCCGACCTGCCGCCCCTGGACGGGGCGATCCTCATGATCGAGGAGGTCGAGGAGCCGCCGTACAAGGTCGACCGGATGCTCACCCAGCTGCGCCGGGCCGGGGTACTGCGGGGCGTGGCCGGCATCGCGGTCGGCCAGTTCACCGACTGCGCGGACGAGTGGCCCATGTCCATTGTGGACGTTCTTCTGGACCGGCTCGGCGACCTGGGGGTACCGGTGCTCGGCGGGCTGCCGTTCGGCCACGGCGAGGCGGCGCGCAGCGTGCCGGTCGGCGTACCGGCGACGCTGGACGTGTCCGCCGGCACGCTGACCGTCTCCCCCGCGGTCGAGCAGCCGCGCTGACCCCGCCCGGGGCCGGAGCGTGTTCCCGGTCACGTCGCCGACCGTCACGCCCCCGCCCGGCCGCCCCGTCAGCGTCGCGACAGGCTCGACGGACTCCCGGCCGAACTCCACCGGTAACGTAAAATCACGAGCGTGAATCAAGATCAACTCGCCGGGCAGGTGGCGGGCGACACGATGGTGACCCGGCTCGCCCTCGACCACCTCCGCTCGGCGGCGGTGCGCCGGGAGACCTACTGCGGGCCGTGGTTGGCCGGACCGGTGCTGACCGCGGACGCGGCGCTCGGCCCGATGGAAACGGCCGAGCAGCGGGACTCGCTGTCGACGGCGACCATGCGGCTGCTGGAGCAGCTGACCCCGCCGGAGCGCGGCGTGTTCGTGCTGCGCGCCGCGTTCGAGATGCCGTACGAGGACATCGCCGAGGTGCTCGACGTGACCGCGGGCGCCAACGTGCCAGTGGCCGACGCGTCGGCCACCGCCGGGCCGGGGCGGGCGGCCCTGACCGGGACGGGCGGCCCCACCGGGCCGGAGCCGACCGGCACCGAGCCCACCGGGCCGGAGCCGATCGGGCCCCGACCGATCGAGCTGGAGCCCGGCGGGCCGACCCCGGGCGGGCCGGGCCGGGGCCGGCTGGTGGCCGGCCTGCGGCGCCGGTGGCGCTGGCTGTTCCTGACCGCCGCGGTGCTGGCCGCCGTCCTGACCGTGCTTCCGGACCTGCGCTTCGGCGACGGCAACGCACCGACCACTGTCGTGCACGTGGCGGTGCCTCCCTTGCGGCCGGCCTCGGTGGCCATCGCCGGCTACGGGTTCGAAATCGACGGCGACCAGCTGATGCTGTGGCTGCGGGTGCGCAATTCCGGTCCGCGCGACGCGACGCTGACGCAGCCGGCGGTCGAGTCGACGCCGGGCGTCACCCTCGTTTCCGAGGGCTTCACCGCCGACCAGGATCCCGCCGGCCAGCCCGCGCCGAACCGCGAGGTGCCGGCCGGGGGCCTCGCCCGGGTGGTGGTGCGGTACACGGTCGACTGCGCCGAGGTGCTGCGGCCATGGCCGTACCTGGGCACGGTGTCGGTGTTCGTCGACGACGACGTGGACGGCGGCCTCTCCCTGCTGACGCCGCCCACCGGGCCGGCCCGCCCGTCGCCGCTACCCTGCCCGGGGACCGGCGGCTGAGCCGTACGCGGGCCGACCCGACGCCCTCGTCAGGACGCGGCCGGCGGCGTGAACACGCCGAACCGGTTACCGGCCGGATCGAGCAGGTGGGCGAAGGTCAGGCCGTCGGGATCACCCTTCGGCCCCACCGCCAGCTTCCCGCCGGCCGCCTCGGCGGCGGCCACCGCCGCCGGCACGTCCGCGACCTGCACGTAGAAGATGGCGTAGCCGGTCGCGCCCCCACCGAGCGGCATGATGCCGCCGGCGATCCCGCCCTCGGCCGACGGATCGATCTCGCTGTACTCCTTGTCGCTGGAGAACTTCCAGCCGAACAGGCCGCCGTAGAAGGCGGACGCCGCCGCCGGATCGCTCGTGCCGATCTCGAACCAGGTGACCGCGTTGTTCATCGTTGACATGATCGTCGCCTTTCGTCGTGGTGCCGAACGACGATGAGCCTCGCCGGCCGTCGCGACAGCGTCCTGTCGGTGTTTCCGGAGCCGTGCACCCGCGCTCAACCCAGCGTCGGCTCCCGCAGCGAGACCGGGACGTCCGCCGGTTCGATCCGACGCGGCGGCGCGATCTCGTCGGTGGCGACCGGATCGGCTACCCGGTCGAGCCGGAAGAGCCGCTGCGCCTTGCGCAGGCGGCACCAGCCCAGCAGATACCAGTGGGGGCCGCCGCCCGCGTAGCCAAGCGGTTCGACCTCCCGCGCGGTCGGCTCGCCGTTGCGGTCCACGTACTGAAAACGCAGCACCCGGCGGGCGGACAGCGCCCGGGCGATGGCGCTCGGCACCTCCGGCGACGCGGGGCCGACCAGCCTGATCCGGCCGGCCAGCTCGTGCGCGTCGGCCGCGTCCCGCTCCGGCATCACCGCGATCAGCTTGCGCAGCGCCGACCGGGCCGCCTCGTGGAACGGCGTGCCGTGCACCGCTTCCAGCGCCACCGCGATCGCCACCGCCTCCTCGGGCGTGACATTGACCGGCGGCAGGGTGCGGCGCTTGTCCAGCGTGTAGCCCCCGGTGCGGCCGGGCTGAGCGTAGACCGGCACGCCGGCCTGCTGCAGCGCGCCGATGTCCCGCTCGACGGTGCGGACGGACACCTCGAAGCGCCCGGCCAGCCAGCGGGCGCTGCGCGGCCGGGGCGCCACCGCCCGCAACTCCTCGACCAGTGCGTAGAGCCGATCCGTCCGGTTCACGGCCGCAGACTACGACCCCGGTACGACACCTCCGTTCCGCCGAGGTGTCGTACCGGGAGCCGGTCAGTGCGTGAACGACGGCGCCGTGACGGCCGGCTTGTCCACGCGCACCGGGGTGCCGTAGCCGGACAGCTCGATGGTCACCTGGAGGTGTCCCGTGCGAACGCCCTCCCCGTGCGCCTCCCCCGCCGTCGTGCGCTGGTAAGCGATTGTGGCGATCCGCTGGTCGGCGCCGAGCGTGACGTCACCGACGAAGGCGTCGGACACGATCCCGGACAGGGTGCCGGGGGCGGGCTTCGGGTTCTTCACCGTCAGCTCGAAGCGGTAAGCGTTCGCGGAGGTCTGCGTGACCGTGCCGCCGGTCTGCCGCAGGAGCTGGAACAGTCCATCCGAATCGTCGGAGCCGGACAGAGCGCCACCGAGCGCCTCGTCGTAGTCGAGGTTCCGCTGCTGGCCGCCCTCGTACCGCGCCCAGCCCACCTTGCCGGTCTCGCTGTCCGGGACGCCGATGTACAGGGCACCGTTGATCAGCCGCTCGTGCTCGAAACCGGCGACGTACCAGGGGCGCGATCCGGTGTACGGCGATTCGAGGTAGCCGGTGGTCGTCGCCGGATCGAAGGCGCCGGTCGTGGTCCACGCCGGGAGCTCCGGGGCGACGGTCGTGATCTTCACCTGGTAGCTGGTCTCCGTGCTGGCCTTGATGGCGGCGTCGAGTCGCAGCGCGGGCGAGTCGGCGCCGGCGGCCATCGGCTGGCCGTGGCCGCTGCCCGATCCGGCCGTGCCGGTCGTGCCGCCGGCGCCGGTCGTGCCGGTCGTGCCGGTGGTGCCGCCGATGCCGACGGTCGCGACCGTGGCGAGCGCCCCGACCAGGCCGACGACGCCGGCCGCGTACGCGGTGCGGTGCAGGGCGGTACGGCGCCGGTGGCGCCGGGTGGCATCGGCCAGCACGTCACGGGTGAGGGTCAGGCCGTCGACCGCGTCCCGCATCCCGGCGGTCAGCTGTTCCTCCAGATCGGTCGTCATCTGCTGCTCCTCGTCATCTCCAGGGCGCCGTCCAGCGCGCCGTGGGCCGTGAGTTCACGTAGCCGGGCCAGTGCCCGCGACGCGGTCGATTTGATGGTGCCGACCGAACACCCGAGCACCTCGGCGGCCTCTGCCTCGCTGAGCTGCTCCCAGTAGCGCAGCACCAGCACCGCCCGCTGCCGTGGGGCCAGCAGAGCCAGCGCCCCGGTCAGCGTCTGCCGCAGGAGCACGGCGTCGGTACCGTCCGGCTGGCCGGGTGGCTCGATCTCGCCCAGCACCTCCGGCCGCCGCCTGCGGCGTCGCCACTGGTCGACCGCAAGGTGGTAGAGGGTCCGTCGCAGGTACCCCTCCTTGTCGCCCTGTACCCGGCTCCAGCTGCGCATCAGTCGCTCCAGCGCCGCCTGCAGCAGGTCCTCGCCGGCGGCACGACTGCCGGTCAGCAGCACCGCCGTGCCGAGTAGAGCATTGCCGCGTTCGGCGACGAGGGCGTCCAATCCCTCGAAGCGTTTCTTCCGCCGCACAGGCTCTCCTTCCGTCCCCAGCAAGGACGACGGGAGCACACCGAAGGTTGACTGGGCCACGGAAGAGGTTTTGATCCGCTAGCGGTGCGCCGACGGCTCGCGGGATTCACCCGGTGAGGTGGCGAGTCGCGAGGTTGGCCCGGGGCGCGACCGGAGGGCACCGCCCCGCCCCGGGCACCTGGCTGCCTCGACTACATCAGGCCGAGGTAGCGCTGCCGCTCATACGGGGTGACCTGGTGGCGGAACTCCTCCCACTCCTGCCGCTTGTTGCGCAGGAAGTAGTCGAACACGTGCTCGCCGAGCACCTCCGCCACCAGTTCCGAGCCGGAAAGCACGTCGATCGCCTCGGACAGGTTCTGCGGCAGCGGCTCGTACCCCATCGCCTTGCGCTCTGCCGGGGAGAGCGCCCACACGTCGTCCTCGGCGCCCGGCGGCAGCTCGTACCCCTCCTCGATGCCCTTGAGGCCGGCCCCGAGCAGGACGGCGAAGGCGAGGTACGGGTTGCACGCGGAGTCCGGCGAGCGCACCTCGACCCGGGCCGAGTTCGGCTTGCCGTAGGCGGGCACCCGCACCAGCGCGGAGCGGTTCAGGTGCCCCCAGCAGACGTACGCCGGGGACTCAGTGATCCGGTCCGGCAGGGCCTGGGGGAACAGCCGCTTGTAGGAGTTGACCCACTGGTTGGTGACCGCGGTGTATTCCCGCGCGTGGACCAGCAGGCCCGCGATGAATGCCCTAGCCACCTTGGACAGCTTCATCGGGTCGCTCGCGTCGTGGAACGCGTTGCGCTCCCCCTCGAACAGCGACAGGTGGGTGTGCATGCCGCTGCCGGGCTGATCGGTGAACGGCTTGGGCATGAATGAAGCCTCGACCGACTGGGTGAGCGCCACCTCCTTCACCACGTGCCGGAAGGTCATGATGTTGTCCGCCGTGGCGAGCGCGTCGGCGTAGCGCAGGTCGATCTCCTGCTGGCCGGGGGCCACCTCGTGGTGGCTGAACTCCACGGAGATGCCGATGCGCTCCAGGGCCAGCACCGCCTGGCGGCGGAAGTCGCGGGCCACCGCGTGCGTGGTGTTGTCGAAGTACCCGCCGGAGTCGACCGGTACGGGCATGGCACCGTCCGCGGGCAGCGACTCCAGCAGGAAGAACTCGATCTCCGGGTGGGTGTAGAAGGTGAAGCCCTTCTCCGCCGCCCGGGACAGCATCCGGCGCAGCACGTGGCGGGGGTCCGCCCAGGACGGCGAGCCATCGGGCAGCAGGATGTCGCAGAACATCCGGGCGCTCTCGCCGCTGCCGCCACCCTCGAACGGGAACACCTGGAAGGTCGTGGGGTCGGGCATGGCCACCATGTCCGACTCGTACACCCGGGCGAAGCCCTCGATGGCCGAGCCGTCGAAGCCGATGCCCTCCTCGAAGGCGGCCTCCAGTTCGGCGGGGGCCACGCTGACGGACTTCAGGGTGCCCAGTACGTCGGTGAACCATAACCGGACAAACCGGATGTCACGCTCTTCTAGCGTACGGAGCACGAACTCCTGCTGACGGTCCACCTCAACCCCTCGAAAAACCTGGGCCTGCCCAAACAAGGTCCCCAACCGGGCAAGTCTCTCCCGGTCTCGTTACGCCGACGTTACGCCATTCATCTACGGCCACCACCGGCCCGATGGCCGGCAAGTAGACCCCGCCCACCTCGCGCCCCGGCTCGCCGGCTGAGACAAAATGGGGGCATGGCGACTATGCGCATCGCTCTGGCCCAGGTCAACTCGGTGGTTGGCGACATCTCCGGCAACGCGACGATCATCCGCGAATGGGCCCGCCGCGCCGCCGACGCCGGCGCCCACCTGGTCGCGTTCCCGGAGATGATGCTGACCGGATACCCGGTGGAGGACCTGGTCTTCCGGGAGGGCTTCGTGGCCACGTCCCGGGGCACGCTGCGCCAGCTCGCCGCCGACCTCGCCGCCGACGGCCTGGGCGACCTGCCCACCATCGTCGGCTATGTCGACGCGGACGGCCCGGCCCGGCTCGGCGCCACGGTGACCATCGCCGGCCCGCCCGAGGACCTGGACTCGCCGGCCGACCGCGGCCCCCGCGACGCCCTGGCCCTGCTGTACCGGGGTCGGGTGGCGGCCACCTACTTCAAGCACCACCTGCCCAACTACGGCGTCTTCGACGAGGACCGGTACTTCGTGCCGGGCGACACCCTGACCATCGTCCGGATCGGCGGCGTGGACGTGGCGCTGACCGTGTGCGAGGACATCTGGCAGGCCGGCGGGCCGTTCGCGGTGGCCCGGCAGGCGGGCGTCGCGCTGGTGGTCAACATCAACGCCTCGCCGTACGAGCTGAACAAGGACGACGTGCGGCTGTCCCTGGTCGCCCGGCGGGCGCGCGAGGCCGGCGCCGCGGTGGCCTACGTCAACCTGATCGGCGGTCAGGACGAACTCGTGTTCGACGGCGACTCGCTGATCGTCGACGCCGAGGGGCGGCTGCTGACCCGGGGGGCCCAGTTCACCGAGCAGCTGCTGGTACACGACCTGGACCTGCCCGACTCCACTGTGGACATCTCGGCGGCCGGCCCGACCGAGATCTTCGACGACGAGGTGGACAGCGACTCGTCCGGCGCGGCCGACGGGCGCGGCGCGGCCGCCGCCCGGCGGGCCGCCGGGGTGCGCGACGCCATGCGCATCGAACGGGTGCTCATCTCCGGCACGATGCCGCCAGCCCCGGCACCGCGGGCGGAGGGCGGGATGGCCGAACGGGTGGTGGACGAGGCGGAGGTGTGGCAGGCGCTGGTACACGGGCTGCGCGACTACGTACGCAAGAACGGCTTCCCCTCGGTGGTGGTGGCCGTGTCGGGCGGCATCGACTCGGCGGTCGTGGCGGCCATCGCCTGCGACGCGATCGGGCCGTCCAAAGTGGTCGGTGTCTCGATGCCCAGCTCGTACTCGTCGGAGCACTCCAAGGACGACGCGGCCGACCTGGCCAAGCGCACCGGCCTGGACTACCGGGTGCAGCCGATCCAGCCCATGGTGGACGCGTTCATCGACGCCATGTCGGCGTCCGGCAATCCGCTGGCGGGCCTCGCCGTGGAGAACCTTCAGGCCCGGGTGCGCGGGGTGACCCTGATGGCGCTGTCCAACCAGGAGGGGCACCTGGTGCTGACCACCGGGAACAAGAGCGAGCTGGCGGTCGGCTACTCGACCCTGTACGGCGACTCGGTCGGCGGGTTCAACCCGCTCAAGGACGTCTTCAAGACGATGGTGTGGCGGCTGGCCAAGTGGCGCAACGCCGAGGCCGCGCGCCGGGGCGAGCAGCCGCCGATCCCGGAGAACTCGATCAGCAAGCCGCCCAGCGCGGAGCTGCGCCCCGGGCAGCTGGACACCGACTCGCTGCCCGACTACGACGAGTTGGACCCGATGCTGTCCGGCTACGTCGACGCCGACCTCGGCCGGGAGGAGCTGATCGCGCTCGGCCACGACGCCGGGCTGGTGGACCGGATGCTGCGCCTGGTCGACCTGGCCGAGTACAAGCGGAGGCAGTCCGCCCCGGGCACCAAGATCTCCATCAAGGCATTCGGACGCGACCGCCGGCTGCCCATCACCAACCGGTACCGCGAGGGAGTCGTGCCGATCACCACCCCTGCGCATGATCCTGTGAAATCCTCCACTCAAACCTGACGGCCGGGCCGGGACGGGTGCGACGATCTGCTCATACCCGGGGACCGCAGCAGCGCGGCCTCGAGGATGCAGAGGAGACATCGATGTCCCAGGATTCCGTACCGTCGCTGTACGGCGGACCCACCACCCGCCGGGTGCGCACCCGAGATCTCCAGCTGGCCAAGGATCGCGGCGAGAAGTGGGCCATGCTCACCAGCTACGACCAGTACACCGCGGGCATCTTCGACGCCTCCGGCATCCCGGTGCTGCTGGTCGGCGACTCGGCCGGCAACAACGTGTTCGGCTACCCGACCACCCTGCCGGTCACCGTCGATGAGTTGATCCCGCTGGTACGGGCCGTAGTTGGGGCCACCTCACGGGCACTGGTCGTGGCGGACCTGCCGTTCGGCTCCTATGAGGAGGGGCCGACCCAGGCGCTGCGCACGGCCGTCCGGTTTATGAAGGAGGGCCGCAGCCACGCGGTGAAGCTGGAGGGCGGCCGGCGCACCGCACCGGCCATCGAGGCGATGACCGCGGCCGGCATTCCGGTGATGGCGCACATCGGTTTCACCCCGCAGAGCGAACACGCGTTCGGCGGGTACCGGGTGCAGGGACGGGGCGACGCCGCGGACGAGGTGCTCGCGGACGCGGTGGCGGTCGCGCGGGCCGGCGCCTTCGCGGTGGTGCTGGAGATGGTTCCGGGCGACGTGGCCAAGCGGATCACTCACGAAATCGCGGTGCCCACCATCGGCATCGGGGCGGGACCGCACACCGACGCTCAGGTGCTGGTCTGGCAGGACATGGCGGGCATGCGCGCCGGGGGCCACGCACCGCGCTTCGTGAAGCGCTACGCGGATCTGGCCGGCGTACTGGCGGAGGCGACCACCCGGTACGCCGAGGAGGTCCGCGACGGCGCGTTCCCGGGGCCGGAACACACCTTCTGAGAGTTCGTCACCGGCGCGCCCGATCGGGGCGCGCCGGCGCCGCGCTCAGACGTCGGTCAGCCGGATTCCGGCATGGGCCTTGTAGCGCTTGTTGATGGCGATGAGGTTCGCGGTGAACGCCTCGATCTGACCGGCGTTGCGCAGCCGGCCGGCGTACACGCCGCGCATCCCGTCGATGCGCCCGGCCAACGCCTGCACCAGACCCACCGCCGCCCGATCCTCGCCGAGCACCAGCACGTCCAGGTCGATGCTGGGCACCTGCGGGTCGGCCAGCAGCACGGCGCTGACGTGATGGAACGCGGCACACACCGTCGATTCGGGCAGCAGGGCGGCCGCCTGCTGCGCGGCGCTGCCCTCGGCCACCTCCAGCGGGTACGGCCCCTGCTTGTCGAAGCCGAGCGGGTTCACGCAGTCGACCACCACCTTGCCGGCGAGCGGCTCGCGCAGCGAGGCGACCAGCTCACTGTGGCCCTCCCAGGGCACGGCGATGATCACAACGTCGGCGGCGCACGCGTAGGTGTTGTCGCCGCCGGTGAGCAGTCCCGCGGCCACCCGGGGCAGCGCGGCGAGTTCCTCCGCGACTCCCGCCCCGCGCTCCCGCGAGCGGGAGCCGATCCGGACCTGCTGGCCGGCGCGGGCGAACCGGTACGCGAGGCCGCGGCCCTGGTCGCCCGTGCCGCCGAGAATCCCCACGGACAGGTGCGAGACGTCGGGCAGGCTGTTCAGATCCAGTGGCATGCTCCCATCCTGGCAGAAGCGCACTGGCACGCGTTCGCGACCTGCATCACACCGGCACCGGCGCGTCCGGGCCCGCGCCGAGCCTGGAGGCCGTGGCCAGCATCGCCGGCCCGACAGCGGCCTGCGCCGCGGGCCGGGACTGCGGAGGCAGTCCGGCTCGCGGCGCAGGGTATCGCGGTATGGCGACCCCGGTAACAGGGCATGACAAGCACGCGCCGTGCGTGCCGGCGTCGCATTTTTAGTGAATTGTTGTCGCGGTCTCCGCGGTCGGCGGAGCCGTTACATCCCGGGCGAGCGCCGGGTCCGCGCGGTGGCGGTGCGGCGGGCCGGCGAACTGGCGGCGCTCGTCCGCTTGGCGGCCGTGGTGCGCTTGGCGGCCGTGGTGCGCTTGGTGGCGGTCGTGCGCTTGGCGGCCGTGCGCTTGGCCGGAGCCGCCTTCTTCGCCGTGCGTTTGGCCGCGGTGGCCCGCTTCGCCGTGGTGGCCTTTGCCGTGGTGCTCTTGCGAGCGGTCGTCTTCTTCGCGGCGGTCGTCTTCTTCGCGGTGGCCCGCTTGGCGGTGGTCGCCTTCGCGGTGGTCCGCTTCGCCGGGGTTGCCTTCTTCGCCGCGGTGGTCTTCCGGGCGGTGGTCCGCTTCGCCGGGGTTGCCTTCTTCGCCGGCGCGGTCTTGCGGGCGGTAGTCCGCTTGGCCGGCGCGGCCTTGGCCGTCTTCTTGGCGGCCGCGCGCTTCGCCGGGGCCTTGGTGGCGGTCTTCCGTGCGGTGGTGCTCTTGGCAGCGGTCGTGCGCTTGGTGGCACTCTTGGTGGCGGTCTTCCGCGCGGTGGAACCGGCGGCCGCCACGGTCTTCTTCGCAGCCGCGCGCTTCGCGGCCGGTGTGGTCGTGGCCTTATTCGCTACGGCCATAGTGTTTCTCTCCTTCAGAGAAGCGATGGAGATCGCCATGTAACGCTCCGGTCTGCCCCGGCCCGTTCACGACCTCTCCCCGGACCAACGGGCATCCTCCGCGTCCCACTCTTCGTTCCGCTGGGCGACCTTCTCCAAGGCATGCTCTGCCTCGGCCTCGGTGCCAAACGGCCCGAGCCGATACCGCTCCGCACATGCGTTGCCGTTCGTCTCGACGCGGTGGTGCCGGAGACACCAGAAGTACCTGGTGGCGGACCCGCTGTAACTCATGTGATTACTGTGCACCGCAAAACTCCTAAGCGCCACCGATTCGGGCAGAAAGTCGATGCACCTCCACAGTAGACGTATCCGCGCGCACCCCTTCGGACGCTATCGCCGAGCGTTTTTGAAACGAACGAAACCGTTGTGCGATAAAGGAATCCGCTAACGATGTCCACATCGATCAGTGACCAATCGTGGCCGCTGACGGCGGACAATATTTTTTCGCCGCGACACACCTCACAAGGGTGTTCGGGAGCCCTTCCGGCCGCCAAACGGGCCTCAGCGTCGACAGTGGAGGGTCGGCGAGCGGGCCGCGACCGGGGACCGGAGAGGGGTGCCGAGGCACCCGGAACGGTGTCCCAGCCACGCTCACCGACTCGGCGCGACGGCGGTGCGGACGGTCGGATGCACGTCACGAATTCACCGGCGGCGGGCGCCGCTACGTGGGTGCGACGGCGGCGGGCGCCGCTACGGGTTCGCCGACGGTGGACGCCCGCCCCACGGGTCGAAGTCGACCTCGAGGGCCTCCTGCGGCGGACGCTGATCCTCCGGCACGTTGTGCAGGTTGACCCGGATGCGCGTCCACGTACTGCTGCGCCCGCGCATCGAGTCGACCAGTACGTCGGCCGGTTCGAGGTAGGTCCACACTCGCGGGTACCGCGCCTTCCAGCGCTCCAGCCCGGCCATCGCCTCGTCCTTGTGGGCCGCGCGAGCGATTTCGATCAGCGGCATGGTGCTGCGCCGCCGTCCCGTCGGTCCGCTCGACTTGCCCGGCGCCGGGGCCGGTACCGTGCCCGCCGCCGGTGCGCGCCGTCGCGACGGCTGCGCCCGCGTCGGTTCGTCGGCCTGCTTGGCGAAGTGCGGCGGCCAGGGCGCGTCGGGCAGCCCGGCGTCGCGGTGCCGCTCGGCCAACTCCAGCAGCGGCACCAGCGAACCGGCCGCGTCGTCCATGCCGTGCCACGGATCTCCCGAGCGGGCCAACCGGCTCGGGACGCTGTCCATTGTGAATTCCTCCGGTACGCAGTCGGGCACCTCGTCCCAGCGCAGCGGCGTGGACACCCGGGCGTCGGCGGTCGGCCGGATCGAGTACGCCGAGGCGGTGGTGCGGTCCTTCGCCATCTGGTTGAAGTCCACGAAGACGCCGCGCCGCTCCTCCTTCCACCACCGGCTGGTGGCCAGCCCCGGTACCCGCTGCTCGACCTCGCGGGCGAGCGCGACCGCGGCGGTACGCGCCTCGGGGAAGGTCCACCGCGGCTGGATGCGGCAGTACACGTGGAAGCCGCGCGAGCCCGAGGTCTTCGGCCAGCCGGCCAGCCCGAAGTCGGCGAGGGTGTCGCGGACCACCAGGGCGACCTCGCGCACGTCCGACCATGGCACGCCCGGCACCGGGTCCAGGTCGACCCGCAGTTCGTCCGGGTGTTGGAGGTCTCCCGACCGCACCGGATGCGGATGCAGGTCGACACAGCCGAGGTTGACCACCCAGGCGAGCTGCGCCGCGTCGCCGAGCACTATCTCGTGGGCGGTACGGCCCGACGGAAAGCGCAGTTCGACAGTGCCGATCCAGTCCGGTCGGGTCTGTGGCGCGCGCTTCTGGTAGAACGCCTCGCCGTCGATGCCGTTGACGTACCGCTTGAGGGCCATCGGTCGGTCACCCACTCCGCGCAGCGCGCCCTCGGCAACCGCCAGGTAGTACCGGACGAGGTCGAGCTTGGTCCGGCCGGACTGCGGGAAGAACACCTTGTCGGGATTGGTGACCGTAACCGCCCGACCGGCCACTTCCAGGACTTCCTTGCGGGTAGCCATGGCGGCACCCTATGCCACCTGGTCGGCGGCGGTGGCCGGAGCGACCCCGTCCATTCACGGAAGGTGGCCGTTCGCACGCAGCTAGTTCTCCCAGAATTTGGGTGTCGACAAATTGTTGCGCGGTCAAGTAACGTTGGTCGTAGCAGGGGCCGACCGCCTTCCCCCGTGGGTGATCGGCCCCTTGCCATGTCCGGCGCCGGTTTCGCGCCGGCCGTCCCGGCCGGCCACCGTCTCGCCACCCTCGATCGAATCGTCCTCGGCGGGACCACCCGCGATCGCGCCGAGCTCGTCCCGCCGGCCCCGCCTCGGGCCGTCGCCGCCCTGGGGGGCCGGCCGCGATCTCCGCGCGCGACTCCCCCGGCCGCCCGCGCCCGGCAGTGCGAACACCGCCTAGCCCGGCCGGCGCGCGGCCTGCGGCGCCCCGGCACGGGCCGGCCGCCCGGGCCGGATCGATCAGTGGATCAGATTCGAGATGAAGTCACTCCCACCGGTCGCGATACCGGCCAGCACGGCGGCGATCCACCTGGCGACGGTGGCCGCGGCGGCGGGCCGCCGGGCCACGAAGAAGATCAGGAAGCCGATAAAGAGCCAGGTTAGGGTCCTACGGACCATTACTGGGCCACCCCCCGACGACGCTGTATGACACACCATTCCGGGTACATAGGGTTGATAGTTCGACACTCAGCGTAACAGTGGACTTCCCGCGCTTACGCCATATCCCACGTAATAGCCGCACCTAGGTCTCTAGCCGGAGGCATGCCGCGAAAACGGCCTGCCCGTCCGGGCCGGCCGTTCGGCCGCGCCTAGGCGCCGATCGCGGCCAGACGACGCCTCACCGGCCGGACCCGGTCGATCGGGCCCGCCCCATGACGACCGCCCCGGCCGACCTGGCGGATCCGCCGCGATCGCGGCACACACCCGGAGTTCACCCTCCGGGTGTGAGGCCCATTCACTCTGCCGGCCGGGATGGTGAATCGACCGGTTACCGCGGCACTGGATGGGACAACCTGATGACGAGTGCGACCGAGGCATTCTTCGACGGGCTGGCCAGACGGCGGCACGAGCCGCTACTGGAGAAGGTCAGCGGATGCCTGCGCGTGGACCTGGACCACGGCAAGAGCGTCGACCACTGGTACGTCAACATCAACAAGGGCGACGTCGTCGTCGGCCACGACGGCGGAGAGCCGGACACGGTCTTCTACGCCCCGGCACGCGTGTTCGAGAAGCTGGCCAGCGGCGAGATGAACGCGATGTCCGCACTGCTGCGCGGCGAGGCGGCCACCACCGGCGACCTCGAACTGGCCGTGCTGCTGCAACGGCTGCTCCCCGGCCCCCCGACATCGACCGGTCCCAACAACCTCGCCCGCAGCGCCGCGGCGAATCCGAACAATGTGCGTCCGGGCGCCCCGCGGATCAGCGCGGGCTTCTCGACGAGCGGCACGCTGACCGTCGACCCATCCGCGGCGCGTGCCGGAGAGCGGAGGTAGCCATGAGCGAAACATCGGTGAACATCCTCGACGGCAACACCTTCGTGGTGAGCGATACCAGCGGCGACATCGAGGCTTCCCCCTCCGAGCCCAACGGCATGTTCTCCTACGACACCCGCTTCCTGTCGACCTGGGTGATGACCATCAACGGGGAGCGACTCAGCCCGCTATCCATCGACGACCTGCACTATTTTCAAACCCGGTTCTTCCTGGTGCCTGGGGCCGGCACCGTGGTCTACACCGACAACAAGCTCTCCGTGGTCCGCAAGCGCACCGTGTGCGAGGGCTTCCACGAGGAGCTGACCATCCTCAACCACGACGACAAGCCGCGAGACATCAGCGTGCGGCTGGAGGTCGGCTCCGATTTCGCCGACCTCTTCGAGGTGAAGGACTCGCTGTCCAAGAAGGGCAAGTACAGCGCCACGGTCGAGCCGGACCGGCTGGTTCTCGGGTACGAACGGCAGACCTTCAACCGTCAGACCGTCATCTCCACCACCGGCGACGCGAAGCTGGACAAGAAGGGGCTGACGTTCAACTTCCGCGTGGAGCCGGACGGTAAATGGGAGACCGAGATCCAGGTCGACGCGGAGATCCGCGGCGTGGGCGGACGTGAGGTGCACGTCGGACACGCCTGGGGTGCCAGCCGCAGCCGTGACTGGCGGGAGATGGTGCAGGACCTGGAGACCTGGGTCGGCAAGGCGCCGCGCCTGGAATGTGACTGGGATCCACTCAAGCGGACCTACCGGCGCAGCCTGATCGACCTGGCCGCGCTGCGGTTCTCGCCGACCATCGCGAACAGCCGCTCGCTGCCGTCGGCGGGGCTGCCCTGGTTCATGACGATGTTCGGTCGGGACAGCATCCTGACCAGCCTCCAGACGCTGGCGTTCACGCCGGAACTGGCCGGCACCACGCTGACCGTGCTCGGCGAGTGGCAGGGCAGCCGGCTGGACGACTTCCGCGACGAGGAACCGGGGAAGATCCCGCACGAGCTGCGCTACGGGGAGATGACCGCGTTCGAGGAGCGCCCGCACTCACCGTACTTCGGCACGGCCGACGCCACCCCGCTGTTCGTGATCCTCATGGACGAGTACGAGCGGTGGACCGGCGATGCCAAGCTGGTCAAGCGGATGGAGTACGAGGCCCGGGCCGCGCTCAACTGGATCGACGAGTACGGCGACCTCATGGGCAACGGCTACATCTCCTACCAACGCCGCAACGAGGAGAGCGGCCTGGAGAACCAGTGCTGGAAGGACTCCTGGGACGCCATCTCCTACCGGGACGGCAGCCTGCCGAACTTCCCCCGGGCAACCTGCGAGCTGCAGGGCTACGCGTACGACGCGAAGATCCGTGGGGCCCGGCTGGCCCGGGAGATCTGGGACGACCCGGCGCTGGCCAACCGGCTGGAGAGCGAGGCCGCCGAGCTCAAGCGCCGGTTCAACGAGGACTTCTGGGTGGAGGACGGGCAGTACTTCGCGCTCGCCCTGGACGGCGACGGACGCCAGGTGGACACGCTGTCGTCCAACATCGGGCACCTGCTGTGGAGCGGGATCGTGGAGCCGGACAAGGCCCGGGCGCTGGTGGACCACCTGATGGGGCCGCGGCTGTTCTGCGGCTGGGGCATCCGCACGCTGGCCGAGGGCGAGGTGCGGTACAACCCGATCGGGTACCACGTGGGCACCGTCTGGCCGTTCGACAACTCGTTCATCGCCCTGGGGCTGCGCAGGTACGGGTACAAGGACGAGGCGGCCAGGGTGGCGGCCGGTGTCCTGGACGCGGCGGAGTTCTTCAACGGGCGGCTGCCCGAGGCCTTCGCCGGGTACCGGCGGGAGGAGACCATGTACCCGGTGCAGTACCCGACGGCGTGCAGCCCGCAGGCGTGGTCGACCGGCGCACCCATGCTGCTGGTGCAGGTCATGCTCGGGCTGGAGCCGGTGGGCGACCACCTCGTGGTCGAGCCGGTGCTGCCCGAGGGCATCGGGCGCATAGAGCTACTCGACATCCCGGGCCGGTGGGGCCACCTCGACGCGTTCGCGCGGGGCCGGATCTCCGTGGGCGCCCAGGCCGGCCTGCGCGCGCAGCTCGGGGTCACCCTGCCGGAGATCTCGCGACGCTGAACCGACTGCGGCCGGACGGCGCCTCAGGACGTTCCGCCGGCCGACGCGCCGACCCGCGACCCCTCCTTCAGCCAGCTCTGCACGTAGGGGGCCGCGGTCAGCCGGTCGATGTCGTTCAGGTCGAGCACGTCGGCGACCAGCTCCATCAGCGTGGTCTCGTCCCGCTGGGCCCCGGGCGGCACGTGGGTGTCCAGCGCGGTGTGCACCTGGGTGCGCAGCGCACCCTCCCGGCCGGCCCGCGCGGCGCTCGGCGCCGGGGAGACGCCGTGCGGCGCGCCCGCCGGGCCAGCGGCCGGCAGCGTGTCACTGAGCGGGCCGGTCGCCGGCGCGGCCGGAGCGCTATTCGAGGCCGCGCCGCGCTGGTTGCCCGCCGTGCGGCGGGAGCGGTCCCGGCGTGCCGGCTCGTCGCCGGTGGTACCCGACCCCGATGGCTCGGCCTGCCGGCCCAGCCCGAACTGCTCCTCCAGGGTGCGGCGCACCGACGGGTCGAGGACCCGCACCGGCTGCGCCCGCGCCACGGCCCGGGTCGGTACGTCCAGGATCGGGCTCTCGATGGTCGGGCTGTCGACTCCGGTGGCGGCCGCCGGTCGCGTCGCGCCCTCGGGTCGCTCGCCCACGTCAGCCGACCCGTCGGACCCGGCGAGCGGCGCCGCCGAGCCGTCGGTGCCGGTCGCGTCGGCCGGCCCGGCGTCGCCGGCTCCCGTCGCATCCGACCCGTTCGCGCTCGTCCCGTTCGCGCTCGACTCGTTCGCGGCCAACCCGTTCGCGGCCGGGATCGACGGGGAGTTGGAACCGGCCGCCCCGCCGTCGCGCGCGCCCCCGGCCGGGGCGCCGGAGTCCGAGGCGGCCCGAGCCCGGGCGTCCAGGGTCGAGGCGTCGAGAGCCGAGCCGTCCAGAGCCGAGCCGTCGAGGGTCGAACCGTCGAGGGTCGAGCCGTCGAGGGTCGAGCCGTCGAGGGTCGAGCCGTCCAGGCCCAGCCGGGCCGGGGTCAGGTCGGCGGCGATGAGCGCGGTGAGCCCGTCGTAGTCGGCGCCGTCGGCCAGCCGGGTCGCGATCTCGTCGAGGTCGTACACGGCGATCGCGATGTCCGCCGTGTTCGGGTCGACCGCGGCACGGATCTTGCGGTGCAGCACCTTCGAGATCGCCGCCTGCCGGCGCTCCCGCTTGATCTGGTCGCGGGCCGCCGCCAGCGAGTCGTACAGGCCCAGCTCCGGGTTCGCCTTGGCCAGGCTCTTCGCGCGGTTCGTCAGCCATGGATGGCGCAGCCAGTGGCCGACGACCTCGTACCCGGGGGTGGTGGGCGCGAGGTCGCCCTTGGCGCGCAGCCGGTCCCGGCGCTGGTTCTCGGTGTGCATCAGCCAGACCAGGTAACCCAGCGCGGACATGCCGGCGAAGAACCCCCCCAGCAGGTGGTTGTCGTGTGCCAGCCAGTTGAACGCGACCGCTCCCGCGGCGATTGCCACGGACAGCAGCCGTGAGGCGACCGCCCGCTCGCCGAGCCGGCGGCGCACGTCGGCGTTGGCCAGTACCACCACGCCGCCCAGCTCCAGCGCGGCGACCGCCGGTACCGCGGCGACCAGCGGGATGCCCAGCGTCTCCACGGCGCCGGAGACCTGACCGGCCAGGGCGACGACCAGCACCACCAGGTAGAAGCCCTGCCGCATCACGGAGGTCCGGCGCAGCGTGCGCTGCAGATGGGCGTCCATCTCCAGTTCGGCCACCGGCAGGTCGGAGCGACGGCCCCGGGGGCCCGGGCCCGGCATCGCGGTCACCGGTCGCTCCCCCGCCGCGGCGCGACGGGCTCCCGCCCGATCTCCACCCATACCCGCGTGTTGAGCTGCGACCTCGGCCAGCGCGACCGACGCGCCGGCATCTCTGGTCCGGTTACCCGTTCCACACGCCCTCCTCGGGCTAGCAGGCTGCTAGTCGAGACGCTAGCAATCCCACCGGTGCCGGCACGCCCCGGCCCGCGTTCGTAGAGTGGGTACATGCCTCGCACGATCGCTACCACGAACCGCGTCGACCGCGACCACCTGCTCGAATTCCTCCGCACCCGGCACCACGCCATCCTGCTCACCACCCGCGCCGACGGCCGGCCGCAGTCCTCGCCGGTCACCTGCGGCGTGGATCCGGAGGGCCGCATAGTGATTTCCACGTACCCGGAGCGGGCCAAGGCGGCCAACGCGCGCCGCGACCCGCGGGTGTCACTGTGCGTGCTGTCCGACGACTTCAACGGACCCTGGGCGCAGGTCGACGGCCGCGCCGAGGTCATCGACCTGCCCGAGGCGCTGGAGCCGCTGGTCGAGTACTTCCGGTGCATCTCCGGTGAGCACCCGAACTGGGACGAGTACCGGGAGGCGATGCGCCGGCAGGGCAAGTCGCTGATCCGGGTCACCATCGAACACTGGGGCCCGATCGCGACGGGCGGTTTCCCGGCCCGCCTCGCCGACGACTGAGCCCACCGCCGGCCCGCTGCCGACGACTGAAGCCACCGCCGGCCCGCTGCCGACGCGCGGCGGGCCGGGCGTTCAGGGGCGGGTCCGCTGGTACGGCAGCCCCGGCACCTCGCGTGCCCATTCGCCGGGGTCGAGTCCGCGCCCGGCCCGCGGGCAGGACTCGACGCGGGCGTTGCCCCGCAGGTCGTCAAGCTGGGCGAGGTCGTCCAGGTGCACCGTGTGGTCCGCGCCGCCGCCGGCCACGGTGCGGCCGTCCGGGCTGAACGTCTCCTCCATGCCACCCATGAACACCGGCTCGACGGCCAACCAGTTCGATCTGACGTGCCCGGTCGACCCCCGGTCGGGGCAGTTCTCACGATCCGGCGGGATGGACGCCACGCCGATCACCGGATTACTGTTTCATGCATTAAAATATGACTCTTATTTAATAAGCTAGGCAGGCTGCAACCGAGAACCGCCGTCTGGACGCACAGGTGTGCTGGTGAGGACGAACTCCGGGGAGATGGAAGGCGATGGAATCAAAGCGCACCACGGTCCGCGACCTGCGCCGCCACAATCGGGCGGCGCTGCTGTCGAAGCTGTTCTTCGACGGTCCGCTCAGCCGCCACGAGCTGAGTCACCTCACCGGCCTGTCCGCCGCGACGGTCAGCAACGTCACCGCTGAACTGGTCGAGGAGCGGCTGATCGTCGAGGCCGGCCTGGTCGAGTCGGACGGCGGCCGGCCGCGCGTGCTGCTGCGCGTGGACCCCGCCTACGGGCACGTCATCGGCATCGACGTCGGCGAGACCGGCGTCCGGGTCGAGCTGTTCGACCTCGCCATGAGCCGGCTGGCCACCGTGGAACACGCGCTGTCCGGACCCCGGCCGGACCCGTCGACCGTGGTCGCGCAGCTCACCTCCGGGCTGCGCGAGGCCATCGAACAGGCCGGCATCGACGAGCGCAGCGTGCTGGGGGTGGGCATCGGCGTGCCCGGCACCGTGGAGCAGGGGCGCACCGTGCTGGTGCACGCGCAGACGATCGGGTGGGACGCGATCGCCCTGGAGCAGATGCTGCGCGCCAACGGCATCGAGCTACCGCTGTTCTTCGAGAACGGTGCGAAGACCCAGGGGCAGGCGGAGATGTGGTTCGGTGCCGGCCGCGGCGCCCGGCACGCGGTGATAATCCTGCTCGGCTCCGGAGTGGGCGCCGCGGTCATCACCCACGGCAGCACCTATCGCGGCGCGACGAGCAGCGCGGGCGAATGGGGGCATACCACCATCGTGTACGGCGGGCGGGCCTGCCGGTGCGGCTCGCACGGCTGCCTGGAGGCGTACGTCGGCGCGGAGGGCATCCTGGACCGGTACCGGCAGGCCCGGGCCGGCCGCGCCGTGCCGGGCGAGGACGAGCAGTCCAGCCTCGACGCGCTACTCACCGCGGCCGAGCGGTCCAAGACGGCCGCTCGGGTGCTGGACGAGACCGCGGGCTACCTGGGCGCCGGCATCGCCAACCTGATCAATCTGTTCAACCCGGAGCGCATCGTGCTGGGCGGCTGGGCCGGGCTCGCGCTGGGCGGCCGGATGCTGCCCCAGATCAGGCAGGCTGCGCAGGCGCACGCGCTGCGGCACCCGCACGGCCAGACCTCGATCGATCTGTGTGAACTCGGTCCGGACGCGGTGGCCTTCGGGGCAGCGACACTGCCGGTGGCGGCGCTGCTCGCGGAGGGTGGCCGGCCCCGGGAGGCTCGGCGCACCGCCGCGCACAACCGGACCGATGTACCGGCACAGCGCCCCCGGATGACCACCGCCCCGGCCTGACCCGCGTCTCGACCCGATCGCCTCGACCCGATCGGGTCGAGGCGATCCCGACCGTGGTCTGACCCCGGACGTCAGGTCCGGCGTGACCCGCCGGTGCCCGGCGGGTCCG
The DNA here is from genome assembly GCF_039543385.1 of Rugosimonospora acidiphila. Lineage (NCBI taxonomy): Bacteria > Bacillati > Actinomycetota > Actinomycetes > Micromonosporales > Micromonosporaceae > Rugosimonospora > Rugosimonospora acidiphila. The sequence continues at coordinate 131,751 of NZ_BAABJQ010000006.1, forward strand.
GCGTGCGGCTATGCTCCCGCGGTTCACACGGGTTCCGAGAGGAACGCGGCGAAGGAGTGTAGTGGTGACCCTGACCAGCGCGGTGCTGTCGTTCGCCGTCGTTGCCGGCCTTCTGACCATCATTCCCGGACTGGATACCGCACTCGTACTGCGATCCGCGGTCAGGCATGGCCGGCGGCAGGCCTTCGTGACGGCCCTGGGCATCGGCACCGGCTCGTTGGTCTGGGGCGCCGCCGCGGCGGTCGGGGTATCCGCGCTACTGACCGCGTCGGTGTTGGCTTACACGGTGCTGCGGGTGGCCGGCGCCGCGTACATGATCTTCTTAGGCGCGCGGATGCTGTGGACCGCGCTGCGCGGGGCCGGTGGCGACGCGGAGCCGACGCCGCGAATCGCTCTCGCGGCGTCGGCCAGTGTGCGTCTCGCCTGGCTGCGGGGCCTGCTGACGAACCTCCTGAACCCCAAAATCGGCGCCTTCTACGTCGCGGTGCTGCCCCAGTTCATCCCGGCCGGAGCCTCCCACCTCGCCGTCGGTGTGCTGCTCGCCACCGTTCACGATGTCGAGGGCATGCTGTGGTTCACGATGATCATCTTTGGCGCGCAGGCGGTCAGGGGCTGGCTGCGCCGCCGGTCGGTGCACCGCGCCGTGGACGGTGTGACGGGAAGCGTGTTGGTCTGCTTCGGGCTCAAACTCGGACTGTCCGCTCGGTAGCCAGCTTTCGCGGTTCTCGGCAAGCGGTGCGGGTCCGCTCAGGTGGGTAGGTTCCATTGTTGGTTGGCGCCGCCGGTGCAGGTCCAGATTTGTAGTGGGGTGCCGTCGGCGGTGCTGGGTCCGGTGGCGTCGAGGCATTTGCCGGAGCCGGTGTTGATGAGTTGGGTGCCGGTGTGTTGCCATTGTTGGGCGTTGGTGTTGTTGCAGTCGTAGATTTGGACTTTGGTGCCGTTGGTGGTGCCGGCTGCGTTGACGTCGAGGCATTTGCCGAGGGCGCGGATGGTGCCGTCGGTGCCGATGGTCCATTGTTGGGCGTTGGTGGTGTTGCAGGTGTAGAGCTGGACCTGGGTGCCGTTGGTGTTGTTGGCGGCGGCGACGTCCACGCATTTGCCGCCGTAGCCGGTGATGTTGCCGGTGGCGCCGGAGCCGGTGCCGGTGCCGCCGCCGGTCCCCTGGGCGCCGTTCCAGGTGAAGGTCGCCGAGGTGGCGGCCGGCAGGCTGTACGTGAAGGACTCGTTGCCCCAGTTCACCTTCAGCGACTGGGCGCTACCCGTACCGTTGTACGCGACCAGCGCCTTTGAGCCGTCCGGGTTGCGCCAGGCCACGTTGGGGATGGTGCCGCCTGCGGTGGAGTCGATGCGGTACGCGCCCGGCTTGACGAACTTGGTCAGCTGCCCCATGTCGTAGTACTCGACGGTGTAGTCCACCTGCCCGCTGCGGCTGTCACCATTGTGGACGGTGATCAGCCCGGTACAGGTGCCGCAGCCGCCGTTGTGGGGGCCCATGTTCTGGTCGACGGCCAGGCTCCACTTGGTGACGGTGGTGCCCCAGTTCCGCGTGTAGCCGATGATGTTGTTCATGTCCTCGTTCTGCTGGTTGGCGATCCAGGTGCCGCCGGAGTGCTCGGTGTCGAAGGCCGGCACGTTCGGGTACAGGTTGTGCACGGTGGTCTGCTCGCCGACGTCGCCGCCGTACCCGTGCCAGGCGATGCCGCCGAACAGCGAGTCGTTGCGGATCGCGGCGTCGTTCATCAACGGGGCCGCCCAGGCGTCGTAGCCGTCCCAGTTCCAGTCGTGAATGAGCACCTTGGTGCTCAGGCCGGCGGCATGGAACGCGGGCAGCAGGTCGGTGCCCACGAAATAGTCCAGGCCGCTCGAGTTCCACTGCATCGACGGGTAGCCCGCGCAGCAGGTCGGCTCGTTCTGCGGCGTGACGTAGTCGATGCGCACCCCCTGCGCCTGGTACGCCTGGACGTACTTGACGAAGTACTGGGCGTACGTCGCGTAGTACTGCGCCTGCAGGTAGCCCTGCGAGTACGCGTTGTTGTCCTTCATCCACGGCGGTGCCGTCCACGGCGACGCCAGGATTTTGAGGCTCGGGTTGAGCTGCTGGGCCTGCTTGGTCAGCGGCAGGACGTCGGTCAGGTCATGGGAGATGGAGAAATCGTTCAGGTCGCAGCAGGTGCTGTCGAAGGTGTAGTTGGAGCGAGCCAGATCCGAGGCGCCCATGGGGTTGCGCAGGAAGTCCAGCCCGATGCCGTTGGTGGGGTCGAACAGCTTGCTCATGACCGAGGCGCGGGTGCTGGCCGACAGCGCACCGCTGGAGTTCATCAGCCATGCCGCCGTGTCGGTGAACGACGCGCCAGCGCCGACGAACTGCTGGTATCTGGTGTTCTCGTTGACGGTGATGGTCTGGTTGGCCGCGGCGCTGCTGCTCGCGAAGGCGATCGGCGCCTGCTGCTGCAGTCCGCGGGTGATGTTGCGGCCGGCGGCGTCGTTGGTGGTGGTGAGCCAGATGTTCACGCTCTCCGCCGCCGCGCTGGCCAGCCGTGGCGGCAGCAGCACCGTGGCGGCGGTCAGCACGAGTGCGGCCGCCAGCATGAGGATGCGGGCCCACCGCCGGCGCGGCGACCGCCAGCGAGGCACCGTGATCACGGACATGACGAATCCTTCCGTGGCTGGGAGTGTGCGCCGACGCCCCGAATAGAAGTCCACTATGGACGTTCACCGTCGGTTCACCGCCGCGCGACCGTCCAGCTTGATCGGCACGGCTGGTAATCGAAGAAAACACCCATCGATGGTCGCCTGTCAATACCCAGCGTCAGGCGTTGCAACCGACTGTTAACTTTCCGATCAGCAATATTCCCTGGTCAGGCGCTTTATTTGTAGCTTTTATTGACTAGCTCAGAAGCATCGTCATAGCCTTCGATCGATGCCGTACGACGCATCGGCATCGAGGGTTCGTCACCCTGCGCTGATCTTTTTGCGGCCGAACGTCGCCCGGCGACGAGCCCCGCCCGACCCGCGCGGGTCCCCGGCCGACCCTGCCCGCACGGCACACCCGCACGGTCGGGCCCGCACCCACCCGCGCCGCGCCGCATCCCGGACGCTCACTTCGGAGAGGACCCCCGTGAAACTGACCAGACGCGGTATCGCCGCCGTCATCGCCGTCGCCGTGGCGACGGTGGGGCTCGGCATCGCCGGCACCACCGCGGCCTCCGCCGCGACCGCCGGCCCCATCACCGGCTACGGCGGCAAATGCGTGGACGTCGCCGCCGCCAACAACACCAACGGCACCCAAGTCCAGCTCTACACCTGCAACACCACCAACGCCCAACAATGGACCATCGGCACCGACGGCACCATCCGCGCCCTCGGCAAATGCCTCGACGTCAACGCAGCCGGCACCACCAACGGCACCAAAGTCCAAATCTACGACTGCAACAACACCAACGCCCAACAATGGCAACACACCGGCACCCAACTCATCAACACCGGCTCCGGCAAATGCCTCGACGCCACCGGACCCAGCACCGCCGACGGCACCCCCCTACAAATCTGGACCTGCACCGGCGGCGCCAACCAACAATGGAACCTACCCACCGGCGGTGGGTCGACCACCCCACCCGGTGGCGGCGTGGCCGGCATGGCCGCGGCCCCGTACGCGTACCTGGGCTGGGGCAACCTGCCCGACCCGCGGACCATCATGTCGGCCACCGGCATCCGCTGGTTCACCATGGCCTTCATGCTCTCCGGCGGCACCTGCAACCCGGAGTGGGACGGCAGCCGGCCGCTGACCGGCGGCATCGACCAGACCACCATCAACAACATCCGTGGTGCCGGCGGCGACGTGGTCATCTCCTCCGGCGGCGCGTCCGGCAACTGGCTCGAACAGTCCTGCTCCAGCGCGAGCGCGCTGGCCGGCGCGTACCAGAAGGTGATCAGCGCGTACGGGCTGAAGGCGCTCGACATCGACATCGAGGGCAGCGTGTACGGCAACGCGACCCTGCAGCAGCGCACCATCGACGCGCTGAAGACGATCCGGGCCAACAACCCCGGGATCACCCTGTACGTGACGTTCCCGAGCGGCCCGAACGGCCCCGACTCGAGCATGATCAATCGGGCCGCCTCGTCGGGACTGACCGTTGACGGCTGGACCATCATGCCATTCGACTTCGGGGCGGCCGGCCAGAACATGGGCAGCCTGACCCTCCAGGCCGCCGAGGGGCTGAAGAACACCGTGAAGAACGCCTACGGATACACCGACGACCAGGCGTACCGGCACTCCGGCATCTCCTCGATGAACGGCATCACCGACGAACACGAAACGGTGGCCCAGGCCGACTTCCGCACCATGCTCGGCTACGCGCAGCAGCACCACCTCGCCCGCTTCACGTTCTGGTCAGCCGACCGGGACCGGCCGTGCACCGGCGGCAACAGCACCGGCGCCGACTCGTGCAGCGGGGTCTCCCAGCAGAACTGGGAGTTCACCAGCATCGTCGCCCAGTACGCCGGCTGAGGCGAGAGGCCGCCGGCCACGCCCGAACCCGGGCACGACCGGCCGAGGCGAGAAGCGGCCGGGCGCCGCCGGGACCGTTCCCCCGGCGGCGGCCGGCCGTCGCGACGCGCTCAGGAGCTGGGCGCGCTCAGGGGCTGGTGGTCACGGCCTGGCCCTCGTCCGGGCTGTCGGTCACGGTGGCGCGGGCGACCGCCTCGCCGGCCCGGGCCCGCAGCAGGTCGCGTACCGCGTCGATGTCGCCGGGCACGGTGCGGGAGGCGAGGTAATACATCCACCCGGTCGGGATGAAGAAGATCTGGAACACGGCCAGCCCGGTGGCGTAGTTCAGCGGGGGCGGCAGCGCCCTGGTCAGAACCCGGAACATCACGCTCACCAGGCTGTTGCCGGCCGCCCGGCCGACGCCGTTGACCAGGTTGCCCATGCTGTACACCGTGCCGCGGTGCTCCGGCGGGTTGACGTCGGCGAGCAGGGCGAACCAGTTCGGCGAGTTGGCCGAGGTCAGGGCGAGCGCGACGAGCGCGAAAAGGAAGCTGGCCGCCACCGTGGGCGAGGTGACCACGCTGTGCAGTACGGCGGCCACGATGCCCGCCTTGTCCGCGCCGGCCGGCACGTGCACGGTCAGCGGCACGAAGAACAGCACCACATAGAACGGCACCCCGGCGAAGACGCCGATGGCGGCCACCAGCGCCCGGCCCCGGGGCGTGCGCCGCTGCAACCGGTCGCCAACCAGCCCGCCGATGATGGACAGCGCCCCGCCGAGCTCGAACAGCACGGAGAACACGCTGCCGACCACGATCGCGGTCGCCTCCGGGTACCCCTGAGCCTGCGCCTTGGCCTGCAGCAGCCGCGGCAGCCAGACCAGCGAGCCGAAGGTGGCCTGTGCGGTCAGGCCCTGCAGGATCAGCCAGACGTTGGTGCGCCGGTTCAGGATGCCGCGCACGTCCGACCGGTTGATCCGGTGCTTGTACTCGCCGCCGGCCGCGAACAGCGGGGCCAACTCCGGCTCGCTCTGCCCGCGCCGGATGTCGTACACGAACAGGTAGGCCACCACCGCGACCAGGCCCAGCGCCGCCATCGCCAGGAACGGCCGGCGCCAGTCGTCCGGGCCCGAACCCGAACCGAGCAGGCCACCCACCAGGGTGCCGCCGAGCGTACCGACGCCGTGCGACAGCCCCCACAGGCTCATCACCAGCCCCCGGCGGCGCGGCGAGATGAGGTCGCTGACCACGGAGAAGCCGACCGAGGCGACCGCGCCCAGGCCGATCGAGGCGAGCATCTGCAGCGCGAAGTAGGTCAGGTACCCGTGGGCCAACCCACAGCCGCCGAAGCCGACCGCCCAGATCAGCGTGCCGCCCATCAGCAGCGGCTTCCGGTTTGTCCGATCTCCGGTGTAGGCCCAGCCGACCGCCGCGACGGCGGTGACCAGGAAGCTGGCCGCGGTGACCAGGCTCACGTCGCCCTCGGAGACGCCGAGGCCGCGGGCGATCGGATCGTAGAGCGGCACCGGCAGCCCGATGGCCACGTTCTCCAATGCCGCGAGGATCACAAATACCGTGACGCTGTACGTCCGGTGTGCCGCGCTGCCGCGGATCCCGCCCAGCCCTGCCATGTACCGCACCCAACCACACGCGCCCTATGACGTCGACTTCGCCTCTGGCGTCCCACGGTACCTATCAGGGGATCGGATTCGGTCCGGCCGCCAGCAGCGCGCGGATCGACTTGAGCGGAATCCACAGCCAGTCCGGCCGGTGACGCGCCTCATAGGCCGCCTCGTAGACCGCCTTGTCCAGCTCGTACGCGCTCAGCAGGCCCGGCAGGGCGCGCGGGTCCACCCCGGTCACGTGCCCGTACCCGTCGCAGAACGCGCCCCGGTTGCGCTGCACCCACTCCCGCGCCCGGTACGCCAGCTGCTCGTCGTTCGGCTCGCCCCTCAGCAGTTGGTTGGCCGCGTAGTCGAACGAGCGCAGCATCCCGGCCACGTCGCGCATCGGCGAGTCCGCCCGACGCCGCTCCGCCACCGGCTGCCCCGGCTCCCCCTCGAAGTCGATGAGGAACCAGTGGTCGGGCGTGCGCAGCGCCTGCCCGAGGTGCAGGTCGCCGTGTATCCGCTGCACGACGATCTGACCCTCCAGCGCGGAGAGCCGGTCGGCCACCGCCCCCGCCAGGTCCACCAGCTCCGGGACCTCGGCGACCGTGCGCTCCAGCCGCCGGCGCATCTCGGGAAGCGGCGACGGCCCGGCCACCGACCCCAGCTCGACCGCGAGCGTCGCGTGCACCTCGGCCACCGCCTCGCCCAGCCGGAACGACTCCGAGGCGAAGTCGCCGCCCACCTCGTCGGCCCGCAGGTCGGCCTCGGCAAGCAGGTCCCGCACGCTGGCCATGGCCATCGACCAGCCGTCCGCCGAGTTCGGCGCGTACGCCGTCACCATGGCCAGCGAGGTCGGTGCGCCCCGCTCGTCGACGCTCTCCATCGCGCCCAGCAGCGCCGCCACGTGCGGGCTGCCCGCCCGGGCCAGCACCCGGTTGAGTTCCACGTCGGGGTTGCGCCCCGCGTTGACCCGGCGGAACACCTTGAGGATCGCCTCGGTGTCGAAGATGACGCTGGTGTTGGTCTGCTCCCCCTCGATGACCCGGGCGGGCGCGTCGACGGGCAGGCTCGCCTCGGGCTCCGGCAGGAACCGCAGCGGGCCGGTCGTCGCGCCGGCCTGGATCAGGGTGAGCAGGCGCCGTGCCGCGTCCGGGCTGAACAGCGCGTCGCAGCCGGTGCGCCCGTCCTGCGCGCCGATGGTGGCCTGGCCGGCGAACTCCTCCGGCAGTTCCAGGTCCCAGCCGACGAACAGCTGGTACACCTCGCTGCCGCCGTCCGCGTACGAGGCGAGCAGGAGGGCGTGGTCCAGGTCCGGGGCGAGCGCGGTGACCACGCTGGGCGTGACGCTGCTCAGCACCCGGGCCCGCCCCGCGTACCAGCGCTGCTTGGGCAGCCACTCGATGAAGGGCAGGTTCATGACTCATCCCCGGATGGGGGGCACAGTTGCAGCCAGTAGAAGGCGTGCCCGGGCAGCGTCAGCAGGTACGGCAGGTTACCGATGCGCGGGAAGGTGACCCGACCGGTCAGCTCGATCGGGGTGTACCCGCTCCAGCCGGTCAGGCTCAGCTCGATCGGCTGCGGGAAGCGCGACAGGTTGTTGACGCACAGCACGACGTCCTCCTCGTGCTCCCTCAGGAACGCGAGCACCGACGGGTTCGAGCCGCCGAGTTCGTGGAATTCGCCGACCGAGAACGAGACGTGCCGCCGCCGTACGGCCAGCATGGTGCGGGTCCAGTTGAGCAGGGACGACGAGTTGTCCCGCTGCGCCTCCACGTTGATGGCCTGGTACCCGTAGACCGGATCCTGGTTGACCGGCAGGCACAGCCGGCCCGGCGTGGCCGTGGAGAAGCCGGCGTTGCGGTCGGGCGTCCACTGCATCGGCGTGCGTACGCCGTCCCGGTCGCCCAGCCAGATGTTGTCGCCCATGCCTATCTCGTCGCCGTAGTAGAGCACCGGCGAGCCGGGCAGCGACAGCAGCAGCGCGGTGAACAGCTCGAACTGGTTGCGGTCGTTCTCCAGCAGCGAGGCCAGCCGGCGCCGGATGCCGACGTTGGCGCGCATGCGCGGATCCTTGGCGTACTCCGCGTACATGTAGTCGCGTTCCTCGTCGGTGACCATCTCCAGGGTCAGCTCGTCGTGGTTGCGCAGGAAGATGCCCCACTGGCAGTTGCTCGGAATCTTCGGGGTCTGGGCCAGGATTTCCGAGACGGGGAAACGGGATTCCCGCCGCACCGCCATGTAGATCCGCGGCATCAGCGGAAAGTGGAACGCCATGTGGCACTCGTCGCCGCCGGTCTCCGGGTCGCCGAAGTACTCGACCACGTCGGCCGGCCACTGGTTCGCCTCGGCCAGCAGTACCCGTCCCGGGTACTCATCGTCGATCACCTTGCGCAGGCGCTTGAGGAACTCGTGCGTCTCCGGCAGGTTCTCGCAGTTCGTGCCCTCCTTCTCGAACAGGTACGGCACGGCGTCCAGCCGGAACCCGTCGATGCCGAGGTCCAGCCAGAACCGGATGACGCCCAGCATCGCCTCCTGAACCTCGGGATTGGCGTAGTTGAGGTCGGGCTGGTGGCTGAAGAACCGGTGCCAGAAGAACTGCCGGCGGACCGGGTCGTAGGTCCAGTTGGACTCCTCGGTGTCCACGAAGATGATCCGGGCCCAGGGGTAGCCGGAGTCGGTGTCGCTCCACACGTAGTAGTCGCGGTAGGGCCCGTCGGGGTCCCGACGGGACTCCTGGAACCACGGGTGGGTGTCGGAGGTGTGGTTCATCACCAGGTCAGTGATGACCCGGATCCCCCGCTTGTGCGCCGCGTCGATCAGCGCGACGAGGTCGTCCACGGTGCCGAACTCGGGCAGCACCTTGTAGAAGTCGCGGATGTCGTACCCGCCGTCGCGCAGCGGCGAGTCGTAGAACGGCGGCAGCCAGAGGCAGTCGACCCCGAGCCAGTGCAGGTAGTCCAGCCGCTGGATGAGCCCCTGCAGGTCGCCCTGGCCGTCGTTGTCGGCGTCGTAGAAGGCCCGCACGAGAACCTCGTAGAAGACCGCCCGCTGGAACCAGGTGGTGTCGGCGGGCAGCGTGCGAGCATGATCGAAATCGCTGGCCTCGGGGTGCTCGACGACCCCGTCGGGCGCGATGTGACTACCCTCGCCGAGATCGGCGAGCTCCTCGCCCAGGTCCATATCGCCTTTTGCCCCACACCATCCCGCCGCTAAACGCGCGGGGCGGGATGGACCGCACCGGTGCGAGAACTCTCGGACCGATGGGATCGGCTATATGGGGTGAGTACCCGACGAGTGGGATGTTCCGGTCAGTCCACCCCTTCCAGCAGGCCAACCGGCGGCTTGGGCACAAACCAGTCGATGACCTGTCGCGGATGCACGTCAAAGCCGGTGGCCCGGTTGCCACTCCAGTTCACGCCGACCAGAATCTCCCGCTCCGCCAGCCAGGGCAGCAGGTCGCCCAGCCAGTCCTCCAGCGGAATCGAGATGACGGCCAGGCCGGCGTACGCGGGCACCCGGGCGACCACTTTCTCCGCCCTGGACTGCCTCGACCAGAAGGGCACCGCGCGCTGCCCGTCCCGCTTGTGCGGCGCGATGTAGAAACCGTCCTCGACGACGGTCCAGACCTCACCCGCGTCGGGCAGCTCCCGACGGAACGCGGCCGCGTGCGCCGCACTGGTTGTCAACCGACGCCTCCTGGAAAGGAAACACCCGCCATCGTTCTAACAAACGATCAATCCAGGCACGCGATACGACCGGCCTACATTTCCCCGGGCTCCGCCCTCGGCTCCGGCCCCTCCGCCGAGGGCGGCCCCTGCACCGGCTCGCTGATCGGGAACAGGATCGGGGACAGCAGGTGCGGCGCGCGCTCCGGCGTCGGCCGGTTGACCATCAGCGGCCCGATCACCCGGCGCAGCCCGTCGATGAGTCCCGCGCGCTCGTCCGGGCTGAGCCAGATCGCATGCTGCCGGTAGCCGACCAGGTCGGCGGTCGGGTCGGAACCCTCCCGGTCGAGGTAGGCGTTGAACTCGGCCAGCAGCACCGCCATCGCGACCGGGAACACGCCACGGTGCTGGTCCCGGGTCGCCGACGCCGCCGTCTCCGCGTCGATCACCGCCCGTTCGCGGCGCAGCCGGTACCGGCGCTCCACGAAGCCGCGTACCCGCTGTTCGCCGTCGACCTCCAGGATGCCCTCGTCGGCGAGCAGCGCGACATGCCGGTACACCGTGGCCTTCGAGACGTCGGGCATGCGGGCGACCAGTTCCGACGTGGTGACCACACGCTCGCCCGACATCGCGTGCACGATCCGCAGCCGTACCGGGTGCAGCAGGAGGTCCACCGGATCCATCGGCCCATTGTCTCACATCTGCTACTGTTCGCATCGTTGCGAACATTCGACCCCGCCGCCTCGCGAAGGAGCCCACGATGAACGCCCCAGTCGGAGTAGAGGTCGAGATGACGCCCCCGCTCGGGCGCCGGTACGAGGTGGACGGGCGGCGGCTCGCGCTGCACCGGTCCGGCTCGGTCGGCCCGACCGTCGTGCTCCTGCCCGGGGCCGGCCTGGTCGGCCTCGACTTCCTGAACCTCCAGCGGGCCGCCGCCGAGTTGACCACCGGCGTGCTCTACGACCGCGCCGGCACCGGCTGGAGCGACCCGGTCGACCTGCCCCGCACCCCCACCGAGGTCGCCGAGGAACTGCGCGAACTCCTGCGCGCCGCCGCCGTACCCGGCCCGTACCTGCTGGTCGGCCACTCCCTGGGCGCGTTCTACGCCCGCCGGTACGCGCAGCTGCACCCCGGCGAGGTGGCCGGCCTGCTCCTACTCGACCCGGGCCACGAGGACCTGCCCGCGTACCTGCCGGCCGAGGCCACCGAGGCGGCCGAGCGCATGAAGCCCGACCCCAAGGCCCTGCCGGAGCTGACCGACGATCAGGTACGGGCGGCCCGCGAGCAGTACGCCGAGCTGTACGCGCGGTGGCCGGCACACGTGCGCGAGCCGCTCATCGACTACCACCTCGCCTCGTGGCGCGTCGGCGTCGAAGAGACGGTGAACTTCGAGGGCGAGGTCTACGACGAGCTGCGCGGCGGTGGACCGCTGCCCGACGTCCCGCTCATCGTGTTCAGCGCCATGGGGCGCAACGCCTACTGGGCGCAGCACGCGTCCGAGGAGCTGATGCGCGCGACCCACGAAGGCATCCGAGCCATGCAGGCGGCCCTGGCCGGATCGGTGCCGCGCGGCGAGCACCGGGTACTCGACTCGGCGTCGCACGCGATCCTGCACCTCCAGGGCGAGGACGCGATCCTCCAGGCGATCCGCGACCTGCTCGGCAGGGCTTAGCGCGGCTACGGTCTTGAGGAGTGTCCATGGTCGGTTCGCGGATCGCACGGGACCGCTGACCCGCGGGTGGGCCCGAGGTGGACGCGTTGCCGGGCTGGCCATTGACTTCATGTCGGGTTGAGGTTCGATACCGGCCCGTGGACGCGGCTGCCCGAGCGGGTACGGGCCGATCCTTCAGTCGCGATAGTGGTCGACGAGTGCGACCTCACCACCGGCGTGACGCGTCAGGTCGTCGCCCGGGGGCGAGCCGGGATCGTGCCGTTCGACGTGCCGCGCGGGCGCCGCAAACTGGCGCGTTACCTGGGTGCCGACGAGTCGCACTGGGATCAGCGCTTCCGCCGCTACCTGTACGACGACCCGGCCGAGAAGGGCACCTCGTGGCTGCGGCTACTGCCGCGCTCCCTGGCCGCCAAGGACCTCAGCTTCACCGTCTGAGGCCGGGGGCGCGCCGGTGGCGTACCAGTGCGCCTCGTCCGTCGAGTGGGTGCGCGCGAAGCCGGCCTTCTCCAGTACCCGCTGCGACGCCACGTTGTCCCGCAGCGTGTCGGCCACCAGCAGGCGTACCGAGCCCTGCGCGAACGCGTACCCCATCAGCCCGCGCAGCGCCTCGGTCGCGTACCCGCGGCCCCTTGCCGACGGTACGAGCCCGTAGCCGAGCATCGCGATCCCGTCGTCGTCGGGCGGGCCGAAGAAACCGATCGTTCCGATAGCCAGTCCGGTGGCTTGCTCGACGATCACGAAGGACCCGAACACGTCGTGCGGATCCCTCAGGAACGACCGGGCCGCGTCCTGATCGTCCGGCACCGGGAACTCCTCGTGCCAGGCCCGGTCCCCGCGTTCCCCGTCGACCATGGCCTGCGCGGTATCCCGGTCCAGTGGCCGCAGTTCCAGGCGCTCCGTGGCGATCATGGGCCGGAAGTGTACCAGCGTCGATGCGTAACGGGCGAGCGCCTATTCGCGCGAGCGCCGCTCCAGGTACCCGCGGATCGCCGCCACCCGGCCGGCCAGGCCCCGCCGTTCGCTCACCGACAGCGCCAGGTCCAGCGGGGCGACCGGCACGTCGTACCCGTGCCAACGCACGTACTCCAACCGCCCGGCCGCCACCGGCCCCTGCTCGTGCGGCTCCGGCTCATCCACGTCCGGGTGCACTCCGGCGATCCACTCCAGCAGGCAGCCGGCGAAGGCCCGGCCACCCCGGTCGGCGATCCAGCCGGTCATCGTGGTGACCGGCTCGACCAGCAGGTCGTCGAGCATGGCGCCGGCCAGTTCGGCATCGTCGACCCAGAAGTCGACATCCCCGGGCCCCACGTCGATGCCACGGACCGCCAGCGCGGCCGAGCCGTAGAGGAACCATCGCAGCCCGGTGCCGCCGACCCGCCGCAGGAGCACGTCCAGCCCCTCAGACCATGGCACCGGCCGCAGCCGCGCGCTCTGCAGCACCATCTCTTCCAGGTGCCGGGCGAAGTTGGCGTGAATCCGGGCGACGTCTCCGGTCGCGGAGAGACGGCGGACGAAACGGCCGTCGCCGGCAGCGGCGAAGCCCATGTGCGCCAGCCGTTCCGCGTACCGAGGGTTGGTCGTGCCCACCTCGTACACGGCGCGATCCCCGCGTACCCTCATCGAGGTCCACAGCTCGCCGGTGGCCAACGCCCCTCCTCGATCGGCCGGCTCCTCATGAAGGTTACGTGCCGGCGAGCCGCCGACGGCGAGCCCCGCCCGGCCGGTAGTCGGGCCACGCCCGGAGGCGTAGTAGGGCCTGTCGGACCGGTTGGCGGCGCGGGTCCGCCGAAGGGCCGGACACGGCGTCTGATCCCCGGAGAGAATCAGAGCCGGAGGTCGGTGATGGCGGCGCGTGGAACGTACGAGGCGTCGCGCCCCCTTCATGATCCGATCCCGCCCGCGTTCGTCGAGCTATTCGTCGACGTGGTCTACATCCTGGCCTTCTTCATCCTGGCCCAAGGGCTGTCGGCGAATCTGAACTGGCGTGGCGCGCTGCAGACCGCCGTCCTCCTGCTCGCGGTCATGTGGATCTGGATCCTGTCGTCGTGGCTCACCGACCTCTACGACCCCCAGCGACCGCAGATCAAGGCCCTGGTCATCGAGGTCATGTTCGGTAGCCTCCTGGCGGCGATCGCGCTACCCGCCGCGTTCGGCCGGCTCAGCGCGCTGTTCGTCGGCGCGTACGTGGCGACCATCGGCGTGACCAGCGTCGCGCTGATCGTCCTGGCGCCGCACGCCTCGGCGACGCTGAGAACCGAGCACACCCTGTTCTGGCACGGGGTGACCTCCGTGGGATGGATCGCGGGCGCCCTGACGCACGGCACGGGCAGGCTGGTGCTGTGGGGTGTCGCGGCGGTCACGTCGTACGCGGCATCACTGGTGGGCTGGCCCACGCCGGGGCTCGGCCGGATCCGGCTCGACGACCGGATCTTCAACGCGTGGCACCTGTTCGAACGCCACCGGCAGATCTTCCTCGTCTCGATCGGTGAGCTGATCCTCAGCATCGGACTGGGCTTCGCCAGGGCGCAGCTCGGGGTCGGTCGCGTGATCGGATACGCGGTGGTGTTCGCCAACACCGTATTGATCCTTGAGATCTACTTCTCGCGTGCCAGACAGCTGCTGGCCTCCGACACCCTCGTCACCCTGGAGAGGGTGCGCTCGGCCCTGGCCACCTCGTCGGCGCATCTGCTGATGGTGGGTGGCGTCGTGATGATTTCCGCCGCCGACGATCTCATCACCGCGGATCCGTTTGCCCGCAGGCAGGTCTCCTGGACCGTCATCATTGTCGGCGGCCCGGTCGTGGTCATGCTGGGCAGCCTGCTGTTCGACACCGTCATCGGCAGCCTACGGGCACCTCGGGTGATCGCGACGGCCGTACTGGTGGCGGTGGCACCTACGTTGTACTTCGTGCCGCCGCTCGTGGCCGCGGCGCTGACCAACCTCGTCCTGGCGGGGTGCCTGGCGACGGAGGCCGCCTTCCGGTGGCGCCGGACCCGATCGAGGACGGCGGCGACCTGATCGGCCGGCTCCGGAACCCTCTCGATCACGGCCGGGTCCGGCGCGCCCGCCACGGCGGCCGGTCAGCGGACCGTGGGCGGCGCCGCCATCGGCGGGTGCCTCCGGATCGCGGCCACGTTCACGATCGCGACGCCGAGCAGGATCACTGCCGCGAGCCCGCCGACCGCGATCGGCGGCAGCAACTCGACCGCGGGCGCCAGCGCGGCCAACAGGATCAGCGCACCCGGTCGGGACCAGGAGACCCGGCTGAACACGAGGTAGTCGAGCAGGCCCCGGCCGATGAGGAACAGCACCGGTCCGCCGAGAATGACCGCGCCCCGGGGCGCGGACGTCCCGCCGACGGGGTGCGCGATGAGCAACTGGGCGGTGACGGCCTCGGCGAGCACGCCGGCGACCATGATGAGATGGGCGATCCCCGCGAACTGGCCGAACCGGGAGGCGTTGAAGGACGCGGCGAACGCCTGGGACAGGAGCGTTCCGGCTCGATGGGTGTAGGTGCGCCACATCAGGGCGGTCGTCGCGAACATCACCACGAACGCGCCGAACCGATCGAGGGTGTGACTCCCGCGGCTGAGCATCAGCCCGGAGACAAAGATCACCACCCCGAAGGCGACGATGAGCAACTGGCGGTAGCGCTCGGAGACCCGCTCCGCCTCCAGCCGCCACTCCCGCACCGCGGACCGTCCGAGTTTCGGTGCGGGCCAGCCGAGGGCGGCCGCCGTGTACTCCAGCAGTATCGCCCCGCCCCAGAGCGCGGTCCGGTGGTCGGCGGCCGTGAACGCACCGACCAGCCACAACGGCCCCGACACGCAGAACCAGAACAGGATCCGCGACATCCTGCTGCGGACATCCGCGCCGGTCGCGGAGAGCCTGAGGTACGTGCTCGCCCCCAGATGCACCGAGAGGTAGGCGATCGCGAACAGCGGCCCGCGCCCCTCGAACGCCCCGCTCACCGCCCGGCACATCACCAGGATGCCGATCATCACCCAGATGATCTGCACCTGAATCCGCGCCCGGTCCGCGTTGAAGGTGTCCGGGACCCACGCCGTCAACATCCAGATCACCGCGAACGCCAGGAAGAGGATCAGCGTCTGACCAACGCCGAGCCAGGTCAGGTGGCCGACCAGCCGCTGCCCGAGGACAACGAGGGCCACGACGTACACCAGGTCGAAGTACAGCTCGACGAAGCCGGGGCGGTTGAGGCGCCCCGGTTGCCGGATCTCCTCCTCGCCCCGGGCGGCGACCGATTCCCCCATACCGTGGCCACTTCGTGGACGGACTCGATGACGCGGCCCGCGCCTCTGACCCGGTCCGCCGCCTCACGCTACCCGGGCGCGGGCATCCGGCCGGCCGGATCGATCGAATGTCACCCCCGACCCCGAGCGGCGTACGCATCCGTGCCGACGCGGCCGCCGGACCGCCATCGCCCCTGTTTCCTGGCCCGCTCGACTAGCTTTTCCTCGACGGCGGGTAAGGAAGGGCGGACGAAATGGATCGCTTCACCAACGACGGGTTCACCTTCGAGGTCACCGACACGCCCCCGGCCGATGGCGACGCGGCGGGGCGGGTGGCCGTGCTGCTGCACGGCTTTCCGGAGGACCACCACTCCTGGGACGCGGTGACTCCGGCGCTGGCCGCCGCGGGGTACCGGGTGTTGGCACCCGACCAGCGCGGCTACTCGCCCGGAGCCAGGCCGGTCCGCCGGTCCGCCTACCCGCTGTCCCGGCTGGCCGGCGACGTGCTGGCCCTGGCCGACGCGGCCGGGGCACAGCGCTTCCACCTGGTCGGCCACGACTGGGGAGCCGCCGTGGCCTGGTACCTGGCCGGTCGCCACCCGCACCGGCTGGCCTCGGTGGCCGCCCTGTCGGTGCCCCACCCCGAGGCGTTCGCGCGGGCGTTCGCCGTCAGCGACCAGGCGCTGCGGTCGTGGTACATGGCGGCGTTCCAGGTGCCGCGGCTGCCCGAACTGGTGCTCGCCCGGGGCGGCGGCGAGACCATGCGGACCGCGCTGATCCGGGCCGGCCTGGATCCGGCCAGTGCCGCCCGCTACGCCGCCCGTGCCGCCGATCCGGCCGCGATGCGTGGGCCGCTGAACTGGTACCGGGCGCTTCCGCTGAGCCTGCGGGAACGGGTCGGCCGGATCGGGGTACCGACGCTGTTCATGTGGAGCGACGGCGACCGCTTCGTGTCCCGTACCGCGGCGGAACGGTGCGGCCGGCTGGTGAGCGGCCCGTACCGCTTCGAGGTGGTCGAGGGCGCCTCGCACTGGCTGCCCGAGGAGGTACCCGAGCGGGTGTCCGCCTCGCTCGTGCGGCATTTCGCCCGCGCCCGCGCGTTCCCCGGGCGATAGGCGCGGTGGGTCACAGGCCGAGGCGTTGCCGGGCGAGCGCCACGAAGCCGAGCGGGGCACGATCCCAGCCGGGAATCTGGTCGGGCAGGGCGACGGCATCGGCGTCGATCAGGCAGTCCAGCGCCGGCTCGGACAGTGCCTGGCCGGTCCGGTAGGCCAGAGCGACCGCGGCGGTGAGGGCGACGAGGTCGCCGCCGTCCTCGACCAGGCGCCCGAGGTGCTGGTCGACGTCGACCCTGCCGTCGGCGGCGTGGGCGAGCGTCAGGTTCGCGCTGGCCCGCACTTCCACCCGATCGCCGGGCACGGCCAGCAGCGCGGCCAGGGTGCCGTCGGTGGGCGTGAACCAGGCCAGCAGGGCGGCCGACGTCGCGGCCACGTCGGCGTCCGGGTCGTCGAGCCAGCACCGGTACCTGTCCACGTGGTGGGCGGCCGCCTCGTACGCCCCGGCGGCCCACTGGAAGACCGCCCGGTCGGCCAGGTCGGACAGCTCGGCGTCAGAGAACGGATCGTCGTCATCGTCGTACACGCGCCGCACCACCTCGTCCAGCTGCTCCTCCGTGAGTGCGTCGCCGCCGGCGGCGAATGCCTGAGCGGGGTCGAAGGGCAGCGCGTCGTCCCGCAGGTCCCCAATCGCGATCGCGGTCAGCAGATCCAGGATCGCGCCGCGCCCGGGCACGTGCGGATCGTCGATCAGACCGACGAGGAACGGAACCGCGTACGCGCTGGCCTGCCACCGGGTGCCCTGGTGGTACACGTTCCCGAACAACTGCCCGAGCGCCTGCGCACGAGTGCCCGGGTCCTGGCTGCGCAGCGCCCGCAGCTGCGCGGGCACATCGGTCGCCGGCCCGTACGCGTGGTGGAGCCGCTCCCACGGCACCCGATCCAGGCCCGAAAGCTCATGACCGCAACTCACGTGCCCGTTTCTACCCGATGACCCGACCATCCTGCCCCGGGCACCGCCGTTCCGCTGCCCAGAAACGCGAGGGATAGGTCCGGGGGCGCCGCGCGTCTGTAGTAGTGGATGATGCGCCGGAGGTGGGGTTGGTGTGGACGACGAGGCGAATGCACGGTTCGGCGAGTTCGCGGCACTGCGTACGCCCGCCCTGCTGCGGGCGGCGTACCTGCTCACCGGGGACCAGCACGCCGCCGAGGATCTCGTGCAGTCGGCGCTGGCCAAGACCCTGGTTCGGTGGCGGTCGCTGCGGCACGAGGATCCCGAGGGGTACGTACGCACCGTGATGTACCGGGAGCAGGTCAGCTGGTGGCGTCGGCGCCGGTACCACCGGGAGACGCCGGTCGGCTTGCCCGCCGATCGGGCCGGGTCGGATCCCCACGAACAAACCGACCTGCGGGTATCCATGCGGGAGGCGCTTTCCCGCCTCACGCCGGCCCACCGCACGATCCTCGTGCTGCGTTACTACGAGGATCTCACCGAGACCCAGGTGGCCGCGGTGCTGAACTGTTCCGTCGGTTCGGTGCGCAGTCGCACCCATCGCGCCGTCAGCCGATTGCGGGAGATGCTCCCGGCGGCCGAATTCGCGGAGTTGAGGCCATGACCACGCCATTCGACGACCTCATCCGGACCACTCTTTCAGAGATCGCCGAGGAGGCTCTCCCCATGAATCTGACGTCCGGCGCGCACGACCGGGTCCGGCGGCGGCGCACCACGCTGGCCGTGCTGACCGCGACCGCCGCGGTGGCGGCCATCATGATTGGTACCCCGCTGGCGCTCGCCGCCACCGGCGGTGGCCAAGCGCCCGCCGCACCCGCACCGACCGCCCCGGCCAACGCGCCCTCCCCCGCGTCCGCGCCCCCGACGCCTGTCCCCAGCGGTTCGGCGTCGACCCCGCAGACTCCGACGCCAAGCTCCAAGGGCCCGGCCGGCGGCGCGCCGTCCGCGTCTCCCATCCCGGCCGGCCCAGGCAACGGTCCGGTCGCGGGCAACAGCTCGGTGCCGGGCAACGGTCCAGGCGCGGGCAACGGTTCGGCCGCGGGCAACGGTTCGGCCGCGGGCATCGGTTCAGGCCCGGGCAACAGCTCAGTCGCGGGCAACGGCCCTGGCGGCGGCGTCCTGCCGCCGTCGCCGTACCCGACCAACTGAGCCCACACCGCTCGCCGGCCGGGGCCGCCCCACGTGGCGCGGCCCCGGCCGGATCAGAGATCACGCCGCCTCACCAGGCGACCGGGCCCGACGCCGCGAAATACCCTCCGGTCGGGCCGTCGGCGCCCACCTGCGCCATCCGCACGATGATTTCGGCGCCCTCCTCGACGGTTTGCGTGCCGGCACGCCCGTTGAGGTCCGTCGCGGTGAAACCGGGATCCACCGCGTTGATGCGCATGTTCGGGAACGCCTTCGCGTACTGCACCGTGATCATGTTGACCGCGGCCTTCGAGGCCGGGTACGCGACCCCGGGGTACGGGTAGGCAGCGGTCTGGGTCAGCGAGCCGAGGCCGCTGCTCACGTTGACCACCACCGGGGCGGCCGAGCGCCCCAGCAGCGGCAGGAACGCGTTGGTGACGCGGACCAGCCCGAAGACGTTCGTCTCGAAGGTCTTGCGCATGATGTCGACGGTGATTTCCGACGGGCCGAGCACGCTCATGTCGGGCGTCCGCTCCTCGACGCCCGCGTTGTTGACCAGGATGTCCAGCCCGCCGTCGGCCTCGATGGTCTTCGCCGCGGCCTCGACCGACGCGTCGTCGGTGATGTCGAGCGGGACCCACCGCACGCCGAGCCGTTCGGCCGCCCGCCGTCCGCGCTCCGCGTCCCGGCTGCCGACGTAGACGGTGTGGCCGGCCGCACTCAGTTGACGGGCCGTCTCGAAGCCCAGCCCCTTGTTCGCTCCGGTGATCAGTGTCGTTGTCATGTGTTCAAGGTTCCGACCGTCCGGGGAGACCAGCCAGTCCCCCGATGTTCCTGGGACTGCCACTACCAGGGAGGCCGCCAGGGCCGCCGGGGCCACCGGGATTCCGAGCGCAGACGCCGACCGCCTCGCCTCGTCACCGCCCTCGTCACCGCCCTCGGCGCTCGGACGCTGGTCGGCCAGCACCCGCCGAGGCATACTAATCGCGGGACATTTACCGATTCGCGCCGCCCTATCTTTCGCGAATTTCGCAATTGCGCACCCACGTCACCGGATGTTCCGTCAGCGGTCACCGGTCGGTGGTGGTGCGCGATCTTCGCTACCGCCAGAGTCTTGGCCCAAGACTGTCTTTTCGCAGGGAGGCGAAAGTGGGCCTCAAGCCCAAGACCTGGAGTAAAAAAACTCGCCGTTCGGTGGGCGTCGGCGCGGTGGTTGCCGCGGCGCTGGCCATCGCCGCGGCGTCGACGCCGGCCTTCGCCGGTACGCACGGCAACCAGACCAAGGCTGTGAAGACCGCTACTCCGATCAAGCACCTCGTAGTGATCTTCCAGGAGAACGTGTCGTTCGACCACTACTTCGGCACCTACCCGAAGGCGGCCAACACCGACGGCACGACGTTCAAGGCTAAGTCGGGTACCCCGGCGGTCAACGGCCTGACCAACAAGCTGCTGAACAACAACCCGAACGAGTACAACCCGAGCCGGCTCTCGCCGGACGAGGCCCTGACCTGCGACCAGAACCACAGCTACGGTCCGGAGCAGCAGGCGTACGACGGCGGCAAGGCCGACCAGTTCGTCCAGTTCACCGAGACCGACAAGTGCACCGGCATGCCGATCATCTTCGGTGAGCCGGGCCTGGTCATGGACTACTACGACGGCAACACCGTCACCGGGCTGTGGAACTACGCGCAGAACTACGCCATGTCGGACAACTCGTTCGACGCGGGTTTCGGCCCGTCCAGCCCGGGCGCGCTGAACCTGATCTCCGGCCAGACCCACGGTGTCCAGGCCGTGGACTCGGTCACCGGCAAGCCGGTCAGCAACTCGCTGT
The DNA here is from genome assembly GCF_039543385.1 of Rugosimonospora acidiphila. Lineage (NCBI taxonomy): Bacteria > Bacillati > Actinomycetota > Actinomycetes > Micromonosporales > Micromonosporaceae > Rugosimonospora > Rugosimonospora acidiphila. The sequence goes on from NZ_BAABJQ010000006.1 coordinate 152,462, forward strand.
CCACCTCGCCGGACAAGAAGGGGATCGGCACCGTCATCGGTGACCCGGACCCGGCGTTCGACGACTGCTCGGACACCAACCACACCTCCACCAACCCGCTGGCCAAGATGACCGGCCAGAACGTTGGTGACCTGCTCAACAACGAGGGTGTGACCTGGGGCTGGTTCCAGGGCGGCTTCGCCCCGACCGGCAAGGCCAACGGGTACGCGGTCTGCGGCGCCACCCACACCAACGTGGGCGGCAACGCGGTCGTGGACTACAGCGCCCACCACAACCCGTTCGAGTACTACAAGTCGACCAGCAACCCGAAGCACCTGCCGCCGTCGTCGGTCAAGAACATCGGCAAGACCGACCAGGCCAACCACCAGTACGACATGACCGACTTCGACGCCGCCGTGGCGGCGAACAACGTCCCGGCCGTCAGCTTCCTCAAGGCGCCGGAGTACCAGGATGGCCACGCCGGCTACTCGGACCCGCTGGACGAGCAGCAGTTCCTGGTTAAGACCATCAACGAGCTGCAGAAGTCCAAGGACTGGAGCTCGACCGCGGTCGTCATCGCCTACGACGACTCGGACGGTTGGTACGACCACGTTGCCCCGCCGATCCACAACGGGTCCAGCGACCCGGCGAACGACCAGGCGATGTGCGCGCCGACCAAGAAGACCAAGCCGCTCAACGGGTACGAGGACCGCTGCGGCGACGGGCCGCGCCAGCCGCTGCTGGTCATCAGCCCGTACAGCAAGACGAACTACGTTGACCACAGCGAGACCACCCAGCCCTCGATCCTGCGGTTCATCGAGGACAACTGGAAGACCGGCCGGATCGGCGACGGTTCGCTCGACGCTTCCGCGGGCAAGCTGACCAACATGTTCAACTTCAACCAGAAGCCCGTCACCAAGCCGCTGATCCTCGACCCGAAGACCGGCGCGGTAAAGAAGTAGCTTCACCCCGGTGGTCCGTGGCCACCGAATTCGGGGCCGGGCAGCATCCGCTGCCCGGCCCCACCGCATTTCCGCGGGAGGTTGAACACCGGCGTCCGGCTCACGGAAGCCCAACACCGTGACCCGCGCGGCCCCGAGCTTTCCCGATCACGCGGGCCGTCGCAAGGATCGTCAGCCCGCCCTGAGGTTGGTCCGGCGAACGATCAGCCAGACCGCGAGGAGCGCCACCGCGGCGAGGCCCAGATATCCGAAGTTGAGGATCAGGTGGAAGACGGGAATCCTGCTGCCCGGTTGGTAGACCACCAAGACCCGGAGAGAGTCGAGGCAGGAGAAATTCGCGTGGTCGGTGTTGATGCCGGGGCACATCCGGACCAGCGTGGCGTAGCTGAGCTCGTGTCCGGAGGCGTCGAACAGGTTCGACTCAATGCCGGCCCCGAGCGACCAACCAGCATTGATGGTCAGGGAGGTAGCACTCCCCGGGAGGGGGGGTGCGCCGACGGGAGCGAACTGGGACAGCGGCGTCAGAAGAGTGATGTAGTGCAACTGGACGTACAGTGTGAGCCCGATGAAGCCCGCGACGGCGGTGAGCAGGGCGGGGAGGGTGCGTCTGATGGCGGCGCCAAGGGCGACGCCGACCGCGAACCAGCCGACGCCGCTGGTCAGCGGAAGCATCCCGGAGGCCAGGAAGTGGGTGCTGTCCCACATGCTGTGGTCGCCGATGGCGACGACCGCGTGAGCCAGGTGGTCGCTGACTCCGGCGACCGCCGCGGTCAGGGCCGCCACGAACAGGCCGAGCAGGGCCAGCTTGGCCCACAACCAACGCAGCGGGGAAACGTCCTGGCTCCAGGCCAGCAGCAAGGTCCGCTGCTCGTGCTCCCTGGTCAGCAGGGGCACTCCGATGAACACGCCGCTCAGCACTGGAACGTAGCGCACCACGAGCAGCAGGAAATCGGCCACCGCCCTCGGGCCGTGAGGAGCGTGGAGCGTTTGGGACTGGGGCGTGTTGGTTGGGCAGATCATGTCGTGGCACTGGTGGTGCAGGGTCGTCAGCTCGGCCGCGAGGTAGGCCATCCAGCCGGTGAGCACGGCCGCGATGACGAGGCAGGCGAGGATGGCCCAGCGGTGCTGGCGCCAGGTCAGCCAGAGCAGGCCGGAGACGCCACCGGCCGGCGCCGCAGCCGATTCGCGGCCCTGCGACCGGGGCGCGGACAGCGGTGGATAGGTGAGCGAGCTCATGCGGCGGCCGCCTCCAGTGCCTGGCGCGTCCTACGCTGCGCCTTCAGATAAGTCACAACCAACTCCTCCAGCGAGACCGGTTGGGCGCTCCACCCCGGGGCGACGATCGCGGGCAGCACCGGCGTGTCGGGCAGCCGGACGATGAACGTGGACTGCCGATCCGCGTGCTGCGCGTGAACAACCGTGCCCGGACCCGGCGGCTGATCCGCCCGCGGACCGGTCAGCCGCAGATGCGAGGCCAGCAACCGCTCCACATCGCCGCACAGCGCGGCACGACCCGCGTCCAGCAGCAACAGGTGATCGGCGACGCCGACCAACTCCGACACGATGTGGGTCGACAGCATCAGCGTCATTTCCCCGTCGGCGACCTGCCCCATCAACTCACCGGCCACCTCGCTACGAGCCACCGGGTCGAGATTGGACAACGGCTCATCCAGTAGCAACACGTCCGGACGCGAACCCAGCGCGACCGCGAGCGCGACCTGCGCCCGCTGGCCTCCGGACAACTTGCCGCACCGGCGGGTCAACGGCACCTCGAAGCGCTCCAGCCACGACAGCGCCCGCCGCTGATCCCACACCCGGTTCGTGCTCCGCCCGAACCGCAGCATGTCCGCCGCGTTGAAATCCCGGTACACCGGCTTGTGCTGGGCCAGAATCGCGACCCGATTGCCCGCCTGCGCACCACCCGCACCAACCCGGCGACCACCCACCAACACCGTGCCCGAGGTCGCCGGCAACAGACCGCTGATGATGCTCATCAGCGTCGACTTACCCGCCCCGTTCGCACCGACCAACGCGATCACCTGGTTAGCTGGCAGCTCAAACTCACACTCCCGCAACGCCCACACCCGGCGATACCGCTTGCTCACACCCCGGACATCCACCGCGATAGCCGACTCACTCACGCCGCACCCTGCTCCTCATCCGACGCCGACGCCGCCCGCGACCCACCGCCGGCCCGCGCCTGGCGCGCCGAGTTCTCCACGATCACCGAGGCGAACAGCGCCTGGACGTCCTCGTCCTCCAGCCCCGCCTCACGGGCCTGACCCAACCACCGCGCCAAACCCGTACGCAGCCGCGCCATGACATGCGGGTCCGCCCCGCCCAACCGGCCGGTCACGAACGTGCCCGCGCCCTGCCGGGCCTCCACCAGACCGGACAGCTCCAACTCCCGGTAGGCCTTCAACACCGTGCTCGGATTGACCGTGCACGAGGTCACCACGCTTCGCACCGTGGGCAGTTGGTCCCCCGGCTGCAACACCCCCATCCGCAGCCCCTCGCGCACCTGTCTGATCAGCTGCGCGTACGCGGGGACACTGCTGGAGCGGTCGATCTGGAAGTTGATCACCTCTCGTGTCCTCTCCATCACCCAAGCGGGACCCATCCGCCCAAGCCAGGCAGATTGTTTCGTTTAAGTAGAACACCAGTCAATCAGCATGACAACAACGGGGCGGGCGGGCGGTCGCCCGCGTCCGCTCACCTACCATGGAGTCGTGGTCACCAGGGTCAGGGACGGCCGCGCGTGGCGCGTCGGGACGCCCGCCGAGGTCGCGTGGATCGCCGATGGCACGGTTGCGGGTCCGACCATCGCCGCCGCCGTCCCGCCGGTGTTCGAGGCCTACGCCACGGTCGAACTGCCCTGCTCGGACGAGGGGCGGAACGAACACGACCGAGCCATGCTCGCGCTGTTGAGTGAGCGGTCGGCGGGACAGCCATGGTGGCTTGGCTATCTCGACACCGGCGCCGATGACATCGTCTTTCCCGACGCGCCCACAGTGAGCCTGTACGGGAGGTGGCCCTACGTGCTGGTCGAGGCCGGACCGGCGCAGGCCGCCACCTGGCGCCACAGCGGAGGCTGGTCGTTCTGGAAAGGCCCCTTGCCGAATCTGATGTTCCCCGCGGACCGTTCGTGGCTGGTTTCGACGCTGTGGGACGATGACTGGACCTGCCTCGGCGGGCCGACCGAACTGGTGGACGATTTCCTGCGCCACCCCGCCCTGCGGGCCCGGCCGACGACCCTCAGCCGGGACGCCACGGCACCGCGGGAATAGGTTCCGAATCCCGCAGGAAAACCCTGATGCTCAGAGGGTATGACGGACGGCGTAGGAAGTATTAGACGGCCTTCCACCACGGGTGGCATGCTGAATACGCACGGCACCGGAAGAGGCCGGCAGGTCCGTCAGTCGGACGGGTAATCCGAACGAGACTGATACGCGGGATTGATTGTGCGCGGCGAACCCCGCCACGCTTGACGAGGGGTTCTCGTCGATTCCGCAGGACGCCATGGCGATCCCGGTGAGAATTGGTTGAACAAATGCGGCCGGCCACGAAGGTTTGTTCCGGTGCGGGAATACGCCGGGGCCGCTTTCTCCGAGAAGAGGAATAATCAATATGACTGTCGCCAATCAGCGCGTCGTGCTCCTGGGTGGCACGTCCGGTCTTGGATTTGCCGTCGCTGAGCTGCTCGCCGCGCAGGGCGCCGAGCTGGTCCTCGCGTCGAGCTCGCAGGCCAGGGTTGACGAGGCGGTGGCGAAACTCCCGGGCGGTACCACCGGGTACGCGGTCGACCTGCGCAGCGAGGAGGCGATCGCCCGACTGTTCGAGACCATCGGCGAGTTTGACCATCTCGTCTACACGGCGGGCGAGGCGCTGAGCCTGTTGCCCGTGGATGGCATGGACCTCGACGTGGCCCGTGAATTCTTCGGGCTGCGGTTCTTCAGCGTCCTTACGGCGGTGAAGCACGCCGCGAAGCGGATCCGGCCGGGGGGCTCGATCACGCTCACCACGGGATCCGCCGGGGAGCGTCCGTCGCCCGGCTGGTCGGTCGCTGCGAGTATCTGCGGCGCGATCAGTTCTCTGACCAAGGCACTGGCCGTCGAGCTGGCACCGATCCGGGTGAACGCGGTCGCACCCGGCGTGGTCCGCTCTCCGATGTGGGCCAGCCTGGGCGCCGAGGCCCGGGAGGCCTACTTCACGCAGGTCAGCGACGCGACGCTGGTGAAGCGGGTGGGTGAGACCGAACAGGTCGCTCAGACCTACGCCTACCTGATCGACCAGCCGTTCTCCAGCGGAACCGTCGTCGCGGTCGACGGCGGGACACTGCTCGTCTAATCCGCGGCCGCTGAGCACGCCGTCCACCCCGTGGCCGGCGTGCTCAGTCCGTCTCGGCCGCCGGCCCGCCCATCATCCGGACGGCGATCTCCGCGAAGCGCTCGATCTCGGGGCGGGCGCGCTGGGCGCTGAAGGCGAGGGCGACCTGGTTGTTCGAGATCCCCTCGACCGGGCAGTAGGCGATGTCGGGTCGGGTGTAGAGCGCCGCGGTGGAGCGCGGGACGATGATGATGCCGCGCTCGGCCGCCACGTGCTCGAGTTTCTCTTCCATGGTGCGCAGGGCTATCGCCGGCCGGTGCTGGCCGTCGCCCGGCGCGACCTCCCGCAGTTCGCGGGCGATGTCACGCCACTCGGGCACGGCGTCCGGGTTCTGCAGCAGGTGCTCGTCGGTGAGGTCGCTGATCCGCACGGTCGGCTTCCCGGCGAGCGGATGTCCGATCGGCACGGCGACCACGCGTGGTTCGGTGAACAGCGGCAGGATCCTCAGTCCCCGGGTGGGGATCGGCATGCGCACGAAGCTCACGTCCGCACGTCCGTCATGCACCACGTCGACCTGGTCGTCGTAGGAGGTCCGCAGCACGTCCACGGTCAGGTCGGGGTACGCGTCGTTGAACGCCCGCGCGACCTGAGTGACGAGGATGCCGGGCATGAATCCGATGGTGAAGCTGCCGCCTCGCTCGGCCATCCGCACCCGGCGCTGCAGGGCGGTCGCCGAGGCCAGCAGCGGGCGCGCGTCATCGAGGAGCTGACGACCGGCCGCAGTCAGCTCGGTGCCGAGCCGGGACCGGGTGAACAACTGGGCGTGTAGCTCGTCTTCGAGTGCCTTGATCTGTCGGCTGAGCACCGGCTGCGCGATCCGCAGAACTTCGGCGGCCCGGCCGAAGTTGCGTTGCTCGGCAACCGCGACGAAGTAGCGCAGTTTTCTCAGATCAAGATCCACGTCCAGCTCTCACAATCGATCCCCATGGTATCTGGTGAGCAGGTCGTGGCACCGCACATCCCCGTGACCCCGCCTCGGCATCGACCGAGCGCGGCCGGGGCGTACCGCCAGAACGATCTTCGCTCGCGGTCGCCCGGGTCGGATCACCGGCGGGGCGTCGATTCGCACGCTGCGTTGCGTTCACGAAATCCGCAGCGCAATAGATGAGAGCGGACCACCACCCGGCGGTATCGCGGAAGCCCGAGAGGAGACCGCGATGCCGGGAGGCGGGCCCAGCCGCCGGTATCGGCGCCCGGCTCCGTGCCGGGCGCCGATACCGGTCAGGTCAGCCCGGCCAGCTCAGGCCGGTGACGTGCCGACCCGGCCGAGATGCCGGGCCAGGAACTCGTTGTCGACCCCGATCCAGCGAATGGTCCGATGGTCGCCCGGGTTGGCGTGCAGCGTCTTCTCCCTTGAGGCGAAGGCGTCGAACAACCCGAGGGTGGATTCGCGGTCGACGTACTCGTCGTCCCACGGGAGCAGGAACTGGATCGGGACGGTGATCCGCCTCGCCGCCTCGACCAGCGCCTCGTACACGAAGAACCCACCACCGAAGATGGCAGCGGTGATCCGGGGTTCGATCGCCGTCAGGGGCACCCCGATCGCGGTGCCCAAGGATATGCCGCCCCCATAGCCGATCGGAGCTTCGACGCCGATCTCGGGCAGGTTCTGAAGGGCGTCCAGGGTCGCCTGCCATTCCGGTACGGCACGCTCCGCCAGCGACGTGGCGTAGCGGACGCTGACCGCCTCGAAGCGCTCGGCGTCGCCGGTCGCGTGGGCCTGCCGGAACTCGGCGCGTGCCCGCTCGTCCTCTGCCGCGCGTGGGCGGTCACCGTGTCCGGGCGCGTCGATCGCGACCACGGTGAAACCCCAGGTGGTTACGGCGTCGCGTGCGCGGGCCTTGAGCGCCGGCGTCTTCTTGTGCAGGCCGCCACCGTGTCCCATCAGTACCAGGGGCGCGTGATCGGAGCCGGACACGGGCGACCAGAGCACGCCGGGGACCTCGCCCACGATGAAGTCGCGTTCGAGGACACCGTTAGATGATGTTTCCGCGGTGAATCGCAAAGGAGACATAGTGGTTTCCTTTCGGGAGAGCCTTGGTGTTGGGGCACTCCCGGCGACACCTACGTCAATCGCCCGACCATGACGACGAGGGGAGCGCCCACGTGCGTACGACGTTCATGGGTCTCACCTCCTCGCTGGTGTCACGGTCGCCGACACGCTATCAGCCCGAGCGTCGTCCCGCCGATCATTTTCCGTCGACCAATTCGGCAGGGCCACCGATGCGTTGTCCCGCCACGACCCGCGGCCCGTTACGGGACGCCGGCGCGACGGACAGCAGCCGCTACGGACGCCGACAGGCGTTCCTGAGCCGGATGCCGCTGAACCCGAGAGTGCTGTCGACCACCGAGTCCCAGAGCTGCCACAGGTTCGACAGCACGCGCAGTTGGATTCCGGCCGCGTCGTGCAGCCCGAACAGGTCCCCAACCGGCTCCGGCGGCCCAAGCGGTGTAACGGGCTCGGCCGCAACCATGGCATGCGGAACGGGCGCGCCGAACGGTCGGAACAAGTCGGCAGGCAGCCGATAGGCGAACAGGCGGACGCGGCGCATCGCCTCCAACCAGCCGTACTCCACCGCGTGCATCCGCTCACCACCCCCAGGGCCGAGGATCCGTTCCCGATCGACCAGGGATGACGTCTCCGTCACCCAGGCCATCGCCCGTGGGCACTCTCGCGGGAACCAGTAGTCCGGTGCGCGCAACTCGTCAACCGCCCAGACATACGCCTCTGGCTGCTGCGCGGTCGCGGCGACGTGGGGCACGAAACGAGTGATCGTGGGGTCTTCCGAGAAGTGCAGGACCTGTCCAGGCGCAGGGCGCATCCCGCCTGTCTACACCAGAAAAGGCAAGCTGGCACGTCGGGCACACCTCTCCCATAGCCCCAGCGGTTCCGCTAGAGCCCGGGCCCGAAACGGGTCGCTCGCGCCGCCTCCACCGAGCGACGCGGTTCGCGATGGGCGCTATCTCGGCCGGGGAAATACCGCAGCGGGAATCCCTGGCGGTCGCTAGGTTCTAGGACGTGGGCAGAATCCTCTCCGTCAACCTCGCCGTGCCGGAGCCCAGCACGGCGAAGCGGGTCGGCATCACCGGCATCAACAAGCAGCCGGTCAACCGGCCCGTGGCGGTGCGCGCGCCCGGACCCAAGACCACCGGCCTGCACAGTGGTCTTGTGGGCGACCAGATCTTCGACATCGAGCACCACGGCGGTGACGACCAGGCGGTGTACGCGTACGCCCGTGAGGACTACGACTGGTGGGAGGCACAGCTTGGCCGCGCGCTGCCCGGCGGCATCTTCGGTGAAAACCTCACCACCGTGGACGTCGACGTGAACGGCGCGGTCATCGGCGAGACGTGGCAGGTCGGCGACAGCCTCGTCCTGCAGCCGACGTTCGGGCGCATTCCGTGCGCGACGTTCCAGGCCAAGATGGCCGAGCCGCACTGGGTCAGGACGTTCACCGAAAAGAACCGCCCCGGCGCGTACCTGCGGGTCGTCGAGCCCGGCGACGTCGAGGCCGGGGACCCGGTGAAGATACTGGACCGACCGGCGCACGGCGTGAGCATCGCCAGCGCCTTCCGCGCCTACATGATCGACCCGGAGCGGCTACCCGAGCTGGTCGAGATCAAGGGCCTGCCCGACCATCTGCGGGATCTACTCCGCCAGCGCATGGGCGACTGACCCGCGCCTCCGTCAGGGAAGGATGAGCTGATCTTCCCCTAGTCTTCGGACGCCAGCCTTAATCATTCACGGTCAGGCTGCCCTACAACTGTAGGTACTCTTACGCGACGCGACCGCTTCGGTACTCCATCAACGTCACATTGGACGGCTGCGGCGATCATCGCGAGGTCGCCGGCGGGGATGGGTGAGAGGCCCGATTGGATGGAGCCCTTCGCCGGCCGGTGTTTCCGGGTGATTATTCCAACCGGTTTGGTGGCGTGGGCGTGGTCCATGCGCGCACCTGCTCGGCCAGGGCGCTGACATGCTCCAGGGGCGTGGTCTTGACGATGCCGTGTCCCAGGTTGAACACGAACGGCCCCCCGCTCAGGGCGCGCAGGATGCGCTCTGTCTCGGCGTAGAGCGCAGGGCCGCCAGCGACTAGGAGTTGGGGATCGAGGTTGCCCTGCACGCAGCGGCCCAGGCGGCGCTGTAGTTTCTGCGCGGCCCATTCGAGGGGAACCGTGGCGTCCAGGCCGATACAGTCCGCGCCGGTTGCCTCGGCGAAGCCGTCGTAGGCGAGCCCGGCGCCGCGGGGGAAGGCGATGATGGGAACGTCTGGGTACTGCGTCTTCAGCGCCGCGATAATGGTGGCGACCGGTCTGACGCACCAGCGTTCGAAGAAGGCGTCGGGAAGTATCCCGGCCCAGGTGTCGAACAACTGGACTGCTTCCGCGCCCGCCTCGATCTGGCGGCCGAGGAACTGGATGATAGCGGTCGTGAGCATGTCGATCAGGGGCTGGAATCCATCGGGATCGCTCAGCGCCCACTGCTTGACGACGGAGTGCTCCGACGGGCCGCCACCGCGTCCTTCGACCATGTAGGTGGCGATGGTCCATGGTGCGCCGGCATAGCCGATCAGGGCCGTCTCGGCTGGCAGGACGCGGGTCAGCTGCCTGACCGTCTCATAGACCGGGGCCAGTTCCTCGTGGAGGCGAGAGACGCTCAGGAAGTCGGCGATGTCCGCTGCCGAGCGGACAGGGGGCGTCAGAACCGGACCGTCGCCGACCCGGTAGTCCAGGGTCTGGCCCAGTGCGGCGGCGACCTGCGGAAGGTCCGCGAAGAGGATGGCGGCGTCGAGCGGGAAGCGGCGGATCGGCTGCAGGGTGACCTCGACAGCGTGCTCGGGCGAATTGCAGAGCCCCACCATGCCCCCGGCAGCCTCACGGACCCGGTGATATTCGGGCAGGTACCGTCCCGCCTGCCGCATCAGCCATATCGGCGGTCGCTCGGTCCGCTCTCCCGCGAGCGCGCGCAGGAGCAGCTTCTTAGACTGGACGCTACCGGACACCGGCTTCGGACTGACTTCTTCCCGGGTACCGATGTCCACGCTGTTCCATCCTGTTGAATTGCCCCGGGTATCGACGGGACTCAAATGGCAGACTCCAGCCCCCTAAGGGGACGTTGTTATCTTAGCGGCGCCCAGTCTGGGTGGCCCGGCAGGCGTCAGAGCCGAGCGGCGTCCCGGTACGCGCAGTTCTAGGCCCTGGACGCCGGCCGCGGAGCCTGAGATCAGTCTGCGACCCGCGAACGCGCAGGTCAGAGCGAGCGGCGCTGTGTGTTGGTTGGCGAGAAAGGCTAGCCGCCGGGCGCTACGGGCGGGGAAACCAGCGTCTTCAGGGGTCTCCGACGGCGCCAACTTGACTCTACGGCGGAGCCAAACTGCTGGCGGCCATCGGGCAACGATCCCGGCAGTCCGCCCAATCTGAGCAAAAAACCAGAACACGAGCGTGCGGCTGGCATGCCGACGGATGGACGAAGGGGATAGCTCTCGGGGCGTTCCCCGGACTGAGGTTCGCTGTCGCCACCGTCGTCCCGACGTGGCGGTTGACGCCTCCGCACACTGCGACTTGACGCAACCCGGGTTCGTGATGGGCGACCTCATCCGGCCGGATCAGTCGTCAGCGCTCCGCCTGTCATCCAAGCGCCGGCGATCGGACAGGGCTGTCGTTCACTGTCCGAGAGCGCGGTAGCGGAGGTGTACGACGCCGTTCCGGAATCGGCGCTCATCGAGGAGCTCAAGGTCGGCGCGCATGCCGGTCGGCAGCCCTGGCTTGCCCCCACCGACGACCACGGGCCAGACGAACAGCTGGCACTCGTCGACCAGCCCAGCCTTGAAAGCCTGCGCCGCGAGGTTGGCACCTCCTACGGTGAGATCGCTGCCGGCCGTGGCCTTCAGTTCGTGTACCGCGGCGGGGTCAAAACGGCGTTCGAGTCGGGTGTCGGCAGTTGACACCGAGGGAAGGGTCACGGAGTAGACGACTTTGCTCGCCGCCTGCCAGGCGCGCGCAAAGTCGGCCGTGAGGTCGGACTGCGCGGCCAGAGCGGCGTTGGTTTCCCAGACGGCCATCGTTTCGTACAGGCGCCGACCGTAGAGAAACGTGCCCACAGACCGCAGGAGGTCGGTGGTGAACGCGAAGACCTCGTCGTCGGGTGGGAACCAGTCGAAGGCGCCGCGTTCGTCCTCGATGTAGCCGTCAAGCGACACGTTCGTCACGTAAATCAGCTTTGCCATGCCTCTACCTCTCGATGATCAGCTGTAACAGCCTGGACATTCGTCAGCGTGGCGTCCAGCTTGGTGAACGCCTGGAGCCAACCCTCCTCGCTGGGGTGCGCCAGGCGTTCGGGGAGCCACTGGCGGATCTCGAGTCGCGTCCGTCCGTCGGCCTCGTCGTGGAACTCGACCCGGAGTCTCGTCTCGAACGGCTCGATGCCCTCCTGCAGCCGGCCACCGACGTGCATGACGCCTTCGAGCAGTTCGCCGTCGGCGACGTCTGTGAGGTCGACGTGGATGTGCACGCGAAGGCCGGGGTCGGCTGCATTGACCTCCGTCCACCGTTGATAGCCGCCGGGGCGCACGTCGAACTCAATCTCATCGCGCGGCAGTGAGTTGCCGATCGGGCCCCACCACGCCGCCAGGTGGTCGGGATCGGTGAAGGCTCGGTAGACGAGTTCCCGCGGCGCGTCGAACACACGCGAGATGACGAGCTGCGGAGTTTCGGTTTTCATTCGAGCTCCCTGGGGTCGTCGGCCATCCGGTCCGTTGCCCGTCCGGCGGCCTGCACCGCGGCGAGGTGGGCATCGAGGCGGCTGAGGGACGAGTCCCAGAACCGCCGGTAGCGCTCGATCCAGTCGGCCGCCTCGCGCAGCGGGGCAGCCTCGAGGCGGCTCGCGCGCCACTTGCCCGACCGCGACCGTGAGATGAGCGCGGCGCGCTCGAGCACCTTCAGGTGCCGTGACACCGCCGGCATCGAGATGGAGAGAGGAGCGGTGAGCTCGGTGACCGTGGCGTCGCGTTCGGCCAGCTCGGCGATGATCGCCCGCCGAGTCGGGTCGGCGAGCGCCGAGAACACCGCGCTGAGCTGATCGGTGTCAGCCATCGGAAGCTCCCTTCACTTAACCACCATGTTAAGCGCATTGAGCGCGAGTGATCTTGTCAACGGATGAGTCGCCGGGCCGGCTCGGCCCTGCCACCAGCGCTGACGTGCTGCCGAACAACCTGCGGCGGCATCATCGGCCGCACCGTGGACTGGCTCAGCAAGGTGGAGAACAACCGGATGGCCCTGGACCGGCTGTCGGTCATCAAGTCCGTCGCCGACGCCCTGGACGTCTCACTCGGCGACCTACTGGCCGAACCGTCCCTCATGGACTGGACACCAGACGGCGGACACCGCACCGTCCCCGCCCCTGCGCGACGCCCTGATGGACTACCGGCAGATCACCCCGTTCGGAGCCGACCGCCCTGCCGCCGACGACGCGCCAACACTGGCCCAGCTCGATCGAGACCTGGACGACATGTGGACCGCCTACCAGGCAGCAAGCTTCGGCTACGTCACCGCACGCCTGCCCAGCCTGCTCGCCCACGCCCAGGCCGCCGCCGAGTACTACAACGGCGACGACCTCATGCACGCGCGACGGGTCCTCGGCCTGGCCTACCAGCTGGCCGCCACCCAGCTCACCAAACTCGGAGAAGCCGAACTCGCCTGGATCGCCGCCGACCGCGGCCTCAACGCCGCCCGCACCACCGGAGACCCCGTCGTCACCGGATCGCTCTACCGATCCGTCACCCACGCCCTACTGTCCGCCGGCCGGTACAGCGAAGCCGTCCGGCTCACCGAGCGCGCGGCCGGCTACCTCGAAGCCAATCTCTCCCAGCCCACACCCGAACTCCTGTCCATCCACGGCACGCTGTTTCTCGCCAGCTCGATGGCCGCCTCCCGCAACAACGACCGCACCGCAACCCGAGCCTTTCTCGACGCCGCCGACGAGTCCGCCAAGCGTCTCGGGCACGACGCCAACCACGTCTGGACCGCGTTCGGCCCCACCAACGTCGCAATTCACCGGGTCGCCACCGCCGCCGAACTCGGCGACGTCCAGGTCGCCATCGACCTCGGGCCGCGGATCGACACGGCGCCCTTGCCGATGGAGCGCCGGGTACGGCACGCGCTAGAGGTCGCCCGCACGTACAGCAGGCGCAACCGGGTCGACGATGCGCAGGCGACTTTGCTCGACGCTGAGCAGTTGGCACCGGAGCAGGTCCGGTACCACTTCCTCAGCCGAGAACTGGTACTCGGCTGGATACGCCAGCAGCCCGGCAAGCCGTCAACCGTCCTGGTCGGCCTGGCTCGCCGGTTGAATGTGCTTAGCTGAGCGGAGCAGGCCCGGCTTGTCTAGGCTGCTGATCGTGACCTCAGACGACATGCCGCCCATGGCCCAGGCCCGCATGGCGCCGGTGCACTGTTCCTTGACGACACCGGCCGGGTGCTGATGCTCCGCCCGACGTACAAGAACCACTGGGATATCCCCGGCGGGTACGTCGAACCGGGCGAGTCCCCGTCCGCGGCGTGCGTTCGCGAGATCCGCGAGGAACTGGGAATCAATCCCCAGGTCGGACAGATGCTCGTGGTCGACTGGGCACCCGCGGAGAAAGAGGGCGACAAAGTCCTGTACGTCTTCGACGGCGGCAGCCTCAGCGAAGACGACCTCCGCCGGATCGTGTTCGAAGACGGCGAGATCGACGAGTACCGGTACGTCGAACCCTCCGGCCTCGAAACTCTCGTCCCGCCGAGGTTGGCCCGCCGCCTCCACATGGCGGTCATCGCGAAGAGGAGTGGCCGGACGATCTACACCGAGCACGGAAAGAAACTACCGGGCAGCTCAGGCCTTTGACCCTGGATCGGTCTCTGGCAAGCAGTCGCAAGTCAGCAGCTATGCGGTCGCGTAGCCGAAGTCACCGATCACTACCGGCCGCGAAGGCTCTCCACCGTATCTAGCCGCCCCGACTTTGCCGCCTCTTCCCCTGGGTGAATGACATGAGGAAGTAGCGGATTTTCATAGTCGAAGTGAATCGATCTTATCCAGTCAGCCCTATCCGGAAAGTCGTTATCCGCGATAATGAACTGTACCTTGTCTCCATAAGCATCTACAAGCGAGCGAATTCGTTCGTAGATCCGCGAACCCATAGCCTTGTCGCTCGGATTTGACCCAAGGTTTTTCCGAGGCGTATCGAGCAAGAGGATCTGCGGCAACAGAGTGTCGCCGTGAGCGAGAGCGTGACCGAGGAGTGTCAGGTGGTACGCGACGGTTACGATTGTCTTGGTCCCCCCAGCTACAGCAAGCGTTTCGAACCGCTCCCCATCGACCAGAGGTAGATAGTTTCGCCCATCAATAGATCCAGAGCTTGCCCAAGGAACTTTCAAGGCGCCAACTGTCTCACTGAACCGTTCACTCAACACTCTCAGCACTGAACGACGCGCCTCAAGCCTCGCTTTGGATTGCGCCAGATTCAGCTCAAGGCCCTCTTTTTCTTGCTCTAGAGAACTCACTCGAGCATCCAACGCGCGGAGTTCATCCCAGAAATTCAGGACGTTATTGATATGCCTCAACTCGGCAAGCGATTGGGCTCGCGCCGCGCTCAGCAACTCGACTTCGTTGAACCTAGGCGTGACTGCTTCAGCCGTAGCCACATCGAGAGCTTGCCTCAACCGAGAAAGCTCTTCGTTCCGCCCGTCAGCTAGAGCCCTTGCCCGGCCCACGTCCTTGGTTGCCCGAGCTAGAAGCGATTCCAGTTCGAGTATCTGCTCATCTGTATAATCTAGCGGCAGATCAAACTCTAGTCCCGCTAACGGGTCGGGCTGAAGGCACAGTGCGCATACCTCGGCCGATGCGCGTCCCTCATCTAATGGCTGCGTGCACCTGGGGCACACGACGAACTCTAAGGGCGACAAGCGCCTACTAGCAGTTCGTGCTTTATCTTCCCGAGCCAAGTTGACGCGCATCTGTGCAAGCAAGTGCTCGCGGCGTGCCACCTCGGTCTCTGCCGAGCGAAGATCTTCTGCAGCCTCCCGAACAGCCTCCTCGGTGTCCAGCACCTGTTGACGAAGATTCTGATGCGCATTGGTACTCGTTGCAATCTCCGCCCGAAGCCGATCTAGGCCGCGCGCTGCCTCGCGCGCCTGTTCACCTAATACAAGCTCGCGTTGACGAAGCGTCACTTCGTCTTCGTCCGTAGCCGTTTGGAGGAATGTGCGGACCGCGGCAACCCTGCCTTCGGCGGTTCGAAGTTCATCTTTAATGCGACCGAGTGCTGTCTCGATTATCAGCTGTTCCGGGTCAGCGAGGCCAAAAAGCAATTCAAAAATTGCTCGCCTCTTGGGTTCGCGGAAAACCTCAGTGTGATGGACCACGCTTCGATCGATGTCTTGTTGTTCGACGTAGAGGTAGGCGTAAAGATCATTGAAAGTAAGGGGGACTGAGGCAGCGGTTGCGCGCGTACGGGCCCGAGGAATCGCGACCACGGGTATTCCGAGCAGGCGTAGTAGTGCGTCGCTCACGCTCTCCTGTTCGGGTCGAGAACGTATAGCGAACTGTTGAATCAGGCCGTCATCCCGCGGATCCCGGAATTCCACTGTTGTAGCAGCCCTACCAAGGGCTCTCTGAAGAATGACTGCGTTTCCGTCCAGCGTTGTCCGTATCCGCACCGCACGAACCTCATCCCGCACCACTGGGGTCAGCACGGCGTTTCCACCTAGTGCGTGTTTGACGAGTTCCAACAAACTACTCTTACCTGTGCCAACCGGTCCGTCCAGCAATGTGCACGGGCCCGCAAGCGAGAAATTGTAATCCTCTACATCGGTAAGCAAAGTGACATCGTCGACGCGCATCCGGATATTCATCATATCTCCGTCCGGTGTGGCCGATCGACCACGTCGGGTAGGCGATCATAAATCAGACTCTTAATCGCGTTGCCGCTCTTCCTAGCGAACGCTCGATGCAGCACCGCGCACCGCGCGGCGGTCAACCGCCACGCTGGATCAGTCGCTAGCAACCGAGCTAAGGCGCGACCGCCATCGGTCGGACGTAGTGCGATATTGCCACGCTTCCCCGAGACGTATTCGACTAGACCCCGCCCAACGAGGGCACCGATGATTCCATAGTAGCGGTCATCCCACGGCCCGTACTTGTAGCGCATCATTCGAGATTCAACGGTGCTACGTTCTTCAGGTGTGGGCTTCGTATCATCGCTAAGCTGGAGTGCGTCGACGCCCGAATTAGCTAATTCTTCAAGGAAGACTGGATAGCGTAGCAAGAAATCGAGCTTGGCAAGCTTCGTGAGGCCATCGAGTGCGCTGCTCTTACCAGCCAGCGCGTCGATTAATAGCAGAACCCGAGCCTGATGGTATTCAGCTTCGCGCCGTTCTTTCAGCAGCATTTCCTGCCGCCGCCGGGCGACCCGTTGATCGAGCGTCGATGACGCAGGCCGGCCGGTCTTGCGAGTGACCGCGATTTGGCGTTCAGCCGCAGCACGGAGGGCAGCTTCGGATGCGCTAGTTTGAGTGCCCACAGTGCCGCTCATTGCGCGCGCTCCAAGTCGGGGGCTGAAGTATTCGTGGCATCAGCGACATCTCTCAGAGCAGCCTCGACGTCGAACTCGTCGCTGAACCAGATCTCGCAATCAGCGGCTAGATCCAAGGCAAGTCCGAGTAAATGCTCAGGGGTTAAGGCGAGGCCCGAAGAGGGAGAGACCCTGCCGCTTCGCAGGCGAGCACGGAGGGTTTCGTACATCCGATCTCCCCATCCAGCGTCTGACGTGGCAACCTCTGCCTCCACATCCCCTGCTAGTTCCAGAATCTTGGCCTCAAGGTCTTGGCGCTCAGCCTCGTCTCCCGGGAGATCTCTTTTAGACTCCTCCCATTGCGCCAGCCAGGCTTCACGTAGGCGGAGCGCTCCACTGACACGGGTTCCTCGAACACCTCCCGCCACTAGCTTTACGCGGAGACGGTCATGACCAGTAGTGGTCCAACGGCGCAGTAGCGGTCTATCAGGCGCATCGGCAAGTGCCCCGAGGATGTCGTCACGGACAATTGTTCGGGATTGCACTAGCGCCGTCAAAACCGATCTGGCACTACCGAACCGCGGTTCGCTAAGCCACGACGAGTACTGACCCCTCAACGGATTAGCGGCATTGCGAGCCGCTACAAGTGCAACGAGTCCGTCATAGCAGACGCCGGCCGCATCCAGGTTATGCCCAATGCTATCTAGGGCAGGACGCATCACATACTCGACATGCTGAGTTCGAATGTAACGCCGCGAAGGAAGTTCCGGCAATATACGCAGGACTCCCATGAATTTTTCGACCAGATTCAGGAAGTCTTGCGGCGGGGGGAGCCGTTCCGCTTTCCGCCTTGGCGGCAGCGGCGTGAGCGGTATCCCGTCAAATTCGCGCTGCCTCCGAGCCGCTAGAAGGGCAAATGCGAGCTGGTCACGGCAAAGCGCCAATTCATCGTCGATCTGCACACCGTCCGCCATCTTCAAGCAAGCGTTTGCTACTTCACCTGCCTCTGCCTTTCCGGGCTTCAGACCCGCGTTGGTCACGAGCCGTACACGAGCAGCCGACAACGTATGCCAGCGCGAGAATAGGTGTGCTATCCCGCCCCCCAGGCAGATGTCGGTCAGGGACCAGGGACCTTGAGATGTCTCTCGATGCTTGCAGCTGACCAACTCGATGTCATCGTCGCCGCGGTCTACTACGTAGTCCTCGTGAATTTCACACACGATTCGGCGTATCTGAGAATCCTCTGACATCATCGCGGCGCAATCCGCCGCAGTACAGTGATGCTGCCAGCTATAGCGGTCCTGCGTTTCCGCGCCGCTGTCCTCCTCGGGAGCCGTTCCTAGTACCAGGCTCATCGCGGAGACTCTGAACCGGCGACAGTCCCAGAGACACCAGGTCTATGTGCTCGAGCCCGCCCGGCCGGAGCCCGTGAGCAAGCATGTTCGGCACGTCTTCCCCACCCGCTGCTAGGGCGGTGCACGCCAATCACGTCCGCCATAGGGAAAATTTAGTCGAGAGATCTCGGTCATGCATAGGGCCGAATGTACGAGCATCGGTCCTCTAACGCGGCCATCGGGCCCAGCTCATGTGTGGGCCGTCCCTCGCCACGGCTGACAGGAAGCCGTTCTACGGACAGGGCAAGGTCAGCGTCAAAGGTCAGCGTCGTTGCGCTGCCGATTCGTTCTCTTCTGGATCAAGGCGCCGCGCGAGCGCGGCGCAGCGGGCGCGCTCGCGCCACGCTGCTGGCGGCGCTGGGGCGCCGGCATCGCGCACCGCGGCGCGCCCGCACCTCCACCGGCACCTAGTCCACGAAGCTCCGGCCGGTCAGACAACGCGACCAGACGCCGTGACGATCGCCGGAGTGGTGCGCGTTCCGCGTGGTTCCGGCGATCGCTGCCGCGCCGCTACGCGGCTTGCCACCGGTATCAGCGGCGCTGTGATCGGCGGGAACGGCGACGAGGACCAGGCGGTGGCCGTCGCCGCCGTGGCCAGCCAGCTCGTCGGGCTTCACGTCGCAGGCAGTACGCGAGCAACGCCGCTCGTCCGCGGCCGTCAGGGACTGGACGTGACGACAGCGGCGGCCTCACAGACCGCACGCTCGTACTGGCTCCGCCGAAACACGAAGGGGCCGAAGCTCCCGTAGTCGCGCTTAGGGCGGTACGGCTGGACAAAGCCGCGCCACGTCACCCAGTCATCGTCACAGAGCACCCAGGCTTCCAGCGGCCAGCAGCCGACCTCACCGCAGTCGCAACCGAGAAGGGCGATCACGCCCCCGCTCGCCCGGTAAGCCGATTCTGGTTCTCCGGCAAGGTAGGCGGTCAGGTCACCGAACTTGAAATGATCGAGCACGAGCCCGGCATACTCGCCGGGCACGTCGTAACCAGAGGCAAGCTCAAAGCCGGAAACCAGCTTCACCAAGCTGACATCGTCGACGTACGGCAGCAACTCGCGGGCGGGGCCACCACCCCACGGCCGGATGTCGAAACGAACCTTGCGAATGAGCGGCGGAGTTGGCACGGGTCAAGTTTGCCCCAGCCTCCCCCGCTGACGCCCTACGCGCTTTGACCTCAGCTGGCTCCAGTACCGCCCTCCACCGCACGACCGTAGGCCGTCGCCCGCCGGTCGGCAGCCGGACGGGCGACGTGAGCCACAGCTTCTAATCTCAGGGGTCACCGGTCCAAGATCAGGGCGTCTCCAGGGCGTCAGGGCGTGTCCAGGGCGTCAAACGGCGACCAATGTTGACCATCAACGACCATGAGCGACCGCGCATACAAGCAGCTCAGAGCCCCGACCTGAACCCCAACCAGGTACGCGATAGACGAGTCGACCTGTACGCCGGGTTCTGTCCCCCGTACCGAAGCACGGGAGGGCGGCCATCCATCTAGGCCTGCCGTCGCCGGCAGGCTCAAGCGGCCTACCCGCAGGCTCGGGCGGGCAGCCCTCAAACGCCTGCGCAGGTCGCCGCCTCGCGGCAGCGGCCCTTTTGGCCTTGCTCCGGGTGGGGTTTACCGAGCCACCCCGGTCACCCGGGGTGCTGGTGGGCTCTTACCCCACCGTTTCACCCTTACCGCACCCACCGGCCGGAGCCGGCGGGCGAGGCGGTCTGCTTTCTGTGGCACTTTCCCGCGGGTCGCCCCGGGTTGCCGTTAGCAACCACCCTGCCCTGTGGAGCCCGGACGTTCCTCGGCGACCCCGAAGGGTCGACGCGACCGCCCAGTCGACTCGTCCATCGCGGCAACAATCTTACCGGTCCGCCCCGTCCCGCTTCGCCGCACGCCCTCCACGACGCGACGCGCCAGCCGCGGACCACAAGTCGGACCCGCGGACCACAAGCCGGACCCGCGGACCACAAGCCGGACCCGCGGACCACACGCCGAAGCCGCGGCGCCGATCGACCGATCGCCTCGGAGGAGGAACGAGGAGGTACCAGGAGCACGCGACGAAACGGGGCAGCGCCCGGCCCGTCGAGCACCTAGCCTGTGCACCCCATGAGCCCCTCCCACATCGCCCTGCTCCTGGTCGCCGGTCTCGCCGCCGGCACCGTGAACGCCATCGCCGGCGGCGGGTCGCTGATCACCTTCCCCGCCCTGTTGGCCATCGGGCTGCCCGCCAAGCCGGCGAACTTCACGAATTCCGTGTCGGTATGTCCTGGTTATCTGGCGAGCGTGTACGGCAATCGCGCCGAGTTGGCCGGCCGCCGTTCCGAGCTGTTGAGGCTGGTGCCCACCACCGCCCTCGGCACGCTGACCGGCAGCCTGCTGCTGCGCGCCACCCCGGCCGGCGCGTTCCAGGTCATCGTGCCGTTCCTGGTCATCGGAGCGGCCCTGGTGCTCGCGTTCCAGCAGCGGCTGCGCGCCGTCGTCGGGCAACCGGCGCAGCTGTCGCGGCGGCGCCGCATGGCCGGCATGCACACGGTTGTCGGGGTGGGCGCGGTGTACGGCGGCTACTTCGGCGCGGCGCTCGGCGTGATGCTGGTGGCCGGGCTGGGGCTGGTCCTCGACGAGGCGCTGACCCGGATCAACGCGCTGAAGAACGCCGCCTCGGCGGTCGTCGGGCTGGTGACCGTGCTGGTGTTCACGCTGGTCGGCCGGGTCGACTGGGCGGCGGTGGCGGCGCTCGCACCGGCGACGCTGGTCGGCGGGTACCTGGGCGCCCGGCTGGCCCGGCTGCTGCCGGCCGCCGCACTGCGCGTCACCATCGTGGCCTTCGGCCTGATCGTGGGCGGCTACCTGCTGATCACGGCACTCCGCTGAGACCGAAGCGCCGGCCGGTCCCGGAGAGCGAGCGGGGCCGACCGGCGCGGAGCGGTCGATCAAGAAACCGGAAGAAGGCGGATCACGAGGTGGGTACCGGCTCCGGGAGTTGGTCCTCGGCGAGTGGCGGCGGAGTCGCATCGCCCGCGTCGACCGTGTAGTCGTCCGGCGAGGTGGCGTCCACGCCGTCGGGCGCCTTGATGGCGCGGCAGATCAGCGTGACGATGATCGCGACGAGCACGTTCGCCACGACCGCGACGAAGCCGACGTACACCTGTGTCTTGGCGTCCAGTCCGATGCTGGTCGGGTCGAACCATTTTGACAGCGGGAAGGCCGAGCCACCGAAGTGCACGTGGTTGGTGGCCGGGTTGGGGATCTGGTACAGCATCCACGTGCCCAGGCCCATGCCGACCAACCAGCCGGCGACCAGGCCCCAGCGGTGCAGCCAGCGGGTGTAGAGCCCGATGCCCACGGCGGGCAGGGTCTGCAGGATGATGACGCCGCCGATCAGCTGGAGGTCGATGGAGAACTGCGGGCTGATCAGCAGGATGACCAGCACGGCACCGATCTTCACGACCAGCGAGGCGATCTTGCTGGTCGCCGCCTCCTGGGCTGGGGTGGCGTCGCGCTTGATGTACTCCTTGAAGATGTTGCGGGTGAACAGGTTCGCCGCGGCGATGGACATGATGGCGGCGGGCACCAGCGCGCCGATGGCCACCGCGGCGAACGCGACGCCGGCGAACCAGTGCGGGAACATCTGGTCGAACAGCTGCGGCACGACCGTGTTGCCGTCCGCCTTGCCATCGGTGACGATCGGCTTGGTCTTGGCCGCGATGGCCATGTAGCCGAGCAGCGCGATGAGACCGAGCAGCAGGCTGTAGGCCGGCAGCGCGGACATGTTGCGCTTGATGACGTTGCGGCTGCGGCTGGCCAGTACGCCGGTGACGCTGTGCGGGTACAGGAACAGCGCGAGCGCGGAGCCGAACGCCAGGGTGATGTACTGCCACTGGTTGCCGGCGTTGAGCACGGTGCCCTGGGTCTTGGCGAACTTGGTGTCGGCGGCGTCGAAGATCTTGTGCCAGCCACCCAGCTTGTACGGGATGTAGATGATCGCCACGATGACGACGATGTAGATCAGCGCGTCCTTGACGAACGCGATCAGCGCCGGAGCGCGCAGCCCGGACTGGTAGGTGTACGCGGCCAGGATGGCGAACGCGATGATCAGTGCCCAGGTCGGGTTGACGTGCATCGACTTGAGTACCGACTCGATGCCCACCAGTTGCAGCGCGATGTACGGCATGGTGGCCACGATGCCGGTGATGGCGACCAGCAACGCCATGGTGGACGAGCCGGATCGGGCGCGCACGAAGTCGGCCGGGGTCACGAACCCGTGCTTGTGCGACACCGACCAGAGCCGCACGAGCACCACGAACACCATCGGATACACGATCACGGTGTACGGGACGGCGTAGAAGCCCAGCGAGCCGGACGCGAACAGCAGCGCCGGCACGGCGACGAAGGTGTACGCGGTGTAGAGGTCGCCGCCGACCAGGAACCAGGTGACCCAGCTGCCGAAGTTGCGCCCGCCCAGGCCCCACTCGTTGAGGTGGCCCATGTCGTCGGGGCGGCGCCAGCGGGCGGCGATGAAGCCCATCACGCTGACGATCAGGAAGATCACCGCCGCGACGATGATCTCGGTGAGGTGGTCCCTCATCGGCCAGCCCTCCCGTTCGAGGTCAGCCGGTACACCACCAGGGTGGTGGCCACGCTGAGCAGGATGAAGGCCAGTTGCAGCCAGTAGAAGCGCGGGAAGCCAAGGAAGTACGGGTTCTTGGAGTTAAAGAGGAAGACCATCAGCGGTACCGCGACGGGGATGAACAGCAGCCAGTGCCAGTGGCTGCGGCCGGTCCGGGCACGGGGTACCGGTTGGGTCTGGGGCTCGGCCATGAGTCCTCCTAGAACACACCGGGTAATCGCCCGGTTTCTTGATCGACCCGGGCGTGGCGGAGGTTACGCCGAGGGTCGGGCAATTCCGCACGAGTCGCGCCGAGGGCTGCGCCGAGCGGTATGTGCTCGTCTGTGAGCGGTCGTCCGAATGCGCCGGGCGGCGATGATGCGCCCGGCGTCGATCAAGCGGCGCGGATGCAGGGCGGGCGCCGGGTCGGGCGCGGGACCAAGCGGGTGGCGGGCACGGGACAAGCGCGGGCGGGGAGCGGGCGCGGGAACGGACCGCTCGAGAAGAACCGCCCCGCTTCGCTTATTCACGCCCGGGCCGGGGCAAGGGAGGTGCGGGCTCACCGGCGGCGCACTGGCACGGGGACGCGCACCGAGCCGCGGAAGCGGGCCGGCGACCGGTATCCGGAACGGGGTGGCCGGGGCCCGCGTACAGGCGAGGCGAGGGATCGGCCGTCGATGTCAGCACAGGCGCAGGAGGGCACCCGGCCCGGCGAGCCGGTCTTCCAGTACCGGCCGGCGCTCGACGGGGTGCGGGCGTTCGCCGTCGCCGGGGTGGTGCTGTTTCACGCCGGGGTGCCCGGGATTCCGGGCGGGTTCCTCGGCGTCGACGTGTTCTTCGTACTCTCCGGGTTCCTGATCACTTCGCTGCTGCTGGCGGAGCACGACAAGCACGGCCGGATCAGCCTGTCCGGGTTCTGGGCCCGGCGGGCGCGGCGGCTGCTGCCCGCGCTGCTGGTGCTGCTGATCGCGGTGGTCATCGCCGGGCAGTTCCTGCTGCCGACCGTGGAGTTGCGGCTGCTACGCGGGGACGGGCTGTCGGCGCTGGTGTACGTGGCGAACTGGCGCATGATCTACCGGGGCGCCGGAAACTACTTCGCCCAGACCTCGGCGCCGTCGCCGCTGCAGCACACCTGGTCGCTCGGCATCGAGGAGCAGTTCTATCTGGTCTGGCCGCTGATCGTGGTCGGCGCGCTGGGATGGCTCGCGACCCGGCACGGTGGCACCCGCCGGGGCCGGGTGATGCTGCTGGCGCTCACCCTGGCCGGGGTGGGTGCCTCGTCGTACGCGGCGTCGCAGTTGTTCGACCCGACCAACCTCAACCGGGTGTACTTCGGCACCGACAGCCGGGCCCAGGCGCTGCTGATCGGCTGTGCGCTGGCGCTGCTGCTCGGCCTGGCCGGCAGCTCCGCCCGGCACACCGGCCCCCGGCAGGTGCATCCGACACTGGGCGCGCTGGCGATCCTGGCGGCGGCCGGGCTGGGCTGGATGCTGACCAACGCGGCCGGCACGTCGGCCTGGCTGTACCGGTCGGGCGGGCTCACCCTGGCCGCGGTGGCGGTGGCGGTGATCCTGGCGCACGCGGTGGTGAGCCCGAACTCCCCCACCGCCCGGCTGCTCGCGCTGCCGCCGCTGGTGTGGCTGGGCCGGATCTCCTACGGGGTGTACCTGTGGCACTGGCCGCTATTCCAGTTCGTCAACGCGGAACGCACCGGGCTGTCCGGCCCGTCGCTGCTGGGGCTGCGCCTCGGTCTGGTGCTGGTCATCCCGATCGCCTCGTACCTCGCGATCGAGCAGCCGATCCGACGCGGGCGGTGGCTGCGCCGGATACCCCGGCTGGCGCCGGCCGGCACCGCCGTGCTGGCGGTCCTGGCGACCGCGGTGGTGGTCGTGGTGGCGACCATCCCCACGCCGGCCCGCAACACCGCCCTCAAGACCCCGCCGAATCCGGTGTTCTCGCCGGGAACCACCGGTACCGCGACCCCGCGCACGCCACCGCCGATGCGGCGGTCCGGCCGCCGGCCGGGGGCGCAGCCGCGCATCGACTTCTTCGGCGACTCGGTGTCCTGGACCATCGGCAGCTACCTGCCGGATGAGCCGGGGGTGGACGTGCACACCCGGGCGATCGAGGGCTGCGGGATCACGACGCAGTCCGACATCCTGGAGTTGGGCAGCCCGCACAGCCTGTACCCGTACTGCCCGAGCTGGCCGTCGCGCTGGCAGCAGGGCGTGGACGCCGACGATCCCGACGTGTCGGTGATCCTGCTCAACCGCTGGGAGCTGATGGACGCCAAGCTGGGCGGCAAATACACGCACGTGGGCAAGCCGGACTTCGACGCGTACCTGACCGGGCAGCTGGACCGGGCGGTCACCATCGCGGGGTCGCGTGGCGCCCGGGTGGTACTGCTGACCGCGGCGTACACGCACCGGGCCGAGCGCCCGGACGGCGGGCTGTACGACGAGGACCAACCGTCCCGGGTGGACGCCTGGAACCGGGACCTCCGCGCCGAGACGGCCCGGCACCCGGACAACACGATGGTGCTGGATCTCAACAGGCTGGTCTGCCCGAGCGGCACCTACATCGACAGCGTGAACGGCCTGCAGGTGCGCAGCGACGGGCTGCACTTCACCCCGGAAGGGGTGCGGCAGCTCATCGCGCCGTGGCTGATCCCCCAGCTGACCGCCATCGCCAGCAAGGGCATGCCGTAGCGGCGGCCCTCGATCCCCGAGCGCTCAGTCCCGAACGCTCAGCCCCGAGCGCTCAGTCCGCCAACTCCAGGCCGGCCAGGTGCGCGGTGTCGTTGACGGTACGCACGGCCACCCCGCCGTCCGGCCACGAGTCCACAATGGACACACCGGCCGGGTCGAGGTGCAGCCGGTAGAGGAAGGCGTCGCCGGCGGCGAGCGCGTCGCGCAGCAGCAGTTTGATGGGCGACACGTGGGACACCAGCACGACCGTGCGCCCCGGGTGGGCGTCGCGCACCCGGGCGGCCACCCGCCGTACCCGCCGGTCCACCGCCCGGAACGACTCGCCGCCCGGCGGCGCCACGGCGGGCGAGTCCAGCCACTTGGCCAGGTGCGCCGGCCAGCCCTCGCGTACCTCGGTGAAGGTCAGCCCCTCCCAGTCGCCGAAGTCCGACTCGATCAGCTCGGGATCGGTGGTGACCGGCACGTCGCCGAGTTCGGCGGCGATCAGGGCGGCGGTGGCGGCGGCCCGGGACAGCGGCGAGCTGACCACGACCGGCACCGTGCCGGCCAGGGCGGCCAGCCGTGCGGCCGTCGCCCTGGCCTGGGCCAGGCCGCGCTCGTTGAGCGGCACGTCGCCCCGACCCGAGTAGCGCCGCTGGGAGTTCATCTCGGTCTCGCCGTGCCGCACCAGGATCAGCCGGGTGGGCTGCCCCATCGGCCGCTCCCAGGAGGGCCGGTGCCCGGCGGCCGGCGCGTCCGGCTCGACGAACTCATCCGGCCCGGCCCCGGTCTCCGGGGCCACGGCGCCCAGCGTCACGCCGCCCAGGGTGGCGCTGCCAGGGGTGGCGCCGTCCGGGATGGCGGTGGTGGGTGCGACGGCCGCGCCGGGCTCGACGTTGATGGCGGGCTCGGGCCGGGCGGGCGCACCGGTACCAGCGGCCGCCGCGGCGACCGCCCGGGCCGCGGCGCGGGCCGGGGAGTCGGGTGCGGCGACGATCCGGGACTCGTCCGCCGCCGCGGCGGGCGCGCGGGTGGGCACGGTCTTGATGGCCTGGGGTGGCTTGCCGGCCGCCTCGTCCATCGCCCGGTTGGCCAGCGCGTCGGCGTGCTTGTTGCGCTCCCGGGGGATCCAGCCGAAGCGGACCGTGTCGAAGCGGCGCATCAGCGTCGCGGCCTCGGCGGCCAGCACCCGCAGCCCGGCGTGCTTGATCTGCCAGCGGCCGGACATCTGCTCGACGACCAGCTTGGAGTCCATCCGGACGTCCACCTCGGTGGCGCCCAGCTCGGCCGCCGCCGTGAGACCGGCGATCAGGCCGGAGTACTCGGCGACGTTGTTCGTGGTGATGCCCAGCGACTCGGCCCGCTCGGCGAGTACCTCGCCGGAAGCGGCGTCGAGGACGACGGCCCCGTACCCGGCCGGGCCCGGGTTGCCCCGCGCCCCGCCGTCGGCCTCGACCACCACCCGATCGACACTCACAGGCCGCTCTCCGCCGTACGTACCAGGATCCGCCGGCACTCCTCGCAGCGCACCACCTCGTCCGGCGCCGCCGACCGCACCGCGGCCAGCTCGCCACCGAACATCTCCAGCCGGCAGCCCTCGCAGCGGCCCGCCCGCAGCAGCGCCGCGCCGATACCGCCGGACTGCTCGCGGATCCGGTCGTACAGCGCGATCAGGTCGGCCGGCAGGTCGGCGACGATGGGCCCCCGGCCGGCGGAGCGGAACTCCTCGTCCTTGGCGATCTCGGCGAGCGCCTGGTCGCGGGCCGCCTCGACCTGCTCGCGCTCCTTGCGCGTCTCGGTGAGCCGGCCGACGGTCTGGTTGAGCGAGGTCTCGGCCTGTTCGCGCTGCTCCATCAGCTCCAGCTCGGCGTCTTCCAGTTCGGACTGGCGCCGGGCCAGCGAGGTCAGCTCGTGCTGAAGCGCCTCAAGTTCCCGGGCCGGCCCGGTGCCCGCGTCCAGCCGCGACTGGTCCTTGGCCCGCCGGGCGCGCACCTGCTCGACGTCCTTCTCCAGCCGGGCGATGTCCCGGTCGAGATCATCGACGCCGACCTGGGCCTTGACCCGCTCGTCGTCGGCGGCGGTGATCTGCCGGGCCAACCGGTCCAGCTCCGCGATCTGCGGCAGGTTGCGGCGGCGGTGGGCCAGCTGGGTCAGCGCGAGGTCGATGGCCTGGAGGTCAAGGAGGCGGCGTTGCGCCTGGGGATCGGCTTTCACGGGCGCGACTCCTTCATAGGTGGTTAGGTGCCGTGGCCGGCGGCTCGCCGGATGCTACTCGCACGGTCCACGGATCGGTAACAAGATCGCTGGCCATGGCCGGTATTCCCGTCGCCCCGGTGAGGTCGGCGGCGGCCCGGTCGAGCCAGGGACGTTCGGTGGCCCAGTGCGCGGCGTCCAGCAGGGCCGGACCGCCGGCGGCGAGGTGTTCGCTGGCGGGGTGGTGGCGCAGGTCGGCGGTCAGGTACGCGTCCGCCCCGCCCGCACCGGCGTCGGCCAGGAACGTGTCGCCCGCGCCGCCGCACACCGCCACGGTCCTGACCATGCGGTCGGGGTCGCCGGCGGCGCGTACCCCCCAGGCGGTGGCGGGCAGTACCCGCGCCGCGAGCGCGGTCAGTTCGAAGAGCGACCTGGCCGCCGGCAGCGAGCCGATCCGGCCGGTCCCGCGCCCGCCCCCGGCAGCGGCGCCCTCGGCGGGACGCAGCGGACGGGTGTCGGTCAGGCCGAGCAGCCCGGCCAGCGCGTCGGACACCCCGGGGGCCGCGACGTCGGCGTTGGTGTGCGCCACGAACAGGGCGGTACCGGACTTGATCAGCCGATGAATGATCTTTCCCTTGTACGTGGTGGCCGCCACACTGGAGACTCCGCGCAACAGCAGCGGGTGGTGAGCGACGATCAGGTCCGCGCCGGCGGCGACCGCCTCCTCGACGGTCTCCGGCACGCAGTCGACGACGAACAGCGCCCGGCGAACGGGCGCATCCGGCTCACCGACCACCAGACCGACCCGATCCCAGTCCTCGGCCCAGCCTGGCGGGTAACGCTCGTTGAAGTACGCCACAACCTCGCCCACACTGGTCACGGCCGCGAGGTTACCAGCGGCCGACCTCATCTCCTCGGGATCGGCGCGGCATCCCGCAGCGCCTCGAGCGCGAGGTGCCAGGGGAAGCCATCGACGGCCGCCTCGCCGAAGCCGGGTGGCAGCAGCCGCACCTGGTCCTCGCCGAACAGCACCGCTATGCCCCAGCCTCGCAGCCGGGTGATGTTCTCCAGGAACGCCGGGTGATTGGCCATGGCCGCGTTGGTGTACGGCACGGCGACGATCGGCAACCCCTTGCCCTGGCCTTCGATCAGCAGGCCCAGCGCCAGGGTGTCGGCGATCCCGGCGGACCACTTGTTGATCGTGTTTACGGTGGCCGGAGCCACGATCATGGCGTCCGGATCGGGGAGTACGTCCGGATCGCCCGGGTTCTTGAAGGTCGAGCGCACGGGGTGCCCGCTCTGCTCCGCCAGCGCCACCACGTCGACGAACTTCCGACCATCGGGGCTCGTCACCACGCACACATCCCAGCCGTCCCGCTGGGCCAGTTCGACGAGCCGCCCGACTCCCCGAGCGATCGGGGAGCCGCAGGCGATCACGTAAAGTATCCGGGGGCCGCGGTCGCCCGCGTCATACCCCGACCCCCATGGTCTCGGCGAGTTCGGCGACCGGCGCACTCGGCGACCCCTTCGTCCGGCGCAATACGTCAGACAGTACTTCGTGAGCGACCGGGCGGCAGCGGATCTCGGAAGGTGCTAGCCGGTCCCCCTCCAGAAGCATCTCACTTGCCCGCTCAATATCCCCTACTTGAGCGAGTCCGCGTGCGAGATCCACATAATGATGCGCCCGGCGCTCGGGCAGCATAGCGGCGAAACTCGCCCTGTCGAGATGCTCGTGCGTCTGTACGGCCAGTCCGCCCTCGCCCAATTCGACCATTGCCGCCGCCCGGTGCAGGTCGACATTGGTGGGGCTGAAACTCGTCCAGTAGTAGTTGTGGCTGCCGCCCACCGCGCGGGCCGCGGCGTCGGCCGCGGTGAGCAGATCACGCACCGTGGCGCCGTCGCCGATCCGGGCCGCCGCCATCGCACCCTGCAGCAGCAGCATGCCGTAGACCGAGAAGTGCTCGGGGGTCGCCCGGCAGGCGTCGCCGGGCGCCAGCCGGTTGGCGATGTTGACGTTCACCTCCAGCGCGGGGCGGGCCCGCCCCAGGGCCAGCAGCGCGCTGCCCACCCGGTAGCTGGCCGTGCCGGCCAGCAACTGGTCGCCGGCGCGCAGGGCCACCGCGATCGACCGGTCGGCCGCCAGCCAGGCCAGCTCCAGCTCGCCCAGCTTGCGCAGGCACGACGAGGCGATCTGGTACACCTGGCCGAGCAGGTGCGCGGCGAGCAGGCTGGCCTCGCCGCTGGCGCACGCGGTGTCGGCGGCCTGCGCGTCGCGCAGCAGCTTCGGCAGCACCCGGGCCAGCGGCCCGTACTTGGCATGCTGGTAGCTCAACCAGGCATGCTGCACCGCCTTGCGCAGCTCGTCGATGGAGGGCGGCTGCGGCGGGGCGTGGAAGAAGGTGCTGATCTGGTCGTAGCGCTCCAGAGCTGACCGGATCTCCGTGACCTCGACCTGATCCAGGCAGGCCGGCCCGCCCGGCCGCCGGTCGGGCTCCCGACCGAGCAGCAGTTGGACGTCGATCTGCAGCAGGTCGGCGATCTCATAGATGACGGAGAACTTGTCGAGCCTGCGTACGCCGCGCTCGACCTTGTCGACCCAGCTCTTGGACTTGCCCAGGCGGTCGGCGAAGACCTGCTGGGACAGCCTGCGTCGGGTGCGCCAGTATGCGACGCGCCGACCTATCGGGAGCTCGTCCACGCGCGCTGCCCTCCCCCTCGCCCGGCCGGTGTACCACCCGCTTGCCCTCGGGTCGCACTGCGAGTGCGCCTATTCATGGGGTTTTGCCCATACCTTGGATTGCAACATCCAAACTGCTCTTTGCTTGTCGCAACGACGGAAAGTCCACCGAGGTGACGCTGATCCTTCAGCGGAAGGGGTAACAATGCGGATACGATTCCGCGGCGAGTTCGAACGAGTGCGCCTGCGAAGCAGCGCGCTGGGCTATGCGGAGCACGGCTGGGACGTGCTTCCGGGGGCCTACCTGGCCCGGGGCCGGTTCTGCTGCGGAACGGGATGCCGCACCGTCGCATGCCACCCGGCGCGGCCGGACCTCGTGTCCCACGATCCGGATGTGGTGGGCGGCTGGTGGTCACGCCGCCCGTTCTCGGTGCTTCTCCCCACCGGCCTGACCTTCGACGTGCTGGAGGTGTCGGCCTGCCCCGGGGCGGGCATCGCGCAGGCCGCGGGCGGCGGTCCGGTCGCGGTGACCCCCGCGGGCCACTGGATGATCCTGGTCGGTCCGGGCTCGCGGCTGTGCCCCGAACTGGCCGGGCGCACCGATGTGGTCCTGCACGGGCGGGGATCGTGGGTGCCCGCCCCGCCAACCCGGGAACCGGGCGGGCGGGTCCGCTGGGTGGTGTCACCGACCGAGGCGCAGTGGCGGCTGCCGGACCCCGGTCGGGTGCAGACCTGCCTCGCGGATCTACTGCCGGCACTGGGCCTGCCGCCGCCGCGACGGGTGCGCGTCGCGGCCTGACCGGCGGCCCCGGCCCCCCGCGACCGAGCGACCGGCCGGTCGTGCGGTCGTTAGTCGGGATGGCAAGGGGGTACGTCATGGCTGGTCACAACCTAAACCGCGGTACGGCCGAGGTCGATACCCATCGCGGGATGTGCACGGCGTGTCGGTGGGCGGGTACCCACCCCTCCGGTACCCGGCCGGTCGGTTCGCGCCCCTCCGGCGCCCGGCCGCCCGGGCCGCACCGCCCGGTCCGGGTACCGGAGGCGTAGCAGCGGTCGCCCGCGGGCAGAATCGAGCGGTGACCGACGAGTATCTGCGGCGCCTGTTCGGGCTGGGCGGCCGGTTGGCAATGGTGACCGGGGCGAGTTCGGGCATCGGCCGGGCCATCGCGATGGCACTCGGCCGCGCCGGCGCCGAGCTGATCCTGGTGGCCCGCGGCGAGGAGGCGCTCGCCCGGACGGTGAAGGAACTGGCCGACGAGGGTGCCACCGCCACCCACCTGCCGGTGGATCTGGCCGACCGGGACGCGATCGCCGCGCTGACCTCCCGCGTGCCGCACGTCGACATCCTGGTCAACGCGGCCGGGGTGAACATCCGGCCGCCGCTGCCGGAGTTGACCGTGGCGGACTGGGACCGCACGATCGCGGTCAACCTCACCGCCCCGTACCTGCTGGGTCAGCACTTCGGTCCGAGCATGGCGGCTCGCGGCTTCGGCCGCATCATCACCGTCACCTCGCAGCAGAGCGTCCGCGCGTACGGCAACAGCGGCGGTTACGGCGCCTCCAAGGCCGGCGTGGCCGGACTGATCCGCAGCCAGGCGGAGGCCTGGTCGCGCGACGGGGTCTGCTGCAACTCGATCTCCCCGGGGGTGGTGCACACCCCGATGACCGAGGCGATCTTCGCCGACCCGGAGCGGGCCCTCGCGATGGCCGAGCGCACCCTGGTCGGTCGCAACGGGGAGCCCGAGGACTTCGCCGGCGCGGCGGTGTTCCTGTCCTCGGCCGCCGCCGCACACATCACCGGCCAGGCGCTGTTCGTCGACGGCGGCTTCTCCGTGCACTGAAAGCTCTCACTGCGCGGACGGCACCGGAGGCTCACGTGGAGATTTTCCCGGCCGGATAGTAAGTCGATTAAGCAAATCCTTTGGCATTGACGTACACCGTTGGTCCTATTTTCGTCACCACGCCACCCTCACGTCATCGATTAGGCTCTAAGCGAACTTGATGCTCGGGGTGGGGGCAGGCGGTCTTATGACAATTCGCGTCGGAATCAATGGGATGGGTCGCATTGGTCGCTGTTTCTGGCGGGTTTGCCGGAATCGACCGGAGATCGACGTGGTGGCCATCAACGACCTCGCGGAGACCCGGTCGCAGGCACACCTCTTGCGGTACGACTCGGTGCGCGGCCGGCTGGACACCGAGGTGACGGTCGACGGCGACACGATACTGGTCGACGGCCGGCCGATCAGGTCCTTCCACCGGCCGCAGGTGGGTGCGGTGCCCTGGGGCGACCTCGGTGTGGACGTCGTACTGGAGGCGACCGGCCAGTTCTTCGCCGCCGAGCAGGCGCGGCGGCACCTGGACGCGGGCGCCCGGCGGGTGGTCGTCTCGACCGCCACGGTCGACCCCGACCTCACCGTGCTGATGGGGATCAACGAGGCCGACTTCGACTCCCGGCGGCACCGGCTCGTCTCGCCCGCGTGCTGTACCAGCAGCGCGGCGGCACCGATCATCGCCACCCTGCGACAGAATCTCTCGCTGCTCGGCGGCATGCTGACCACGGTGCACGCCTTCGACCCGACAAAGAGCTCGCTGCACGACGCGCCGCACTGGGACCCGCGGATGGGGCGGGCCGCCTCGGTGAACCTGATCCCGGCCCGGCTCAAGCCGGGCTCGCTGCACGCGCTCGGCAGCGTGTTCCCCGAGCTGGCCGGGCGGATCGACGGGCTGCACGTGCGGGTGCCGGCCATCATCGGCTGCGTTCTGGACCTCGACCTACGGGTCGACCGCCCCACCACGGTCGACGAGGTCAACGCCACGCTGGCCGCCGCGGCCGAGGGCAGCCTCAAGGGATACCTGGGCTACACCGAGGAGCCGATCGTCTCCTCCGACATCATCGGCACCACCGAGTCGTGCATCGTGGACGGTGGGTTCACCACCGTGGTCGGCGACACGGTGAAGGTGGTCGGCTGGTACGACAACGAATGGGGATTCGCCAACCGGCTGGCCGACGTGGTGGCGCTGGCCGGTCGGGAGGTCCGGGGGGCGACGCTGGAGGGACCGTGACAAGGTAACCGTATGCGCTTGGTTATCTTCGTCGAACCCCAGCAGGGTGCCACGTACGCCGATCAGCTCCGGGTGGCCCGCCACGCCGAGGAGTTGGGCTACGACGGCTTCTTCCGGTCCGATCACCTGCTGTCCATGGGCGAGGGCGACGGCATGCCCGGGCCCACCGACGCCTGGGCGACGCTCGCGGCCATCGCCGAGGGCACGTCCACGATCCGTCTCGGCACCCTGGTCACCTCCGCCACGTTCCGGCTGCCCGGCCCGTTGGCGATCACCGTCGCGCAGGTCGACCAGATGAGCGGCGGCCGGGTGGAACTGGGGCTGGGCGCCGGCTGGTACGAGGCGGAGCACACCGCGTACGGGGTGCCGTTTCCGCCGGTGGGCGAGCGCTTCGACCGGCTGGAGGAGCAGCTGGCCATCATCACCGGGCTGTGGCAGACCCCGGCCGGCGAGAAATTCAGCTTCTCCGGCAAGCACTACAGCCTCACCGACTCGCCTGCCCTGCCCAAGCCGGTACAGCCGGGCGGGCCGCGGGTGATCGTGGGCGGGCACGGCCCGAAGCGCACCCCGTCGCTGGCCGTCCGGTACGCGGACGAGTTCAACGTCGGGTTCGGCACGGTCGAACAGACCCGGCAGGCGTTCGAACGGGTCACGATCGCGTGCGAGCAGTACGAGCGGGCCGCCTCCGGCCGGGCCGCCCCGGTGCGCTCCGCCGCCCAGACGATCGCGTGCGGCCTCACCGAGGAGGACGCGCGCCGGCGCGCCGAGCGGATCGGGCGCACCCCTCCGCTGTACGGCACCCCGGACCAGGTGGTCGAGCAGATCGGCGCGTACGCCGAACTCGGGGTCGAGCGGCTCTATCTGCAGATCCTCGACCTGGCTGACCTCGACCACCTCGACGTGATCGCCTCGCGGGTCGCCACCCAGCTCACGGCGAGCGCGTGAGCGCGTGAGCGGACAGGCCGAGCACGAGTTGCTGGCCGCCCTGCGCGGCTTCGTGGCGGACATCGGCGCGCTGGAGCCCCCGCCGGCCGGCGCGCCGGTCGCCCACCTCGAAATCACCACCGGCATCGACCGGGCCGGCCTGGACCTGACCGGCCCGGTCGCCGAGGCGCTCGTCCGGGCGCTGCGCGAATACCACGACCCGCGCGACAACGGCCGCTGCGAGCACTGCGGTGGCCGGCGGCTGGACACGCACCTGATCTGCGCGGACTGCCGCCGGCCCAACGGAGTCTTCGGCCGGCTCGTCATGGAGCGGGCCGCCCGGCACGCCGCGCACGGGGAGCCGGACACCGACCTCTGAGCCCCGGGTGCACCGCCCGGCCGGGTTCACCGCCCGGCCGGGTCGAGCACCAGCTTCCCCCGGTTGGCCCGGGCCTCGATGACGCGGTGCGCCTCGGCCGCCTCCTCCAGCGGCAGCAGCGCGTGGATCGCCGGCCGCACCTCGCCGGCCGCCAGGAGCTCCCACAGCCGCCGCTCGTGCCGGTCGTAGACCTCGCGCCGGTGCGCCACGAAGTGCGGCATCGCCAGCCCGATGACCGAACGCGCGCGCATCCGTAGCGCGTTGACGTCCACCGGCCCGCCGGCGGCGTTGTAGGACACCAGCCGACCGAGGGGTTCGAGCGCGTCGAGGCAGGCCCCCTGCACGTCGCCCGCCCCATTCACATCGCTCCCGGTACCGTCGAGGACCACGTCGAAGGACTCCCCCAACCCGGCGCGTAGCTCGTCGTAGGTGACGACCCGGTCGACGCCGAGGCCACGCAGGAAGTCCGCCTTGTCCGGGCTGCCGATCGCGGCCACCACCCGGCCGGCGCCCAGCACCCTGGCCAACTGCGCGGCGAGGTTCCCCACCCCGCCCGCGGCCGAGGTCACCAGCACCCGGTCCCCCTCGCCGGCCGCCGACAGGTGCAGGGCGGCGAACGCCACCCGGCCGCTGCGCACCAGGGCCACCGCGTCGGCGTCGGCCGCCCCGTCGGGTACCGCGCTGAGCATCCCGGCCCCTACGACGGCGAACTGCGCGTACCCGCCGGTGAAGGCCAGGCCGGTGACCCGCTGACCGGGCCGCCACGCGGTCACCCCGTCGCCGACGGCCACCACGCGACCGGCCACCTCACCGCCGGGCATATGTGGCAGCGGTACCCCGCCGGTCGGCCCGCCGCGGGTGAGCCGCACGACCGGCAGCGTGACGCCGGCCGCACCCACCTCGATCAGCACCTCACCGGCGCCCGGCTCGGGTACCGGCACCTCCCGTACCCGCAGCACCTCGGGCCCGCCGTACTCGTCGAACCGCACCGCACGCATGCCTCTCACACCTTCCCGCACTCGATCTGGCGGTAGACTTCAACACCGTTGAAGTTCAACGCCGTTGAAGTATGCGTCATAATGATCTTCCTGGCAAAGCCGATCTCGGAGGCGATGATGAGGCTCAGCGGATCCGACGTCCGCGCGGCAGCGCTCGACCTGCTCGACGAGGTCGGCCTGGACCGGCTCACCATGCGTGGGCTCGCCACCGCGCTCGGCGTGCAGAACGGCGCCACGTACTGGCATTTCAAGAGCAAGCAGGCACTGCTGGAGGCGATGGCCGACGCGATGCTGGCCGGGGTGGCCGACGACCTCAGCCCGCTCGCGCCCTGGGACCGGCGGGTCGCCGAGCTGGCCCACCGGCTACGCCGGGCGCTGCTGTCCCGCCGGGACGGCGGCCGCCTGTTCGCGACTTCCTTCTTCCCGCTGCCGAACGCCCTGGCCTACGGCGAGGCCCTGGTCGGCGCGCTGCTCGGGGCGGGGCTGCCGGCCCGGGACGCGGCCTGGACGGCCGACACGGTGACGTACTACGTCGTCGGGCACGCCACCGAGGAGCAACTCGCCGCCGGCCCGCCCGCCAGCGCGGGCCTGCCCAACAGCGCGGGCCTACCCGACGGCGCCGACCTGCCGGACGGTGGGGGGCCGGCCGACAGCGCCCGGCTGGCCGCCGCCCTGCATCCGACGCGGCATCCGAGCCTGATCGCGGTCGGCGAGCACCTGAGCGCCCCGCACCCCGCGGAGCATTTCGACCACGGCCTGACACTGATCATCGCCGGCATCGCCGCGCGACTGCCCACCCAACCAACCCCGCCCGCTTGACCAAGGCTGCCCACTCAACCAACGCCGCCCGCGACGCCGCCCGACTGCTCGGCCGGAGACCGTCGGTCAGGCGCCGCCCTCGGTGATCGGGTACACCTTGATGGTTCCGCCGCACACCGACCCGTCGACACCGGCGATCCAGGGCAACGTCTGGGGCTGCGCGCCGGGCGGCGTGACGATGATCGAGCTCGGGAACGGCGGGCAGACGTCGCCCTGATTCTCATATTTGTTCCACACCAGCCGGTACGACGCCTTGTCGCCCGGGTTCAGCAGGACCGTGGCCGTCGCGCCCGGCTGCGGCAGCACGCTGGTCGGCATCGCGCCGGCCGGACCGCCGAGCCGCAGCCCGGGGAGGCCGGCCAGGGTGCACGGCCGCGCACTGGTGTTCGTGAGGATCAGCGGCGCCGACTCCTCGAACTTCGCGCTCGTGCCGGCGTCCAGCCTGATGGTCAACTGCTCGAGGGCGCACGGCCGCGCCCCGCCCGTCGGGCCCTTCGCACCGCCCGTGGGACCGCCCGCGGCGACGTCCGTCGCACCGGCCGAGGGCCGCGTCGCCGGGGGCGGGTCCGAGGGCCGAACGGGATCGGTCGCCGGGGCGCCGGGGCGAGACGACGCCGGACTCGACGCGGCGCCGTTCGGGGATGCCACCGTCGCCGCACCGCGCGGCGCACCCGCCCCGTCCGCGTCGCCGCACGCCGGCACCAGTCCGGCCAGTCCTACCGCGACGGCCACCGCCGCCGCCACCCGTGCTCCCTGCGACCGCATGTCGTTCCCCTCGCACCAGCAAGCCAAGCTGATACGTACACGCGGCGGCCGGGAACATTGTTGCGGCTGGCGCCGGCCGGTCCGGCGGACCTCGGCCCCGACCGGCCGGCAGCGGCCTGAGCGGCCGGCGTCAGCCCCGGCCGGTCACCGCCATCTCGCCGAGCTCCGACCAGTCGTCCTGCGGAACCGTCATGTTGACGATCCGGGGCGTCTCGGCCAGGTGCGGCGGCAGCGTGCGCTGCGCGTTCTTGAAGTGTTCGGACTGCACGTGCGCCGCGCCGGCCTCACCGTCGCGGAACGCCTCGACGAGCACGTACTCGTTCGGGTCGGCGAGGCTGCGCGACCAGTCGAACCACAGGCAGCCCGGCTCGCTCCGGGTCGCCTGGGTGAACTCGTCAACGATCTGCGGCCACCGCTCGGCGTCCTCCGGCAGTACGCGGAACTTCGCGGTAATGAAGATCATCTCCGGTCTCCTCAGGGTGGGGTCCGAGTACCGTCCGGCCTCGCTCGCGGCCATCCTAACCTCGCGCCGGACGCCAAACCCTCAGTCGCCGGGGGCCCGTCAGTCCGCCAGTCCGTTGCGGAACGCGTACGTGACGGCCTGGGCCCGGTCGCGCACGCCGATCTTTCCGAACACGTGGTTCACGTGTGTCTTGATGGTGGACTCGCTGACCACGAGCTGCGCCGCGATCTCCGCGTTCGACAGCCCCGCCGCGATGAGGCGCAGCACCTCCGCCTCGCGGTCGGTGAGTCCCTCCGCCGAGGCACGCGAGACACCCACCTGGTTCGGTACGAGTTCGAGGAGCCGGCGCTGGATCGCCGGATCGAGGTCGGCATGGCCGTCCGCGACGTGGCGGATGGCCCGGACCACCTCGTCCGCGCCCGCATCCTTGGTCAGGTACCCGCGGGCGCCGGCGCGCAGGGCGGCGAGGACCTCATCGTCGTCGGCGAAGGTGGTCAGCACGACGATCTGGGTGCGCGGGTGCTCCGCCCGGATCTGCTTCGTCGCGGTCACCCCGTCGCAGCGGGGCATCCGCAGATCCATGAGCACCACGTCGGGATCGTGCGCGGCGACGGCGGCCACCGCCTCGTCGCCGTCCGCTGTCACCGCCGCCACCTCGACGCCTCCGACGAGCGAGAGCATGAGCTGAAGTCCGTCGCGTACCATCCGCTGATCGTCGGCGATCACGACGCGGACGGCGCGTTCCGCGGAACCGTCAGCCATACTCGATACCCCTTCCCACCGGAGCCGACCGCATGCGGCCCGGTCGCCAGTTTCGCGCCGATGAGCTCGGCGCGTTCACGCATGCCGGCTAGACCATAGCCGCTGCCGGTGTTCGAGAGTGGGGCGTGCGCTCCGGTGGCACCGTCGTCGCAGACCTCGACCTCATCGTGGTCGTCGCCGAAGCTCATGGTGACCGTCACCGCCGCGCCGGGCGCGTGCTTGCGGGCGTTGGTCAGCGCCTCCTGGACGGTCCGCTCGATGGCCAGCGCGGCCTGGGCCGGAACCGGCCGCGGCTCACCCTGCTGACGGTAGGTCGCACCGGCGGTGGTGGCCAACTCCTGCAACGTCTCCGGCAACGGGCGCGTCTGGCCGCGCAGCGAGTGCACCGCCCGGCGGGTCTCCTCCAGCCCGTCACGGGCGAGCCGCTGCGCCGACTCGATGCGCTGCCTCACCTCGCCGACGGGCTGGCCGTGCTCCAGCAGCAGCCGCGCGCCCTCCAGCTGAACGGTCTGCGCGGACAGCGTGTGCGCCAGGATGTCGTGGATTTCGCGGGCCAGGCGTTGCCGTTCGGCGTAGCGCTCCGCCTCGGCCGCGGACTCCCGCGCCGCCTGCTCGCTGGCGAGCAGCCGTTCCGCGGTCACCGCCCGGCTGCGTGAGTTCTCCAGGATCATCCCGAGTACCGCGCAGCCGCCGCAGATCGACGCGTTAACCGCCACCTGCCCGGTTTCGCCCCGGACCAGCGGCGCGACGGTGAGGGCGACGCCGGTGGCGGCCATGAAGATGAGGCCCGGCCGCGTCGGCAGCCGGACCAGCCCGGCCGCGATCGCGATGGCGCCGGCCAGCCAGCCCGGCCCGTGCGGGTCGATGACCGCGAGCGCGACACCGCCACCGGCGAGACCGACGAGCCCGATGAGGCGCTGTCCCCACAACGGCCGGGCGAACAGCAGACCGTACGCGGCGCCCGCGACGCAGACGGCGAGCGCCGCACCGATCGCGACCCGGTGCCCTTCAGGCGACGCCTTGAGCGCGGCCACCGCCACGACGACCAGTCCGATCGCCCGGCCGACCGGGAGCGCCCACCGCCACTGGGGAACCGGAGCATCGTTGGCCGACATCAGGACCCCCTCGCGATGAGTGCTCATTCTTCATCCTCAGCGGATCGCCGGCAACCAACCGCCAGCCGGGTCAGGACAGGCTCGCCGGGGTGGCGGCCGGCGACGCGGTACGCCCGAACAGGCCGGCGCGCCTCGCGATGAACAGGTTCTGCGCGGCGAGCGTGACCGCCACGAACAGCACGATCTCCCCGGCGCCCTCGGCCACGCCGACGCGCATCGCCAGGAGCATCACCGCGACCCGTACCGCGAAGGTCGCCAGCCAGGCGACGACGGTCCGCCATCCGCCCTGGGAAACCCAGCCGTTCTCGGCCTGCCACACCCTCATCGTCGCCGAGCGCACGAAGCCCATGCCCACCGCGAGCAGGAGACCGAAGGCGAAGAAGCCGAACGCGGCCGGCGTGTGCAGGCGCTGCGCCCAACCGTGGTCGCTGGCCAGGGCCAGGACCGTGAAGCCCGCCGGCAGCAGCACCAGTCGCTTGACGCTGACGTTCTTGCGGACGACCTGCATGGTGATGGCCCATGCGAAGAACGCGACCATGAGGCCGGCGTAGATCAGGCTCTGCGGCATTTCGACTCCTCGTTGGTGTGTCGCGCTGCGATGAACGAAACGGTAGGCCGCACAAGGGGTCGCTGGCCTCGGCGTACGGCCCGATCCTCGGTCTCCATCCCGGGGTGGAGATCCGGGGCGGTCCGCCGGCGCTCCGGCCGCCGATCCGGCGCCGTGGCGGCGTTCGCGACCGCGGAGCGGGCTCACGACCGCGTTCTCTCCACCCGGGGGTGGAGGTTGTGGATCAGGTCCTGCGCCGAGGCGCGCGGTGCCCCGCCGGCCCTACCGTTTCGGCATTGAAAAGAGCCGTTGTTCGAAGGGACCGACCATGCGCCGCCTGGCACCCGTGTTCACGCTGTTCTTCCTCGCACCGCTGATCGCGGAGTTCTTCCTCGGTGACTTCCCGATCGTGCTCCTCCCGCTGATCGTCGCGCTGGCACCGATGTACGGCGGCGGCGCGCTGCTGATCCGGGAGGTGGTCCGCCGTACCCACCGTGGTTGGCCGACGATGGTGACCCTGGCGCTCGCCTTCGGAGTACTCGAAGAGGGGTTGCTGACCCAGTCGCTGTTCAACCCGAACTACACGGACGACCACCTGCTCGACCCGGGATTCGTGCCGCTGCTGGGCATCGGGATCCCGTGGACCGTCTTCGTCCTGTCGCTGCACACCATCTGGAGCATCAGCACCCCGGTGGCCATCGTGGAGGAATCGTCGCTGGACCGGCGCACCGAGCCGTGGCTGGGTCGGGTGGGTCTCTGGGTGACGGCGGCGCTGTTCGTGGTCGGGTCGGTCATCACGTTCGCCATCTCGTACGGCAACGGCAAGCACTTCATCGCGAAGCCCGGGCAGCTCGCCGTCTCCGCCGCCCTCGTCGTCGTCCTGGTCGTCGTCGCGTTCCTGCTGCCGCGTCCCGGCTCGGCGGTGCCACGGGAGGCGACGGCACCTAACCCGTGGCTGGTGTTCGTCATCGCCCTCGCGACCGGCGGCCTGTTCATGGGCGGCATTCTGGTGGATGTGGTCTGGCTCGGCGTCACGTTCATGCTGCTCGCCCTCGCCATCGCGGGCTACCTGGTCGGCACGTGGTCGCGCCGCTCCGGCTGGGGCCGGTGGCACCGCTTCGCGCTGGCCTGCGGCGCCCTGTTCACCTACTCGTGGCACGCGTTCCTGATGGGTTCGAGCAAGAGCACGGCCGAACTCGTGGTCAACCTGATCAGCTACAGCCTGTACGCGCTGGGCGCGCTCGCCATCGCCTGGCTCGCGGTGCGCAGGATCCGCCGGCAGCCGAGCACCCCCGACCTCGAACTGGCCGACGCCTCCGCCCGCGGCTAGCGCACGATCGTGACGAACCCGGGTCGGTTCACCCTCGCCCACTCCTGTGCGGCGTCCGGGTGGACCGGCCCGAGAATCACGTCACCATCCGGATCCAGTTCGGCGCCCAGTGGGATCTGTCCGCGCAGCCTCCCCGCCCGGCGCAGCATGCGAAGGCCGGCGGCGACAAGCGCGAGGGCCACCACCACGCCGGCGCCGAGCACGACGGCCCCGACGCCCCGGTGGCCGCCGGTAAACAGCACCGACCCGACCAGGAAGCCGCCGATCAGCGGTCCGCCCGCGACGCCTATCAGGCTCAACCCGCGCGCCTGGATCGTCCGGGCCCGTACCGCGCGCTGCGCGGTGGACGCGTCGACGCTGACCAGTACCGGCCGGCGGGGCGTGCCGCCCCGGCACATCACCAGCGCGTGGCCACCGGTCGGGCTGCCGTCTATCAGGGACAGCGGCGCGGGCTTGAGCTCGATGACCGCGGCGGCCGGGATGCGCACGTACACCACGAGGCGTCATTGTGACGCGACGCCGGGGCGTGCTGCCACACCGGGTGGCCGCCGACCCGTGGCCGACCGCCGCCCGGCCGGGTGCTCCCGGTGCCCGTTGGCATCACAGAAAACGCGAATAATTGTTTGTGTTCCGCGTCGCGTCATCGCTACCGTCAATGACGTACCCACGAAATACGCACCTCCCGGTGCGCAGTCTGCGGCTACTTCAAACTCCTAAATTTGACCCGTCACCGCAGACGTCCTGAACTCGGGAGGACCACAGCTCCAGACCCGGGATGCCCGGTGCGCAGGCTCCGGATACTTCGAATTGGGATCGAGAGGTCGCTGGTGCGAGTCCAGCCGTCGGCTCTGGTCGGCGTAGCTCAGTAGCAGAGCACTAATGTGCCGAAGCCGCTCGGATCTCGGGCACCCCCGGTCTGGATAAATGGTTCCCCCATTCGCGGACGGAGCCCTCCGAAATGTCGAAGTTCAATGTGCGGCGCATCCTGCGCGCGTCCGGTCCGATCGTGACCGACGCCACGCCCAGCGGTACCACCCACGAGGGCGCCCCAGGCTACGCGCGCGACGCGAAGTCGGAGCTTTTCCTGCTCGCGGTCGCGAACCTGGTCGGCGAGGACACCTTCTACGAGCGCGCCGGGCAGCGCGACGACCGGTACGAGAACCTGATCCGTGAGGTCGCCGTCGCCGACGCCGGCTGGACGCTCGCCTTCCTGACCTGGCTGCGCGCCGAGGGAAACCTGCGCTCGGCGTCGCTGGTCGGCGCGGCCGAGGCGGTCGCGGCGCGGCTCGACGCGGCAAAGACCAGCCGGGTCGGCACGTCCGGCAGCCCCGGCCCGGCCGGCGGCGTGCGCAACCGCCAGTTCGTCGACGCGGTGCTCCAGCGCGCCGACGAACCCGGCGAACTGCTCGCGTACTGGACGGCGCGCCACGGCCGGGCCATCCCGAAGCCGGTCAAGCGCGGCGTGTCCGACGCCATCGGCCGCCTGTACACCGAGTGGAACCTGCTCAAGTACGACACCGACGCCAAGGGGTTCCGCTTCGCCGACGTCATCGACCTCACGCACCCGTCACCCGCGGCCGACAAGCCGTGGCAGGGCCGGCTGTTCGAGGTGGCGCTGCTGCGCCGGCACGGCCGGGACTGGCTGTCCAGCGCGGCCGGCCTGCCCACGCTCGTGGCCAACGCCCGGTTCCGGGACCGGCTGCGGACCGACCCGGACGTCATCTACGACGCGGCCGAGCTGCGCCGGGCCGGAATGACGTGGGAGGACGCCCTGTCCCTCGGCGGGTCGGGCGCGGACAAGGCACGGCTGTGGTCGGCCATCATCCCGTCCATGGGCCTGATGGCGCTGGCGCGCAACCTGCGCAACTTCGACCAGGCCGGGGTCCCCGACGAGGTGGCCGAGCGGGTAATGGCCCGGTTCCGCGACCCGGGCCAGGTAGCGCGGTCGCGGATGTTCCCGTTCCGCTGGCTGGCCGCTGCCCGGCACGCCCCGTCGCTGCGCTGGGGTCACGCCCTGGACCAGGCGCTGACCGCGTCGCTTTCGCACGTACCGGAGCTGACCGGCCGCACGCTGATCCTGGTCGACCGGTCCGGCTCCATGTTCGGTCGGGTGTCCCGCCGGTCGGAGCTGACCAACGCCGACGCGGCGGCGATTTTCGGCGCGGCGCTGGCCATGCGCAACCACGGCCGCACGGACCTCGTCCAGTTCGGCACCGGGTCGGCGGTGGTCGACGTGCGGGCGGGCGAGTCGCTGCTGCGGGTACTGGAGCGGTTCGCGAACCTCGGTGGTACGCAGACCCTGCAGGCGGTACGGCGGCACTACGCCAAGCACGACCGGGTGGTCATCGTCACCGACGAGCAGGCCTGGCGAGGATCCGGCGATCCGGGGTCGGTGATCCCGGCCGAGGTACCGCTCTACACCTGGAACCTGGCCGGCTACCAGCACGGCCACGGTCCGGGCCTGCCGAACCGCCACACGTTCGGCGGCCTGACCGACGCGGCATTCCGGCTGATCCCGCTGCTCGAGGCGAACCGGAACGGCGACTGGCCCTGGAACCGAGGCTAGGAGACATCAGGGCCGGCGGGTAGTTCCCGAGTACCCGCCGGCCCTGAGCTATCTCGTGGCGGGCCATCAGTCCTCGCAGGCCACCCCATCGCCATCCCGGTCAAGCGCCGGTCGGTAACCGGGCTGGCCCCGGTATAGGGGCGCCTTCCCGGCGGCTCGAACCGCGTCGCAGTTCTTGTAGTAGACGTCGGCCGGCGGCGGGGGCGGCGGCGGAGCGGCCTTCTTCGTGGTGGGGGCCGGGGCGGGCCGCTTCGTCGTCGGTGCGGGCTTGGGCTTCGCCGGCTTCGACGTGGTCTTCACGGGCGCCGGTGCGTGCGTCGCGCTCCCGGCCGGCGGTTGAGTCGCGGTCGGGGCCACCGTCGTGGCCGCCACCGAGGGAGCCGCCGTGGTGGCGGACGGGGACGGCGACGCCGA
This sequence comes from Rugosimonospora acidiphila, assembly GCF_039543385.1. Classification (NCBI taxonomy): domain Bacteria; kingdom Bacillati; phylum Actinomycetota; class Actinomycetes; order Micromonosporales; family Micromonosporaceae; genus Rugosimonospora; species Rugosimonospora acidiphila. Next base: position 197,028 of record NZ_BAABJQ010000006.1, read on the forward strand.
TGGTGAAGGGGAGGCCGGGCGGGACGCCGCGGCGCCCTTCGGGGCGCTGCCCGAACTCCCGGAGCCGGCCGCGCCGATCGCGATCCCGCCACCGCAGCACAGCACCACCACAGCGCCGACGATGACGAGCGCCAGCTTCTTCGTGGACCACTTCCGCTTCGCCGGCTGCGCCGGGATCACCACCGTCGGGGGGCCCTGGTCCACCGGGTACGCGCCGGGCTGATACTGCGGCGGTTGCTGTCCGGGTTCGTACTGCGGCGCTCCGGAGTCGTAGGTCACCGGACCAGAGTGGCGTTACGTGTTGATGTTGTCACCGGTCGATCGGCGTGGATGAACGATCATCCGGCCGGAGCGGCACCGGCCGCCTCGGCAGACGGTGGATCAACTCGGCCCCTTCCCCGCCCCGGGCCGCCGACCGGCTCCTCCCCCGACCGACCAACGAGCGCCCACGACGGGTGGACCGGGTCAGCCCTCCCGGCCGGTCGGGGCGGAGGGCAGCACCGTCCAGCCGTCGTGGACCTCGATGGCGTCACCGACGATCTTGGCCAGGTCCCGCCCGACGTCGGCGTCCCGGCGCAGCGTCGGGAACCGGTCCGCCTGGTAGCCGGCGTGATCGGCCGGGGAGCGCCCACCAGGTACTCCCCCGGCTCGCCAGCCGTCCCGCCTGCTCAACCGCCGAACTGGGCGAGGAAGCCCGGCTGGTCGACGAGCGAGCGCCAGGCGCCTTGGCGGCGGTCGAAGCCGGCCGCATCGGTGACCTCGCAGGGCACCCACTTGATCAACATCTGGCCAGGATACCCATCAGGCCCGGGCATCCCGATCTTGGCGGGAGCTCCGGGCCTGGTCAGATGGGGTGGGCACGGCTGGGTTCGAACCAGCGACCCCTCGCTTGTAAGGCGAGTGCTCTTCCGCTGAGCTACGCGCCCCGGGAACGTGGCAGAGTCTACAGGGTCCCCCGACCCGCCCCCTACGCCAACAGCGACAGCGCCTTACGCCAGGCGTCCTGATCGCGGGCCTGCCCCGGCTGGTTCATCTCGGCGAACCGGATGACGCCCTCCCGGTCTACCAGGAACGTACCCCGGTTGGCGAAGCCGCGCTCCTCATTGAAAACCCCGTACGCCTGTGCGACCGCCCCGTGCGGCCAGAAGTCCGCCAGCATCGGGAAGTCGTACCCCTCCCGCTCGCCCCACACCTTGTGGCTGTACGGCGAGTCCACGCTGATCGTGAGCACCTGAACGCCGTCGTTCTCGAAGTCGCTCAGGTTGTCCCGCATCTGGCACAGCTCGCCCTGACAGGTGTTCGTGAACGCGAGCGGGTAGAAGACCACCAGCACGTTGCGCTTGCCCCGGAAGTCTGACAGCCGCACCTCCTGGTTGTTCTGGTCCTTGAGGACGAAGTCCGGCGCCTGAGCGCCAACCCCGATCGGCATACCGGCTCCTTTGTGAGAGGTATTCGGATTCAGACAACAGCGGATCGTGGCGCGCCCACCCGCAGGCGCGCCCCGATGCGGTGGGGTGGATTCAGCGCTTGGAACGGGCCGCCCGTGGTGCCACCAGCCGGGCGCCGCTCCAGTCCTTGCCCGCACTGATGGTCGATGTTTGCTGGAGTCCGGCCGTGGGGGCGGACTCGGTGATCTCGCTGGGCTCGACATGTCCCGGCCTGCCGGCCTTCGGGGTCAGCAGCCACACGGCTCCGTTGTCGGCCAGCGGTGCGATCGCATCGACGAGAGTATCGACCAGGTCACCGTCGCCATCGCGCCACCAGAGCAGCACGATATCGACCACCTCGTCCGTGTCCTCGTCGACCAGCTCGCCGCAGCGGTCGATCAGGGCGTCGCGGAGATCTTCGTCGACGTCGTCGTCGTACCCCATCTCCATAACGACCATCCCCGGCTCGGTCCCGAACCGGTCCGCCAGGCTGCGTACGCCGTCGGCGGCCTGACCAGCGGTCGCGCTCACTGTCGCGTGCCTCCTTCAGTTCATCACAGGCGTCTGGCTAAACGCCGATAGCGCGTAGTCCACACTTGTCCGAGCGCCCCGCGCAAGTGGCGCACCGTACCCAACGCAAAAGATACGGCCTAACCTGCGAGGAGAGCGCTCGCCCCCTCAATGATCGAGTCCTCACCGACCAGGACAAATGCCGCAGCCGGCCCGAGCGGGACGAACGAATCCACCGAAGCTACCCGGAGTGCGGCCCCCACGTACCCGCGATCCACCAGCGCGGCGACCACGCCCTCGCCCACCCCGCCCGAGCGGCGGGTCTCGTCCACGATCAACACCCGGCCGGTGGCCGCGGCCTCCCGCACGATGTCGGCCACGGGCAGCGGGGACAGCCAGCGCAGGTCGACCACCCGGCTGCCGATGCCCTGGGCGGCGAGGCTGGCCGCGGCCCGCAGCGACATCCGGACCCCGTTGCCGAAGGTCACGATGGTCAGGTCCTCGCCCGAGCCGATCACGTCCACCCGGGCCCGGCCGATGGGCACGTGCCGCGCGGCCCAGTCGGACGGCGCCGGGTACCGCGCCGCCCACTGGCCGTCGCCGTCGGCGTGCAGGTCACGGGTGTGGTAGAGGGCGATCGGCTCCAGTACCGCGCAGACGCTGCCGTCGATCATGGCGGCGGCCAGGCAGGTGCGCAGCATGGCCGCCGCGTCGTCCGGGCGCGCCGGGCAGGCCAGCACGAGGCCCGGAATGTCCCGCAGGACGGCCACCGCGTTGTCGTTGTGGAAGTGGCCTCCGAATCCCTCCTGATAGGCCAGGCCGGCGATGCGGACGACCAGTGGGTTGCGGTAGGCCCCGGAGGAGAAGAACGACAGGCTGGCGGCCTCGCCGCGCAGCTGGTCCTCCGCGTTGTGCAGGTAGGCGAGGTACTGGATCTCCGGTACCGGGAGCAGGCCGCCCAGCCCGGCACCGAGCGCCAGGCCGAGGATCGAGGTCTCGTCGAGCAGGGTGTCGAAGATCCGCCCGGCACCGAACCGGTCGCGCAGGCCCTTGGTGACGCCGTACACGCCGCCCTTGGCCGCCACGTCCTCGCCGAACACCAGCGCCTGCGGCCAGGTCACCAGCGCGTCGGTGAGGGTCGCGTTGATGGCCTGGGCCAGGGTGAGCGGGCCGAGGTCCTCCGGCAGCCGGCCGGCGAACGCGGCGGCCCGGCCGGGGGTCGCGCCGTCGGTGGCGCTGGCGGCGGCGTCCGCGACCGCCTGGGCCACCCGGGCCGGGCGGCGCGGGGCCAGCGGGGCGACCACCTGGGCCGCGCCGGCCAGCTTCGGCTCGTCGAGCACCTCCTCTGCCGTCTTGCGGATCTGCCAGCCGACCTCGTCGTAGCGGGCCAGGATCTCGGCCGGGGTGGCGATGCCGGCCTGGATCAGCAGCCGCGCGGTGGCCACCAGGGGATCCCGATCCAGGTCACGGGCCAGTTCGGTGGGCACCCGGTAGGCCATCTCGGCGTCCGCACCGGCGTGCCCCATGAGCCGCACCGTCGACAGGTGCAGGATCGCCGGCCGGCGCTGGCGGCGTACCCAGGCGACCGCGTCCGTGGCCGCGTCGTACGCCTCGGGCAGGTCGCAGCCGTCCGCCGCCAGGTAGCGCAGCCCCGGCCGGCTCTTCAGCGTCGCGGCCACCCAGCCCCGGGGTGATCTGACCGACACCCCCAGCCCGTTGTCCTCGCACACGAACAGCACCGGCAGCCGTATGCCGACGTGTTCGCACCAGCCGGCGGTGTTCAGCGCGGCGGCGGCGCTGGCGTGGTTGACCGACGCGTCGCCGAACGAGCAGATCGCGACCGCGTCGCTGGGCCAGGGCGGCTCGGCGCCCAGCCGACGGGCCCGCTCGATGGCGAAGGCGACGCCGATCGCCCGGGGCAGGTGCGAGGCGATGGTCGAGGTGGTCGGGATGACCTCCAGTTCGGCGTTGCCGAAGACCTTGTGCCGGCCACCGGCGATCGGCTCGCTGGCCGAGCCGACCAGGCCGCGCAACACGTCCCGGGCCGCGTCGGCGCCCGGCACCTGCGCGGCCCGGGCGGCGTAGAAGCCGCCGGAGCGGTAGTGCAGCAGGGCCGGGTCGGTCGGTCGGAGCGCGGCCGCGACCGCGGCGTTGCCCTCGTGGCCGGCCGAGCCGATCGTGTAATACCCCTCGCCGAAGCCGCGCAGCCAGCGTGCGGCGAGGTCCAGGTGCCTGCTGGTCAGTTGCGCGTCGAACAGCCGCGACGCCTGCGCTCCGGTCAACCGGGTGCCGTCGCGGACCGGCTCGTCGGGGTCGCGCCGCCGCTCGCGATCCGACGTGGCCAGCTCGCCGAGGACGGTGCGGAACCGCTCGTCGAGTTCCTGAGGAGAGGTCACGCTCGACAGCATTACCGACGCCGGGCGCGGATTGCCACTCACGCGTGACAACGCCGCGGCGAGTCGTCACCGGTACGACCGGGCCGGTATCGCCCGTGGAGCGCAAAACTGCCGGCCAGGGGCCGGATGGGCCGGTGCGGCCGGTGGGGCGGGCTGGGCCGGGCTTGACTTAACAGACATAAGCGCGCAGTCTCCGTGGGAGCGCTTCCATCGATGATCGCCTGAGTGCGTCCCCTCGGAGGAAATTCGATGAAACATCGCATTGCCCTGCTCTCGGCCGGAACGGCGGGGCTCATGGTCGCGGCCGCACTGACCGCCGTTAGCCTGCCGGCCTCCGCGGCCACCACCGCCGGTTGCACGGTCAACTACGCCGTACAGAGCCAGTGGCCGGGCGGCTTCACCAGCAACGTCACGATCACCAACCTCGGCTCGGCCCTGACCAACTGGACCCTCAAGTTCACCTTCCCGGCGGCCGGGCAGTCCGTCACCCAGGGATGGAACGCCACCTTCACGCAGAGCGGCTCGGCGGTGACCGCCACGAGCATGAGCTACAACGGCTCCCTCGGCACCGGGGCGAACACGCAGATCGGCTTCAACGGCGCGTGGTCGGGCAGCAACCCGGTACCCACCTCGTTCACGATCAACGGGGTGGCCTGCACGGGCGCGGTGGTGACGAGCTTCCCGAGCAGCGGCCCGACGCCGTCGCCGTCGCGCACCAACACGACGCCGACGCCCTCGCGCACGCCCACCCCGCCGCCGACCACCGCCGCCCCGCCGAGCGGTGCCCCGGCCCTGCACGTGTCGGGCAACAAGCTGGTCACCTCGACCGGCGCCGCCTACCGACTGCTGGGGGTGAACCGCTCCGGCGGTGAGTTCTCGTGCATCCAGGGCTTCGGCATGTGGGACGGGCCGATGGACCAGGCCTCGATCACCGCCATGCGGTCGTGGAAGGTGCGCGCGGTGCGGGTGCCGCTCAACGAAGAGTGCTGGGTGGGCACCTCCGACGTTCCGGCCGGTGGCACCACCGGCTCCGCGTACCAGCAGGCGGTCAAGGACTACGTGAACCTCCTGCTGACCAACGGCATCACCCCGATCCTGGAGATGCACTGGAACTACGGGCAGTACACCGGCCCGTCGGCCGGCTGCTCGGACGTCAAGGCGACCTGCCAGAAGCCGATGCCCGACGCGCAGTACGCGCCCTCGTTCTGGACCGGCGTGGCCAACGCGTTCAAGGACAATCGGGTCGTTTTCGACCTGTTCAACGAGCCGTACCCGGAGCGGGCCAGCGGCAGCAGCGAGACCGCCGGCTGGCTGTGCTGGCGCGACGGCGGCACCTGCCCCGGCATCACGTACCAGGTGGCCGGCTTCCAGACCCTGCTCAACGCGGTACGCGCGACCGGCAACACCAACGTGGTGCTGCTCGGCGGCCTGGCGTACTCCAACGACCTGACCCAGTGGCTGCAGTACAAGCCGACGGACCCGACCGGCAACCTGGCCGCGTTCGCGCACATCTACAACTTCAACACCTGCTCCAGCACCTCGTGCTTCGACAGCCAGCTCGCCCCGGTGGCGGCACAGGTGCCGCTGACCCTCTCGGAGATCGGCGAGAACGACTGCTCGCACGGGTTCGTGGACAGCCTGATGAACTGGGCGGACTCGCGCGGCGTCGGGTACCTGGGCTGGACCTGGAACAACTGGGACTGCTCGTCCGGGCCGTCCCTGATCAGCGACTACAACGGCACCCCCACCGCGTACGGCCAGGGCCTGCACGACCACCTCGCGGCCGTCAGCAACTGACCCCGCCCCGACAGCACACCCCTGAAAACGGCTCCCGTGGCCGGTCCGGCGGACCGGTCGCGGGAGCCGTTCCTCGTCCGGTGTGATGAGGCGGTCAGCGTGATCTTCGTCGCGCCGGGCCGGCGCCACCCGGGGGTCAGCCGGGCAGGAAGGAGAACCGCACCTCGCGGGTCGGATTGTCGCCGTTCGGGTCGACCAGGCAGATGGACTGCCAGGTACCCAGCGCGAGCCGACCCGCGAGCACCGGCACCGTCGCGTACGGCGGCACGAAAGCGGGCAGCACGTGGTCGCGCCCGTGCCCGGGAGAACCATGCCGGTGGCGCCACCGGTCGTCGGTCGGCAGCAGGTCGTTCACCGCCCGGATCAGGTCGTCGTCGGAGCCCGAACCGGTCTCGATCAGGGCCACCCCGGCGGTGGCGTGCGGCACGAACACATGCAGCAGCCCGTCCCCCTGCCCCTCGACGAAGCTCGCCGCCTCGCCGGTGATATCCCGGACAGCCGGTCGATTGCCGGTGCGTACTGTGATCGTTTCGGACCGCATGAGACGAAGGTTACCGTTCGGTATGTGTCGCGTGTGACAGTTGTGGCCCCTATGACGTGACTGCGATGCCCTCGGGCGGGCAGGATTAACCTGAGGAACCATTAACCACGTCCTGAAGGAACGCCTGTGGCCACGGAACGCAAGCGTCCGGTCATCAGCGACGGCCTACCCAGCCAGCTGCCGGACATCGACCCTGAGGAAACCACCGAGTGGGTCGAGTCGCTCGACGGTGTGATCGACGAGCGCGGGGCCAAGCGGGCCCGGTACATCATGCTGCGGCTCCTCGAACGCGCGCGGGAGCGGCAGGTGGGTGTACCGCCGCTGACCACCACCGATTACCTGAACACGATCCCGCCCGAACGTGAGCCCTGGTTCCCCGGCGACGAACACGTCGAGCGGCGGATCCGGGCCTACATCCGGTGGAACGCCGCGATGCTGGTGCACCGGGCGCAGCGCCCGGGGATCGGCGTGGGTGGGCACATCTCCACGTACGCGTCCTCGGCCAGCCTGTACGAGGTGGGCTTCAACCACTTCTTCCGGGGCAAGAACCACCCGGGCGGCGGCGACCAGCTGTTCTTCCAGGGGCACGGCTCGCCCGGCATGTACGCCCGCGCGTTCCTCGAGGGCCGCCTGTCCGAGCAGCAGCTCGACGGGTTCCGCCAGGAGCTGTCGCACCCGGGCGGCGGCCTGCCGTCGTACCCGCACCCACGGCTTATGCCGGACTTTTGGGAGTTTCCCACTGTTTCCATGGGCCTGGGCGCGATCAACGCCATCTACCAGGCGCGGTTCAACCGGTACCTGCACAACCGCGGCATCAAGGACACCTCGCAGCAGCACGTGTGGGCGTTCCTCGGCGACGGCGAGATGGACGAGCCCGAGTCGCTCGGCGCGATCGGCCTGGCCGCCCGCGAGGAGCTGGACAACCTCACCTTCGTCATCAACTGCAACCTCCAGCGGCTGGACGGCCCGGTGCGCGGCAACGGGAAGATCATTCAGCAGCTCGAGGCGTTCTTCCGGGGTGCCGGCTGGAACGTCATCAAGGTGGTCTGGGGTCGCGAGTGGGACCCGTTGCTCGCCGCCGACACCGATGGCGCGCTGGTCAACCTGATGAACGTGACGCCCGACGGCGACTACCAGACGTACAAGGCCGAGTCCGGCTCGTACGTCCGGGAGCACTTCTTCGGCCGTGACCCGCGCACCCGCAAGATGGTCGAGCACCTCAGTGACGACGAGATCTGGAACCTCAAGCGGGGCGGGCACGACTACCGCAAGCTCTACGCGGCGTACAAGGCGGCGGTCGAGCACACCGGTCAGCCGACGGTGATCCTCGCCAAGACGGTCAAGGGCTGGACGCTCGGCTCACACTTCGAGGGCCGCAACGCCACGCACCAGATGAAGAAGCTGACCCTGGAGGACCTGAAGGGCTTCCGGGACCGGCTGTACCTGGACATCCCGGACTCGGCGCTGGAGGACAACCCATACCTGCCGCCGTACTTCCACCCCGGTGAGAAGTCCGACGAGCTGGAGTACCTGCGGGAGCGGCGCGCCGCCCTCGGCGGGTACCTGCCCACCCGGCGCACCACCACGAAGGCCCTCAACCTGCCCCCGAAGACGGCCTACGAGGCCGTCAAGCGCGGTTCGGGCAAGCAGAAGATCGCCACCACCATGGCCTTCGTCCGGCTGCTCAAGGACCTGATGAAGGACAAGGAGTTCGGCAAGCGCTGGGTGCCGATCATCCCGGACGAGGCCCGCACCTTCGGCATGGACTCGCTGTTCCCGACCGCGAAGATCTATTCGCCGCACGGGCAGAACTACACCCCGGTCGACCGGGAGCTGTTCCTGTCCTACAAGGAAGCGACCGGCGGCCAGATCCTGCACGAGGGCATCAACGAGGCCGGCTCGGTGGCGTCGTTCACGGCCGCCGGCACGTCGTACGCGACGCACGACGAGCCGATGATCCCGCTGTACATCTTCTACTCGATGTTCGGCTTCCAGCGCACTGCCGATGGACTGTGGGCCGCGGCCGACCAGATGGCCAGGGGCTTCCTGCTCGGCGCGACCGCCGGGCGCACCACGCTCAACGGTGAGGGCCTGCAGCACGAGGACGGGCACTCGCTGCTGATCGCGGCGACCAACCCGGCGGTGGTGGCCTACGACCCGGCGTACGCGTTCGAGACCGCGTACATCGTCGAGGACGGCCTGCGCCGGATGTTCGGCGAGAACCCCGAGAACATCTACTACTACCTGACCGTCTACAACGAGCCGATCCTGCAGCCGGCCGAGCCGGCCGACGTGGACGTGGCCGGCCTGCTGCGCGGGCTGTACCGCTACTCTCCCTCCTCCAACATCGGCGACAACGCGCCGCGGGCTCAGATCCTGGCCTCCGGCACCGGGATGGGCTGGGCCATGCGGGCCCAGGAACTGCTGGCCCAGGACTGGGGCGTGGCGGCGGACGTGTGGTCGGCGACGTCCTGGACCGAGCTGCGTCGCGACGCGGAGCAGACCGAGGAGTACAACCTCCTGCACCCGGCCGACGACCCGAAGGTTCCGTACGTGACCTCGGCCCTGGTCAACGAGCCGGGACCGGTGGTGGCGGTGTCGGACTTCATGCGGGCGGTACCCGACCTGATCGCGCGCTGGGTACCGGGCGACTACACGTCGCTGGGTACGGACGGCTTCGGCCTGTCCGACACCCGGCACGCGCTGCGGCGGCACTTCCACGTGGACGCCGAGTCCATCGTGGTGGCGACGCTGCGCCAGCTGGCCCGTCGGGGCGAGGTGGCGGCGAACGTACCGGCGGACGCGGCCGCCAAGTACGCCATCGACGACGTGAACGCGGCGCCGGTCGGTGAGACCGGCGGCGACTCGTAACAAACGGTTCCGACGTCCCAGCGGTGGGCCCTCCCGTGCGGAAGGCTCACCGCTGGCGTCGTTTCGCGGCGCGGCGCGCCGTCAACCCGCCAGCTCTCCCCTTTTGATCGCCTCGACGAACTCGGCCCATTCGGCCCTGGCGAACGTCAACTCAACACCCGGCTCCCGGGAGTTGCGGACGAGAACCGCCGAATCGGTGATCGCCACCTCGACGCAGTTGCCCGACTCGCAACGGCTGCTCCGGTGCCAGGAACGTTCGGAATCGGCCGCCAACATGGACGCTCCTCTCGTGACCCCCGTCGTACCCCTCCTTACGATACGAACGGACAGCCCCGATCGGAATATCACGAGCGTCGGTATTGGTCGCGCATCAGAGATTCACGCCATTCACGTCGCATTCATCCGGCCGGCCGAACACGATTGGCGATCATCCGCCGCCGGACAGGGCGACGGCGCCGAAGATCCGCTATCGGATCGACGGCGCCGCCCACCAGCTGCGCAATTACTTTATGTCACCCTGACGAATGGCGCCGAGGAAGGCTGCCCATTCTTCACGGTCGAATTGAAGAACGGGCCCGGCAGCGTCTTTCGAATCGCGCATGAGGACGCCGTCCTCGGTCATCGCAACCTCGACACAACTACCGGATTCGCAGCGACGACTTCTGCGCCACTCAAGTTCTCGCCGACGGCCCATCACGCTGATTTGATCCTCTCCCGAAATCATTCGTGGAATAACTGGAATCCATGAGGCGGTGTGGCGCGTCAGGGCGCGCCGCGCCATCGCTGGCCGTGGCCGGAGGGTCAGCGAATAGGTAGGATCTTCGTGTTCACTCCGATCCCACGTCCTCATTCAACATCCGCCGCGCGGCAGTCTCGATCAGTTTGGCGGAATCCACCTCGGAGCGCGCGAGCGACCAGAGCTGTTCGAATACCTCGCGGTGCCGGGCGACAAGCGCCGGCCGGTGACTCAACTCCTCGTAGTTGACCGATTCCCGGTACAGCGCCGAATTACCGTCGCTGTCCAGGTCGAGGATCATAAACGGACCGAGTAGCGCCAGGGTGGGCTTCGCGTCCAGCGGAACCACCCTGACCAGCACCGACGCCTCGTGCATGAACCGGAGCAGGGCCATCAATTGCTCGCCCATGACCCTCGGGCCACCGATCTCGCGCGACAGCACCGATTCGTCCAGCAGGAAGAGGTAGTCGGGCGGCTCGGGCCGGTCGAGCACATTTTCCCGACGACGCATCCGGATATCGATGCGCGCGTCTATCGCCTCCGGACTGAGGTCTTCGAAAATGTCCTCAAAAACGGCCTTCGCGTAGGCCTCGGTCTGCAGCAGACCCGGGATCAGCACGAGGCTGTAGAACCTGATGGTCACCGCCTCGGCCTCGTATTGAAGCAGTTGCTGGGTCGTCGTCGTCAGGTGCTGGCGGAAAGCGGAATTCGCCGATCGGCGCTCGCTGCGGGCCGCCCGGGCATCGTCGAGCAACTGCTTCACCTCGGCGGGATCCGTCACGTCGAGGTAGTCGAGCACGGCACGCAGGTCGCTCACGGAAATGTTGACTTCGCCCTTTTCGATCCGCATCACCTTCGAGAGGGACCATTCCATCTCGTCGGCGATCTGGCCCTGGGTCAGACCTTTGGCTTCCCTTGCCCTGCGAAGCGCCATCCAAACACGCCGACGCGCCACCGCCGGTAGGTCGCCCGTGGCCATCGGACCTCCTCGGCCGGACCGCAGAAACGGCAGACCCCCGGCGCCCGCTACCTGCCATATGGCGATCGGAAATCTGCCTATCAGACGGCCGTCATAATACCCCTTCGATCCCCTTGTCGGGGATCCCGCCCACGCCGTCGGGCGAGCCGTCATGGAGGTCGTTTGGCACGATGTGACCGTGGCCGACTGGGTCGAGTTTCGGCGCTCCGAAGCGTACGCGGTGGTGGCCGCCGTGCGCGCCGTCGCCGAGGCCGCCGACCCCGGCGAGTACGGCGACGGCGTCGAGGTGGTCGTCGAGGCGCCCCCGCCAGGGTGGCTGCGCGGCATCTTCGGTGACCACGAGCCCGACCAGGCCCGGATAGTGGTCACCAGGCCGGACGGCGAGAGCCGGTACCCGTTCTCGGTCCAGCTGGTCACCGATCACGGCGAGGAGGCGGCGCGTCGGCTGCCCGCGACCAGCGGCTGGACCCGCAGCAGCTGTGCCGGGCTCGCGTTCCTCATGCAGAAGGGCGGCCCGGACGACCCGCCGGACTGGCCCGGGCTGGTACACGGTGCGCTCCACGCCCTGGCCGCGCTGCGCCCGGACGCCGGCGACGAGGGCTGGCGGGTCCGCACAGACCGGGCGATCCGGCGCGAATAGGTCCGGCCGATCCCGACCCGCCCGACCGTGCCGCCTACACGGGAGTGGCGCCGGACCGATGATCGGTCCGGCGCCACTGTTCGACTCGCCGCGAGGGAAGGGGTGCTCAGTGGTGACCGGCGACCGGGTGCGGCCGGTACAGCTCCTCGAGCTGGGTCATCTCCTCATCGGACAGCTTCACGTCCACCGAGGCGATCGCGTCCTCCAGGTGCGACAGCTTGGTCGCCCCGACGATCGGCGCGGTCACCCCGGGCCGGTGCAGCAGCCACGCCAGTGCGATCTGGGCCGGCGGAAGGTCGCGCGCCTTGGCCACCTCGGCCACCCGCTCGACCACGTCGAAGTCGGCGTCGCCGTAGAGCCCGTCTCCGAACGCGTCGGTGTTGGCCCGGGTGGTCAGCCGCTGGCCGTCCCGGGTGCGGCTGCCGGTGAGCAGGCCGCGGGCGAGCGGGCTCCACGGAATGCAGCCCACTCCCTGGTCCAGGCACTGCGGGATCATCTCCCGCTCCTCCTCCCGGTACACCAGGTTGTAGTGGTTCTGCATCGAGACGAACGGGGTCTTGGCCACCCGCTGCGCCTTGGCGAACTGCCAGGCGAACATGCTCGACGCCCCGATGTAGCGGGCCTTGCCGGCCTGCACCACGTCGTGCAGGGCGTCCATGGTCTCCTCGATGGGAGTCTCGGCATCCCACCGGTGGATCTGGTACAGGTCGACGTAGTCGGTGCCGAGCCGGCGCAGCGAGTTGTCGATGCCGGCCAGGATGTGCTTGCGCGACAAACCCCGGTCGTTCGGGCCGGAGCCCATCACGCCGTGCACCTTGGTGGCCAGCACGTAGTCTTCGCGGCGAGCGAAGGTGCGGGCCAGTAGCCGACCGGTGATCTGCTCGCTGACGCCGTTCGAGTAAACGTCCGCCGTGTCGAAGAAGTTGATTCCGGCCTCGGCCGCACGCCGCACGAACGGCTCGGCCGCGGGCTCTTCCAGCGCCCAGGCCCGCGATGCGGGGTCGCCGTAGCTCATCATGCCCAGACAGATCCGCGACACCTTCAAACCGGTGCCGCCCAGCCTCGTGTACTCCATGTTGATGATTCTGCCGCGCGCCAGGGCCGCCGGCACCTGGGCGGCCCGGTCAAGCGCGCGGCACACCAGCCCACGCCACCGCGCGCCAGGCCCGCCCGCAGCTCAGTGGCCGGGTGGCCAGCGATGCCGACTCCCGCGCTGGCCTGCTCATTCAGTAGAGTGCGAGTCACTCTCACATCTGGAGGAATCGATGTTCCCGCAGGGGTTCAAGTGGGGTGTCTCGACCGCGGCGTACCAGATCGAAGGCGCCGTCGACGAGGGCGGCCGCGGCCGGTCGATCTGGGATACGTTCAGCCACGAGTCGGGCCGCATCACCAACGGCGACACCGGAGACGTGGCCTGTGACCACTATCACCGCTACCGCGAGGACGTCGAGCTGCTGAGTGGGCTGGGGGTCGACGCGTACCGGTTCTCCATCGCCTGGCCGCGCATCCAGCCAGACGGCAAGGGCCCGGCCAACGCCGAGGGAGTGGCGTTCTACGACCGGTTGGTGGACGCGCTGCTGGAGCGCGGGATCGACCCGGTCGCCACGCTGTTCCACTGGGATCTACCGCAGGCCCTGCAGGACGAGGGCGGCTGGTTCAGCCGGGAGACCGCGTACCGGTTCGGCGAGTACGCCGACCTCGTCGGCGCCGCGCTGGGCGACCGCGTGAAGCTGTGGATCACCCTCAACGAGCCGTTCGTGGTCACGGTCTACGGCCACGCGTTCGGCATGCACGCGCCGGGCGAGGCCCGGATGCTCGACGCGCTGCCCACCGCGCACCATCAACTGCTCGGGCACGGACTCGCGGTGGCCGCGCTGCGCGGCCGCTCGGCGTCCCCGATCACGATCGCCAACAACCACTCGCCGGTACGCGTCATCGGCGACTCGGACGCCGACCGGGCGGCCGGGGCGGCCTTCGACGCCCTGCAGAACCGGCTGTTCGTGGAGCCGCTGCTCGGCCTGGGCTACCCGGAGGGGCTCCAGCTGCCGGTGCGCGAGGGCGACCTGGACATCATCGCCGCACCGATCGACGCGCTCGGGGTCAACTACTACAACCCGACCGGCATCAGCGCGCCGTCAACCGACGAGTTGCCGTTCGACATGGTCGTGCTCGACGGGTACCCGATGACGGAGTTCGGCTGGCCGGTGGTGCCGGAGGGGCTCACTGAGCTGCTGACCGACCTGCACACCCGGTACGGGCGGCCGATGTACGTGACGGAGAGCGGCTGCGCCTACGAGGCGTGGCCGGAGGACCCCGACCGGATCGCGTACCTGTCCGGGCATGTGGAGGCGGTACGGACCGCGATCGCGAAGGGCGCCGACGTGCGCGGGTACTTCGTCTGGTCCATTTTGGACAACTTCGAGTGGGCTGAGGGGTACGACAAGCGGTTCGGGCTGGTACACGTCGACTTCGATACGCAGGTGCGCACACCGAGGGCGTCGTACCGCTGGTACCGGGACTTCATCGCGGGCACCCGGTGACCGGCCCGTCCAACTGAACGCGGCCGGGCCCGATCGGGCCCGGCCGCGGCGCGTTCGGTCGGTCAGTAGGTGTCCCAGCTGGCGTTCCAGTCGCCCAGGCCGTCCCACACCGGGATCGGCTTCGGGCTGTTGCTCACCTCGACCACATCGCCCTCGATGAAGGTGTCGTAGACCCACTGGGCGTCGGCGGTGCTCAGGTTGATGCAGCCGTGCGAGCTGTTGCGCTTGCCGTGATCGGCCATGTTCCAGGGCGCGGCGTGCAGGAATTCACCGGAGTACGAGATCCGGGTGCACAGCGTGACGTTCTCGTCGTAGTAGTTCGGGTTGCTCTTGTCGGTGACGCCGTAGCTGGCCGAGTCCATCTCGACGTTCATCGCCCTGTTGAGCACGACGTGCACGCCGTTCTGCGTCCAGAAGTGGATCTGCTTGCCGTCGGAGCCCGTCGTGTAGCCGCCCTTGCCCATGCTGCAGGCCATGTTCCGGACCAGCGCGCCGTCGACGTACACCTTGGTGTAGTGCGCGTTGTTGTCCGCCTTCGCGATCAGCGACCGGCCGATGCTGAAGTGGGTGCTGATGTTCGACGTGCCGAAGACGCCGCCGCCGAAGTCGACGCCCACCGCGTTGACCGCCACATTGACCTTGGTGCCCTTGGCCCAGTACTTCTCCGGACGCCAGTGCAGGGTCTGCTTGTCCAGCCAGAAGAACTTGCCCTCGACCGACGGCGAGGTCTGGATCACGACCGCCTTCTCGGCCGCCGCCTTGTCGGTGACCTCCTTGCTGAACCGGATGGCGATGATCTGGCCGACGCCATAGGTGCCACCGGTCTTCATCGAGGTCAGCGCGTTGGCCTGGAAGTTGACGCTGAGCGTCTTGGTCGGCTTCATCGTGGTGAAGGTGCTGGTCTTCTCCACCGGCGCGCCGAGGCTGTCGGTCAGCGAGGCGGTCACCGTGTAGGTCGCCGCGTATCCGAGCGCGCCGCTCGACCGCCAGGTCTTGCCGTCGGCGTCCATGGCGCCATCCAGCGCCTTGCCGCCAGAGGTGACCGAGACCGACTTGAGAGTGCCGCCCTCGGCGTTGACCACCACCTGCTGGCTGGGCGAGACGTTGTTGGCGTTGGCGTTCGGGGAGACGGTCAGTACGATCGGCTTGGCGGACGGCTTGGCCCACACGGTGTCCGTTCCCGCTCCGGCGGCGGAACTACAACCGGCCACCGTCGCGCCGGCGGCCACCCCGACGGCCCCCGTGATCACACCTCGCCGGCTCAAGCGCCGCCGACCTATCCCGCGCCGACCCATCGATCCGTCCTTCCCCGCAGGCCGGGCCGCCTCCAGCCGCACGGAAGGAGCGCCCGCCCACCCTGAGGGCGGCGCGCGATGGAGGGACCGAGTTCGGAGTGCAACGCTACTGTGTACGGGCAACCGCCGAAACCCTGTGTCGGGCGGCATCCGTCGGATCGTAGGGTATATGTCGTGACGGTACGAGTACGCTTTGCCCCCTCTCCAACTGGAATGTTCCACGTTGGCGGAGCCCGGTCCGCGCTTCAAAACTGGATCTTCGCCAAGCAGCATCAGGGCGCGTTCGTGCTGCGCATCGAGGACACCGACGCCGCCCGCAACCGGCCCGAGTGGACCGAGGGCATCCTGTCGGCACTGGACTGGATAGGGATCGCCCGCGGCACCTATGAGGGGCCGTACTTTCAGTCGACAAATGCCGACGAACATCGTGCGGCGGCCACCCGTCTGTACGAGTCGGGCCAGGCCTACTACTGCGACTGCACCCGGGAGCAGGTCCAGGCCCGTACCGGCAGCCAGCACGCCGGGTACGACGGCTACCACCGGGATCGCGGGCTGGGCCCCGGCCCGGGCCGGGCGCTGCGCTTCCGCACCCCGGACGAGGGCACCACGACCGTCATCGACCTGGTCCGGGGCGAGCCGACCTTCGAGAACCGGCTGATCGAGGACTTCGTCATCGCCCGTTCCGACGGCTCCCCGGTGTTCCTGCTGGCCAACGTGATCGACGACCACCTGATGGGGATCACCCACGTGATCCGCGCGGAGGAGCACCTGCCCAACACCCCCAAGCAGCAGTTGCTCTGGCTGGCGCTGGGGGCGCAGCCGCCGATCTGGGCGCACGTGCCGGTGGTGGTCAACGAGAAGCGCCAGAAGCTGTCCAAGCGCCGGGACAAGGTGGCGCTGGAGGCGTACCGGGACGAGGGCTACCTGGCCGACGCCATGCGCAACTACCTCATGTTGCTGGGCTGGGCACCCCGTGGGGACCGGGAGATCGTGCCCTGGTCGGTGATCGAGGAGGAGTTCCGGCTGGAGGAGGTCAATCCGTCGCCGGCCTTCTTCGACGAGAAGAAGCTGCGCGCGTTCAACGGCGAGTACATCCGGGCCCTGTCCGTCGACGCGTTCATCGCGGCGTGCCAGCCGTGGCTGACCGGTACCGAGACCATCCCGGCGCCGCCGTGGCAGCCGGAGCGGTTCGACCCTAAGGCGTTCGCGGCCGTGGCGCCGCTGGCGCAGACCCGGGTGGCGGTGCTCTCCGAGATCGTGCCGAACGTGGACTTCCTGTTCCTCGACCGGCCAGAACTCGACCAGGCGTCCTGGGACAAGGCGCTGCGCGGCGTCTCCGGCCAGGCCGGTCAGGCGCCGCAGGCGTCGGGCGAGGCCGGCCAGACCGGCGGCGGAGGCGCGGCCGCGCTGCTGACCGACGTGATCGCCGCCTTCGAGTCGGCGCCCACCTGGGACGCGGAGAGCCTCAAGGTGGCGCTGGAGGAGATCGGCACCCGGTACGGGCTGAAGCTGGGCAAGACGCAGGCGCCGGTACGGGTGGCGGTCACCGGCCGCTCGGTCGGCCTGCCGCTGTTCGAGTCCCTGGAGGTGCTCGGCCGCGACCGCACCCTGGACCGGCTGCGGGCGGCGGCGGCCAGCCTCTGACCCACTGGCGGGGTCGGCGGCCGGCGCCCGAAGCGCGGACCGGCCTCCGAGCCGACGTCTGGCTGAGCACGGGCCGGCCCGTGGGTCGGCCCGTGGGAGCGGCGCGCTCTCCGGTCCACGGCTGGCGCCGAGAAGGCCGGCCCGCGGTTGGCGTCGAGGAGGCTCGGCGGCGGCGAATCGGCGCCCCGGGTCGGTCGCCCAGGGGACAGCGCGATCGGATAAGTTATCGGATCATTTAGATAACGCCGCTCGTGTTCCTTGACGATGATCGGCAGACTCGAAACTGAGCACCTCCAACGGGGCGTACCCCTCACGCGCGGGGAGGAGTCGCGGTGACGCGTCTTCAGTTTGCCCGCTTCCATCGACCGCGACGGGCCGGACAGCCGTGGTTCACTCGGCTGCTCGCGCTGTGGGTCGCGGCGATGCTGGCGACCATCGGGTTCATCGCTGCCCATCCCGGCGGCGCGTGGGCTGCGGACCAGCCCAACTCGTTGACCATCCGCGGCACGGGTCTGGCCAAGCCGATCTCGATTCGCGCGGCCGGGCAGCAGGATCTGTTCAACGCACTGCTGCGGCAGGTCAGCTGGATGGTCGGCCAGCCCGGCGACCCGATCAACCCGGACCCGAGCAAGCTCGGCCCGCAGTACACGTTGACCGTCTACGTCGGCAGCGCGGCCGCCCAGCTCTATGAGCTGTACCCCCAGGCGCCCGGTGGTCCGCGCGCGCACCGGCCGGCGAACCAGCCGAACGGCGCGACGAGCGAGGCGTGGTTCTACGCCTCGGTGGCCATGCCCGACGCGCTGGCCGCGGCCGGGGTGCCGCTGCCCCAGCCGAGCGCCAGCCGCGCGGACGGGATGCTTGAGGACCCGGCCGGCTTCGTACCGGTGGTGACGACGACCGCGGCGCTGTCGCTCGGATTGGGCACGGCATCCCGCGACATCGGGCGCACCGTGATGCTGTGGATGGTCACCCCGCTCTTGATCTTGCTCATGCTGTTCGCCGCGGCCCGGCGCAGCCGCCGCCGCTACGCGCGCCGGTAGGGCGCCCCGGTAGGCGCCGCCCCGACCGGCACCGACCACCGCCGGGCAGGGCGGGCCGGAGAAGCCCTCTCACTAGGCTGTTCCCCATGGCACCCCCCGAAGAGCTGGCCGCGACGCTACGCCAGATCGAACGGCAGGCCGGCGCGCTCGCCACGATCAGCGTGTCCCGGATGGAGGACGTGCTGCCCTGGTTCCGGGAGCTTCCGGCCGACCAGCGGGCCTGGGTGATGCTGGTGGCGCAGGCCGGGGTGCGCTCGCTGGTGGAGTGGCTGCGCAACTCCGGGGCCTCCCAGGAGGTCTCCGACGAGGTCTTCGACGCCGCCCCCCGGGCGCTGGCCCGGTCGCTCAACCTCCAGCAGACGGTACAGCTGATCAAGGTGACCATCGACGTCGTCGAGGAGCAGGTGCCGCACCTGGCCGCGCCGGGCGAGGAGAACGCCCTGCGCGAGGCGGTGCTCAGGTTCTCCCGGGAGGTGGCCTTCGCCGCCGCCCGGGTCTACGCGCGCGCCGCCGAGACGCGGGGCGCCTGGGACGCCCGGCTGCAGGCGCTGCTGGTCGACGCGCTGGTCCGCGGCGATTCGTCGGATGTGCTGGCCAGCCGGGCCGCCGCGCTGGGTTGGACGGAGGCTCCGCCGGTCTCGGTGGCGGTCGGCCGCTCCCCCGGCGGCGAGACCTCCGCGGTGGTGCACGCCCTGTACCGGGCCGCCCGGCGCATCGGGGTCGAGGTGATCGGCGGCGTGCACGGCGACCGGCTGGTAGTGGTGCTCGGTGGGGCGCAGGACCCGCTGAGCGTGGCGCAGCGCCTGCTGGTGGGCTTCGGTGAGGGGCCGGTGGTGGTGGGGCAGCCGGTGGCGAGCCTGGAGGAGGCCCCCGAGTCTGCCCGGGCCGCCCTGGCCGGGTACCGCGCCGCCCCCGCCTGGCCGGCTGCGCCCAGACCGGTGCTGGCCGCCGACCTGCTGCCGGAGCGCGCGCTGGCCGGCGACGCCGACGCCCGGCGCATCCTGCGTCAGGAGGTGTACGGCACGCTGACCCGCTCCGGCGGGGAGTTGCTGGAGACCCTGGACGCGTTCTTCGCCGCCGGCGGGGTGTTGGAGAGCGCGGCACGCACGCTGTTCGTGCACCCCAACACGGTGCGGTACCGGCTGCGCCGGATCGCGGAGACTACCGGATTGGCCCCTTTGTCCGCACGTGATGCTTTTGCGCTCCGGGTCGCCCTGGCCATCGGCCGGTTGGACCCTTCCTCCAGTGGTCTTGGCTGAGTGTGACAACCGGCACAACGACACCCACAGTCGGTAGCAGTCACCGCACCCGTTGATGGTCTATTGGCAGAATCCTACAAAAGTCTTGGTCGGGTTTAGTGCCCCGCGCCCGAGCGCGGCGGTTCCACATCCGGGACAGTCAGAGGCGTGCTTGCCGTACTCGCTCCCGGCCAGGGCTCGCAGAAGCCCGGCTTCCTAGCCCCCTGGCTCGATCTTCCCGGCGCCGAGGGGCGGCTGCGCTGGTGGTCTGCGCTCGCCGGGAACGATCTGCGCTACCTCGGCACCGAGGCCGGCGCCGAGGAGATCACGGATACCGCGAAGACCCAGTCGCTGCTGGTGGCCTCCGCGCTGCTGGCCGCCGAGCACCTGCCGATGTACGACGTCGCCGTGGTCGCCGGGCACAGCGCGGGCGAGTTGGGCGCCGCCGCGCTGGCCGGCGTGCTGGCCCCGGAGTCCGCGATCGCCCTCGCCGGCGTGCGCGGCCGGGCCATGGCCGCCGCCTGCGCGCTCGAGCCGACCGGGATGGCTGCGGTACTCGGCGGCGAGCCGGACGAGGTGGTCGCCGCGATCGAGGGCGCGGGCCTGCACCCGGCCAACCGCAACGGCGCCGGGCAGATCGTCGCCGCCGGGCCCGTGGCCGCGCTGGAGAAGTTGGTCGCCGCGCCGCCGGCCGGCGCCCGGGTGCGGCCGCTGCGCGTGGCCGGCGCCTTCCACACGCCGTACATGGCCCCGGCCGAGCAGGAGCTGGCCGGCCTGGCCGGTGGGATCCGGCCCGGCGACCCGCACAAGATCTTCCTGTCCAACCTGGACGGCGCCGCGGTCACCACCGGGCGCGAGGTGGTACAGCGACTGATCCGCCAGGTGATCGCCTCCGTGCGCTGGGACCGGTGCATGCAGAGCATGGCGGAACTCGGCGTCACCGCGATCATCGAGCTGCCCCCGGCCGGTACCCTCGCCGGCCTGGTCAAGCGGGCGCTGCCCGGGGTCGAGATCGTCAAGGTCGAGACCCCGGACGACCTGGCCAAGGCCCGTGATCTGGTGGCCCGCCACGGCGGGAAGCCCGGCGCGCAGCCCGCGCCGCGGTTCCGGGTGGTTGTCGGCAGCGCGGCCGGCAACTTCATCCCCGACCCGAGCCTGAGCGAGGGCTCCGACATCCGTTCCGGCCAGGTCATCGGACACGTCGCGACCAGGCAGGGTCAGGTCGACGTGACCGCGCACGATTCGGGCGTGCTCACCGAATGGCTCGCTCACCATGATGATCCGGTCGCCCCGGGTCAGCCGCTTGCCCGCATCGGAGGACAGCTCGTATGACCGTCGACCCCGGCCACCCCGCCGGTCCCACTCGCGGCTCCAAGATCGTCGCCATGGGCCACTACCAACCGGCCCGTGTTCTGACCAACGAAGACCTGTCCAAGATGGTGGATACCAGCGACGAGTGGATCCGGGACCGGGTCGGCATCGTCACCCGGCGGATCGCCGACAACGAAACCGTCGCCGACATGGCCGCCGCGGCCGCCGACAAGGCGCTGGCGAACTCCGGGCTCACTGCCGCCGACATCGATCTGATCGCCGTGGCCACCTGTTCCTCGATCGACCGGTGCCCCAACGTGGCCACCCGGGTCGCCGCCAAGCTGGGCGTCACCGCCCCGGCGGCGTACGACATCAACACCGCCTGCTCCGGATACGAGTACGCGCTGGCCACCGTGGACCACGCGATCCGGGCCGGCGCGGCCAGAAACGCCATCGTGATCGGCGCCGAGAAGCTGACCGACATCACGGACTGGACCGACCGGAGCTCGTGCGTGCTGTTCGGCGACGGCGCCGGGGCGGCCGTGGTGAGCGCGGTGGCCGACGGCGAGGAGCCGGGCATCGGGCCGGTGTTGTGGGGCTCGGCCCCCGAGATGGGAAACGTGCTCACCATCGAGGGCTGGCGCCCGTACATCCAGCAGAACGGCCAGACCGTGTTCCGCTGGGCCACGTTCGCCCTGCCGGCACTGGCCGAGAAGGCCTGCACGGCTGCCGGCATCACCCCCAAGGACCTGGCGGCGTTCGTCCCCCATCAGGCGAACCTGCGCATCATCGAGCCCCTGGCGCGCAAGCTGGGTGTCGAGGACGCGGTGGTGGCCAAGGACATCGTCGAATCCGGCAACACCTCGGCCGCCAGCGTGCCGCTGGCCCTGTCCAAGCTGATCGAGCGGCGCGAGGTGCCGTCCGGAGCCCCGGTGTTGCTGTTCGGCTTCGGCGGTGGCCTCACCTACGCTGGCCAGGTCATCCGCTGCCCGTGAAAACCCCGGCCGGCGTCGCGGACCGGCCCTGTACCCACCCCCCAATAAATAACCCGTGAGAAAGGGAACTCCCATGACGACCCGTGACGAGATCATCGCCGGCCTGTCAGAAATCCTCGAAGAGGTCGCCGGCGTGAACCCGGACGATGTCGCCGAGGACAAGTCGTTCACCGACGACCTGGACGTGGACTCGCTGTCCATGGTCGAGGTGGTAGTCGCGGCCGAGGAGAAGTTCGGTGTGAAGATCCCGGACGACGAGGTCCAGAACCTCAAGACCGTCGGCGACGCGATGTCATACATCCAGAAGGCTTCTGCATGAGGATCATTTCGTCGAGCCGATCATTGGGCGGTCGGATATGAGTACCAACGACGTCGTGGTGACCGGGCTCGGCGCGACCACCCCGCTTGGCGGGGATGTCGCGTCGACCTGGGAGGGCATGCTCGCGGGCAACTCCGGGGTCAGCCCGCTCACCCAGGACTGGGCGGCGGTCCTGCCGGTCCGGATCGCGGCGCAGCTGAAGGTCGATCCCTCCGAGCGGATCGACCGGGTCAAGCTGCGGCGCCTGGACCGCTCCGAGGCGGCCGCGCTGATCGCGGCGAGGGAGGCGTGGGCCGACGCGAACCTGGCCGACGCCGGTCTCGACCCGCTCCGGCTGGCCGTCGTGCTGGGCAGCGGGATCGGCGGCGCCACGACCATGCTCAACCAGGACGACATCATGGAGGCGTCCGGGCCCCGCAAGGTCAGCCCGCACACCGTGCCGATGCTGATGCCGAACGGTCCGGCCGCCTGGGTGGGCCTGGAGTTCCACGCCCAGGCCGGGGTGCACTCCCCGGCCAGCGCCTGCGCGACCGGCGCCGAGTCGATCGCCTGGGGGCTGGACATCATCCGGTCCGGCCGGGCCGATGTGGTGGTGGCCGGCGGCGCCGAGTCCGTCATCCACCCGCTGCCGATCGCCGGCTTCGCGTCGATGCGCGCCATGTCGACCCGCAACGACGACCCGGAGCACGCGTCCCGACCCTTCGACAAGGGCCGTGACGGGTTCGTGCTCGGCGAGGGCGCCGGGGTGGTCATCCTGGAGCGGGCCGATCACGCCGCCGCGCGCAACGCCAAGGTGTACGCGCGGCTGGCCGGGGCCGGCCTGACCTCCGACGGGTACGACATCGTCCAGCCCGACCCGGAGGGTAGGGGGATCACCCGGGCGATGACCGCCGCGCTGCGCGACGCCGGTGTGGCCGCGTCCGACATCCGGCACGTCAACGCGCACGCGACCTCGACCCCGGTCGGCGACATGACCGAGATCCACGCGCTGCGCGCGGCGGTGGGCGACCACCCGGTGATCTCGGCGACCAAGTCGATGCACGGGCACCTGCTCGGCGCCGCCGGGGCGGTGGAGTCGATCGCGACCATCCTGGCCGTGCAGAACGACGTGGTACCGCCGACGATCAACCTGGACGACCCGGACGACGCGCTGGATCTCGACGTGGCCGCCCACAAGGCGCGCCACCTCACGATTCCGGCCGCGCTCAACGACGCGTTCGGGTTCGGTGGCCACAACGCCGTGCTCGTCTTCACGAAGCCGTAGTTCAGCAACGGAGGGTTACCCGTGGCAGCCTCTCGCGTGGCGACCGATCGGTCCACGGTGGACGACCGCGACCCCCAGGTCCGGCTCCGTGCGCTGTTCGATCGCGGAACGCTGCGGCTGCTCACGGCGAGAGACGACTCGGGTGCCCTGGCCGCCCGCGGCGAGATCGACGGGGGCCAGGTCATCGCGTACGTCACCGACGGCACCCGGATGGGCGGCGCGCTGGGCTCCGAGGGCTGCCGGCACATCGTCGACGCCATCGACACGGCGGTCCGGGAACGGGTGCCGGTGGTCGGGCTGTGGCACTCCGGCGGCGCCCGGCTGCACGAGGGCGTGGTCGCGCTGGACGGCATCGGCCAGGTGTTCGCGGCGGTGGTGCGCGCGTCCGGCCGGGTACCGCAGATCTCGGTGGTGCTCGGCCCGGCCGCTGGCGGCGCGGCGTACGGGCCGGCGCTGACCGACATCACGGTCATGAGCGGCGCCGGCCGGATCTTCGTGACCGGGCCGGAGGTGGTCCGCAACGTCACCGGCGAGCGGGTCGACATGGCACGCCTCGGCGGCCCGGAGCCGCACGCCCGGCGCTCCGGCGTGGTGCACGTGACCACGAAGGACGACGAGTCCGCGCTCAACACGGCGCGGCAGCTGACCGCGATGCTCGGCCGTCAGGGCCGGCTGTCCCCGGTCGACGTGCCGACCGGTGCCGACGGCTTCGACCTGTCGTCGCTGATGCCGGCCGAGGCGAACCGGGCCTACGACGTCAAGCCGGTGGTCGCGGCGCTGCTCGACCAGCCCACCCCAGGAGCGTCCGGCGGCCCGGTCGAACTGCACGCGCGCTGGGCGCCGAACATCGTCACCACGCTGGGCCGGTTCGCCGGTCGCACGGTCGGCGTGATCGCCAACAATCCCCTGAGGCTGGGCGGCAGCCTGGACGCGGCCTCGGCGGAGAAGGCGGCGCGGTTCGTGCGGATGTGCGACTCGCTGGGCGTGCCGCTGATCGTGGTGGTGGATGTGCCGGGCTACCTTCCCGGCGTCGGCCAGGAGTGGGAGGGCGTGGTACGCCGCGGCGCCAAGCTGCTGCACGCCTTCGCCGAGGCGGTCGTTCCCCGGGTGACCCTGGTGACGCGCAAGAGCTTCGGCGGGGCGTACATCGCCATGAACTCCCGTTCGCTGGGCGCGACGGCGGTGTACGCCTGGCCGACCGCCGAGCTGGCCGTGATGGGTGCCTCGGCGGCGGTGGATGTCCTGCACCGCAAGCGGCTCGCGGCCGCACCGGTCGAGGAGCGGGAGGCGCTGCGCGCCCGGCTCATCGAGGAGCAGACCCGCACCGCCGGCGGCGTGAATCGGGCGCTGGAGATCGGCGTCGTGGACGAGATCATCGAGCCGACCGACACCCGCCGCCGGATCGCCGAGGCGCTCGCCGCGGCGCCGGCCGCCAGGGGCGCGCACGGAAACATCCCGCTCTGACGGGTCCTCGCGCCCCGTCCGGCCTCAGCAGGCGGAGCGGGGCAGCCCGGACAGCCGTACTGGGCTGCGCCCGGGCGCCGGTGAGCGGCCCGCCAGCACGGCGGCGAGCGCGTCCATCGAGGCCCGCGACGAGGAGTACGTGGCCACCAGGGTGCCGGAGCCGGCCCGCTCCAGCAGGTGCGGCAGGTCCATGCCAACGGTCACCGCGGCCCCGGGCGACAGGTCGGCCTCGGTGTCCCCGTACCCGACGAGGTGCACCTCGACTCCGCCGGACTCCACCACGCTCACGCCCTGGGCCGCCAGCGCGCCGGTCAGCCAGTCGCGCTGCCGGTCCCGGCCGGCCGACGTGGTGACCCGTACCGGGCCGGACACCAGCGGTACCCCGCACCCTCCCCGCAGCACCGTCACGGCCGCGGCGGCCACCCGCCCGGCGGCGGTGCGCTGCCCATCGCCATCCATTGTGGACATGTCCGGCGGCTCCGGCCCGTCGGCGAGCCGGAGCTTCAGGGCGAGAATCCGGGTGACCGCCTCGATCAGCCGGGGCCGGGGCAGCCGACCGGAGCGCAGCGCGCCGAGCAGGCCCCGCCACGCGGCCGCCAGGTCGGGCGGCTGGAGCAGCAGATCGTTGCCGGCCAGCAGGGCGCGCACCGCCGCCTCGTCCGCCGGCCAGCGCCGGGCCGGCGTCATCCTGAGCGCGTCGCTGATCACCACGCCGGTGAAGCCGAGCCGCCCGCGCAGCAGATCGATGAGCACCTTCGGGGAGAAGGTGGCCGGGACCCCCGGGTCGATCGCCCGCACGTCGAGGTGCCCGGACATCACCAGGTCGGTACCGGCGGAGATCCCGCTCACGAACGGCGGCAGGTCCACGGCGTCCAGCTCGGCGAGGCCCTGTGCGAGGACCGGCAGCACGGCGTGGCTGTCCGCCGCGGTGTGGCCGTGCCCGGGAAAGTGCTTGACCGTGCTGGCCAGGCCGGTGGAGCGGATGCCGCGCACCGCGGCGTCGACCTGGGCCGCCACCGCGCCGGGATCGGAGCCGTACGAGCGGGAGCCGATCGACCCCGCGCCCCCGTCCGCGATGACGTCGGCGACCGGCGCGAAGACCGCGTTGAGCCCGAGCGCCGCCAGGTCCGCCCCGGCCGCCGCCCACGCCCGCCGGGTCAGCTCCGGGTCGGCCGCGGCACCGAGGGCGAGCGCCGAGGGCAGTTGGACGACCCCCGACCGGATCCGGGTCACCACGCCGTACTCCTGATCGGTGCCGATCAGCAGTGGCAGGCTCGCCGGCAACGAAGCCGCGGCCGCCCGCAGGCCGGTGATCAACGCCCGTACCTGCGCCGGATTGTCGACGTTCGTGGTCGGGTTGGTGGCGGCGGTGGGGTCGTCGGCGGAGAAGCCGACGAGGATCAGTCCGCCCGGCCGGTACCGCGTGATCATCTCGGCCGGGGTGTCCACCCCGGCGAGCCGTCGGTTGCCGGCGGCGGAGGCGGCCGACACCGAATTGGCGGAGCTGCCGTACGCGTACGGCATGAGCACCTGGCCGACCAGATCCTCGTCGGGCAGGCCGGTGGCCAGCACGGTGGCCCGCGCGGCCGGGTCGCCGCCGGTCCCCCGCATGGTGCGCCGCTCCTACCCGACCCGGGTGAGCCAGGTCACCGGCGCACCGTCACCCGCGTACCGGTAGGGCTCCAGCTCCGCGTCCCACGCGGTGCCCAGTGCCTTCTCCAGCGCGTGGGACAGCCCCTCCGGTCCCCGGGCCGAGGCCATGAGCGCGCGCAGCCGGTCCTCGCCCACCATGATGTCGCCGTTGGCGCTCATCGCCGCGGTGAACAGCCCCCGCCCGGGCACGTACATGAACCGCTGCCCGTCCACGCCGGGACTGGGCTCCTCGGTCACCTCGAAACGGATCATGGGCCACTGTCTCAGGCCGGCAGCGAGCTCCGCCCCGGTACCGGGGCGCCCGGACCAGCTGCACTCGGCGCGTTGAGCGCCGGGCTCGACGGGCTGGGCCGCCCAATGTAGGTTCACTGGCGCGTCCAGGACGCGCGCGATCGCCCACTCGACGTGTGCACACACGGCGAGTGGCGTGGAGTGGACGTACACGACGCCACGCGTAGGCACGGCTGACCTCCCCCGGGTACTCCAGGTGCGTCTTCCCCTACGACCTGAAACCGGATTAGTCAGACCGGACCCTCAGATACGGCCCCTCATTCGCCGAAGGACGGATTCGTCAGAGACGGATTCGCCTATCGGAACGGATTCGTCAGATAGTGCCCCTTATTCGCCGACCTCCGGTCGGCCCGATGTTCCATGTCATGATGCCGCTGTGACGCAAGGGGCGCCAGTGAATCGCGGAAAAGCCCCCGAACGGATGGGAACATTCACCGATCGCGACGCCTCGTTCACCCAGCGCGGTGACGCCGACCACGTCGGCCGGCCGACACCGAACTGGGGATCGGCCACCAGGCTCGGGTAGACTTGCGTGCACACAAATCCTCGAAATCGGCCCACCGGCCGAGATCTGTAGTGGCAGGAGTTCCGCGTGGCGAGCAACACCTCCAAGACCGCCCGCGCATCCGTCCGCGCTGGCCAGGCCGGTGCGGCGGGTGGCGCACTCAGCGTGCTGGGCGAGTTCAAGTACGTCATCCCTCTCAACCACGGCAAGCACGCCTACGTCCGTAACCTGACCAACGGCAAGACCGTGCACCTGCGCACCAGCTCCGACGCGTTCGTCGAGGAGCTGCGGGTGCTGGCCGGCGCCGGTCACGGTGCCAAGATCCGCGCGGAGCTGACCGCGCTGGCCGCCGCCCACCCGGGCGACGGTTGGGACGCGGCCGAGAAGCGTCTGGTCGACGCCGGCGTCTTCGAAGGCTGAGCAGGTAGGCGACATCCCGATGCCCGCGCCGATGGCGCGGGCATCGGCGTGTCCGGGCCACCGCCGGGACGGATCGCACCATCGATCCGGATCGCGTCGCGGGCCCGGATCGCACCGCGGATCCGGGCCGTCGCCCGGGTCCGCACGATCGGGTGAGTGGGCCGGGCCGTCAGGGACGACCGGAGATCGACGGCGTGCCGGGTGCGCGCCTACGGTACCGTGACCGGGGACCGAGGGGGTGGTCGGTGGATTCCGTGCAGCACTGGCTTTCGGTGTTGCCGCCCGTGGCGATCTACATCGTGGTCGCGGCCGTGGTCGGCGTGGAGAGCCTTGGAATCCCGCTGCCCGGCGAGATCGCCCTGGTGGCCGCCGCCCTGCTCACCGCGACCGGGGTCACCAACGTGTGGTGGGTGGCGATCGCGGCGAGCCTCGGCGCGATAGTGGGCGACTCCATCGGGTACGCGATCGGGCGGCGCGGCGGGCGCTCCCTGCTCGAGTGGCTGGGCCGGAAGTTCCCGAGTCACCTCGGGCCACCCCATCTCGCCAAGGCGGAACAGATCTTCCAGCGCTGGGGCGTGTGGGCGATCTTCTTCGGCCGGTTCATCGCGCTGCTGCGCATCTTCGCCGGGCCGCTGGCCGGCGCGCTGCGGGTGCGTTATGTCAAGTTCTTGCTGGCCAACGCCGCGGGCGGGATCGTCTGGGCGTCGGGCACCACGGTCGCCGTCTACGAGATCGGCAAGGCCGCCGACCGGTGGCTGCAGAACTTCTCCTGGGTCGCCCTGGCCGTCGCGGTCGCCGGCGGGATCGCCACCACGCTGATCCTGCGCCACCGGACCAAGAAGTCCCTCGATGCCACGTCCGACGAGGACAGCGAGGCGTCGCTCACCGGCTGACCGGTTCATCCTATCGAACGACCGGCGACGCGGACCGGGCGGGTGATCGATTTTCGGCAGGTCAGCAGCCCGTACCCTCGCAGTGTCGCCGATTGCGGGGAGTGCCTTGACCGACCAACGACACCCAAACCGCCCGGATCCCGCGCCCGGCCGCGCCGACTCCGGCCACGTGGCCGAGGAGATCGCCGCCGAGCAGCGCCACGTCGACCGCGTGTACGCGCGGCTGACGGTCATCAAGAAGGAGGCGGCCGCCAGCGAGACCGCCGGCTACGGGATCGCCCGGGCCGGCAACTTCGCCGCGCTGGTCGAGCGGGACGCCATGGTCTTCCATGCCGCCCGCCGCCGGCGGCTGCTCGACGCCGAGCACGACGGCCTGGTCTTCGGCCGGCTCGACCTGCAGCCGAGCGCGAACGGCGCCGCCGACGCGGAGATCACCGCTGACGAATTCGAGGATCGAGCCGGCGACGGCGTGGCGCCCTCCGCCACTCCGGCCGGCGCGAACGAGACCGGAGCCTTGGCTACTGGAGGCCCGGCCACCGGAGACCCGGCCGCAGGGGCCACCGGCACCGCGGGCGAGGACCCCGGCGACGGGAACGCGGACCCCGGCCCCGGGAACGCGGCCAGCGGCCTCGGCGAGGTGCGGTACATCGGGCGGATCGGGCTTCGCGACACCGACGCCAGCCCGCTGGTGATCGACTGGCGGGCACCGGCCGCGGCACCCTTCTACCGGGCCACCCCGGTCGATCCGCTCGGCGTGGTGCGGCGCCGGATGATCCAGTCCACCGGCGAGCGGGTCACCGGCATCGAGGACGACCTGCTCGACCCCGAGGCCGCCCCGCCGGGCATGCGGGTGGTCGGCGACGGCGCGCTGGTCGCGACGCTGGCACGGGCCACCGGTACGGGCATGCGCGACATCGTCGCCACCATCCAACGGGAGCAGGACGAGGCGATCCGCTCCCCCGCCCTCGGCGTGACGATCGTGCGCGGCGGACCCGGTACCGGCAAGACCGCCGTCGCGCTGCACCGGGTCGCGTACCTGCTCTACGCCGACCGGCAGCGGTTCGCCGGCGGAGGCGTGCTCGTGGTCGGGCCGTCGCCGGTGTTCGTGACCTACATCGCCCGGGTGCTGCCCTCCCTCGGCGAGGACGACGTGACCCTGCGCTCGCTGGGCTCGATGGTGGTGGGCACCGAGGCGACCCGGCACGATCCGGACGAGGTGGCCCTGATCAAGGGCTCGCTGCGGATGAGCCGCGTGCTGTCCCGGGCGGCCCGGGACGCCAGCCCCGACACCCCCGACGAGCTGCGCCTGCTGTACCGGGGCACGCTGCTGCGGCTGGACGCGCGGGCGCTGCGTGGGCTGCGTGACACCGTGATGTCCGGCGGCCCCAAGCGCAACGCGGTGCGGGCCAAGGCGGCCGGGTACGTGCTGGACGCGCTGTGGCGCCAGGCGGTCGAGTTGCTCGGCGCGCCCGCGGTCCAGCAGCGCCCGGAGTTCGCCTCGGACACCGCCGAGCGCCGCGAGTTCATCGGCTTCATGCGGGCCTGGTGGCCGCGGCTGCGGCCGGTGGACGTGCTGGGTTGGCTGGCCGACCCGGAACGGGCCCGCCGGTACTCAGAGGGGCTGCTGTCCAACCGGGAGATCAGGATGCTGACCCGATCCCTGGCCGGGCTGGCCGCCGACGGCCCGTCGATCCAGGACGTTCCGCTGCTGGACGAGCTGGACGAACTGCTGGGCACGCCGCCCGCGCCGGCCAAGCGGCGGGGCGACCCGTTCATGGTGGGCGGGGTGCGTGAGGTGACCACGCACGCGGACCGGGTCGCGGCGTCCCGGGCCGCCGCCCTGGAGCGACCGGACGACTACCGCGAGTACGCGCACGTGGTGGTGGACGAGTCGCAGGACGTCTCGCCGATGCAGTGGCGCATGATCGGCCGGCGCGCCGAGTTCGCGAGCTGGACGGTCGTCGGGGATCCGGCGCAGTCCGCCTGGCACGGCGATCCGGCCGAGGCGCGCCGGGCCCGCAACGCGGCGCTGGGCAGCCGCCGGCGATCCGAGTACGCGCTGACCACGAACTACCGGAACTCGGAAGAAATCTTCGCGGTGGCCGCGGACGTGGTGCGCCGGGCCGAGCCGGAGATCGAGTTGCCGACCGCTGTGCGGCGCAGTGGGGTGCCGCCCCGCCACGTCCTGACCGACGACCTCGAACCGGCGGTGCGCGAGGCCGCGCGGGACCTGCTGGCCGAGGTCGACGGCACGGTCGGCGTGATCGCCACACAGGCCACGAAGGACCTGGTCGCCGGCTGGGTGGCCGGGCTGGACCCGGACCGCCTGCAGACCGTCAACAGCCTGGAGAGCAAGGGCATGGAGTATGACGGGGTACTGGTGGTGGAGCCGGCGGCGATCGTCGCGGAGTCACCGTCGGGCGTGCGTACCCTCTACGTCGCGCTGTCCCGGGCCACCCAGCGGCTCACCACGGTCGGTACCGACGAGAGCTGGCACTGAGTGAGGGTCCCGGGGCGGCCACGGCCCTGACGCGGCCTCGCGTCCCGGGCAGCCCCGTTTCGGGGCGTCCCGGGGCGGCCCCGTCACGCGGCGGCGATCAGCCGGTCGGCAGCGGGCGGCGGCCGCGCTCGGGCAGCCGCGCGGGCGAGCCGAAAAGGCCCAGCAGGCCAGAGATGTACAGGATCCGGTGCACGTAGGCGGTGGGGTTGCTGACCACCAGCCGGGTGCCGCTGGCGGCGGCCGTGTGGTAGCAGGCCACCAGGGCACCGATACCCACCGAGTCGATGAACGGCACCAACGACATGTCCACGTTGATCAGCGGCGGCGGCTCGGTGGCGAGCATGCTCGCGACCCTCTCTCGCAGCTCATGACAGTTGTCGGCGTCGACCTCGCCGGCGGGGTTGACCTGCACCGCCCCGTTACTGTCCGAGCGGACGGTGATCGTCAAGGTGGACATTGAACCTCCCGGCGGCTCTACTCCGGTAGTGAGGAACCCATGGGTCGCGCAGCAAGCTTGCCCTTTCTACCACATTCGATCGGGCGCGGCCCACTGGCGTTTCGCGGGCTGTCACATTCTCCTCGCGCTACGGAGCCATACTGAACCGGCCGTAGGCTGGCCGCGTGTCTACCCTGATCAGTCGTGAAATTCATCTCGCCTCACGCCCCCAAGGCAAGCCTACGCTGGACAACTTCGCGCTGGTAGAGGCCACTGTCCCCGTTCTTGGCCCCGGCCAGGTGCTGATCCGAAACCGATTCCTGTCCGTTGACCCGTACATGCGCGGACGGATGAAGGACGCCGAATCGTACGTTCCGCCATACCGGGTCGGGGAGGTGATGGACGGCGCCGCCGTGGGCGAAGTCATCGAGTCCGAGGCGCCCGAACTGACGGCCGGCGAGCTGGTGCTGCACAGCCGCGGCTGGCGCGAGTACGCGGTGCTGGAGGCGACCAAGGTCACCGCGCTGCGCCCGCAGGCCGGGCTGAGCCCGTCGGTGTACCTGGGCGCGCTGGGCGTGCCCGGGCTGACCGCGTACGTCGGCGTGCTGGACATCGCCGGCATGCAACCGGGCGAGCGGGTCTTCGTCTCGTCCGCCGCCGGCGCGGTCGGCAGCCTGGCCGGGCAGATCGCCAAGCTGCGCGGGGCGAGCCGGGTGATCGGCAGCGCCGGGTCGGCGGCCAAGGTCCGGTACCTGGAGGGGCTGGGCTTCGACGCGGCGTTCAACTACCAGGACGCCCCGGTCGGCGAGTCGCTGGCGCTGGCCGCCCCGGACGGGATCGACGTGTACTTCGACAACGTCGGCGGGGATCACCTCGCGGCCGCGATCGACCGGCTGCGCCGGGGCGGCCGGGTGGCGGTGTGCGGCGCGATCTCGGTGTACAACGCCGACTCGCCGGTGCCCGGCCCGAGCAACCTGTCGCTGTTGATCGGAAAGCGGCTGACCCTGCGCGGCTTTCTGGTTGGCGATCATTGGAATCGAATGCCGGAATTCGTCGCGGAAATGAGCGGATGGCTACGCGAGGGCAAAATCCGGTTCGATGAGACCGTGGTGGACGGCATCGAGCACGCCGCCGACGCGTTTCTCGGCGTTCTGCAGGGCGACAACACCGGAAAGATGATCGTCCGGCTCGACTGAGACGAGTCGTGTTTACAACACCGACACAGCCCCGCGACGCGCTGGCCATCCGACCTCTGTACCGTAGGTCGTGCGGTCGGTACAGGGGTGTGGCCGGTCGCGGGCGGGAAAGACAACAACCCGTCCGGGGGGCGCGAGCGCGTCCTCCGGACGGGTCCGTTCATTCCAGGCCCGGTTCGGCCGCCCGCCGGACGCGGCGAGGGCGGCCGGACCGCATCCGGCCCCCCGGTCCGGTCCCGGGTGGGCTACCCGAGCCGGACGATCTCTGTGTTGCGTGCCGAACGCCGGGCCGCGTCGATGACCTCCAGCGCCCGCACCGCGTCCATCGGATCCACCGGCATCGGGCCGCCGTCGCGTAGGGCCGAGCCCACCGTGGAGTAGAAGGAGTCCCAGCGACCCCGCTCCGGATCCACCGACTCGCGCTCCGCCCCGCGCACCAACCAGCCGACCTTCGGCGCGGCCTCGCCCGCCGGCGCACCGGCGCGCAGGGAGTCCTCCTGGCCGTCCACCTCGTCCACGACGTAGCCGGCCGCCGAGCCCAGCACGCGCAGCCGGGGCCCGGCCGTCGCCGCGACGGAACTGCACCACAGGTGGGAGCGGGTACCGTCGGCATGCTCCAGGGCGACGAACGCGTCATCGTCGCCGGAGGCCACGGACAGCTCCGGCGGTTGCCCGCCGCGGCGGGTCGCCACCTCCCCGTACACGCTGCGCACCGGCCCGAACAGGGTCAACGCCTGGTCGACGAGGTGGCTGCCGAGGTCGAGCAGCACCCCGCCGCCCTCCGCCGGCCCGTTGATGTCGCGCCACCTGGCCGGATCGACCAGCGGTCGCCAGCGCTCCAGCCGCGACTCGTACCGCAGCACGTGCCCCAGCCGGTCGTGCGAGAGCAGCCGGCGCAGGGTGAGCTGGTCGGCGTCCCACCGGCGGTTCTGGAACACGGTCAGCGGGGTGTCGCCCGCCGCCGCGACTATCCCGGCGGCGGCGCCCGCGTCGACGGCGAGCGGCTTGTCCACCACGGTGGCCACGCCGGCGGACAGGCACTCGATCGCGTTGTCCGGATGGGCCGAGGGGACCGTCGCGACCACGGCGAGGTCGAGCCGCGCGGTGGCGAGCATCTCCCCCACGGTGCGGAAGCAGGTCAAGCCGGGAAAATCCCGCTCGGCGGCGGCCTGCCGCTCGGGGTCGCGGGTGGTCACGGCGACGACCTCGGCCGCCTCGGTGTGCGCCAGCAGCCGCCCGTGAAAGACCCGCCCGGCCAGCCCGTACCCGATGATCCCTACGCGCATGAGGTCATCGTGTCACGAACGCGTCCCGCGCACCCCGACCTCGCCGGAGGCGTTGGCCGGGACACGGTCGCCGGGGCGCCGCGCTCCTCACCCGGAGCCGATCTCCGCTCCCGTGACGCCTCCCCTGCGCCCAGGTGTCCATGCGCCCATCCGCTCATCCGCCCTTGCGTCCACAGTGGACGACCGGTCGGGCGGCGTCACACCGCGATCGGAGTCTCACCCGTCGGGGGGTCCTCGGCCGCGAATACCGTCGAGGGCGGTGCCGCGTCGTCGATGACGGCCGCGTCACCGTTGGCGGCGGCGTACACGTCGGCCACGACGACCGTGATGTTGTCCGGGCCGCCACCGTCCAGCGCGAGCCGGACGAGCTCCCGGGCGCACTCGTCGCGATCAGGGACGGTACGCAGAGTGAAACCGATCTGCCCGTCCTCCACCACATCAGACAGGCCGTCACTGCACAGCAGGAACCGGTCGCCCGGGTCCGGCCGCAACACCGTGTACGCCGGGCGGGCCGGGTGATCCTGGAGGACCTGGCTGACCAGCGAGCGCTGCGGGTGCACCCGGGCCTGCTCGGGCGTTATCGCGCCCTCGTCGATGAGCATCTGCACGTAGCTGTCGTCCCGGGTCAACTGGCCGAGCACGCCGCCGCGCAGCAGGTATGCCCGCGAGTCTCCAATGTGGACCATCGTGATCCGGTCGGCCACCATCAGCATCCCGGTCAGCGTGGTGCTCATGCCGGTCAGCGACGGGTCGCTGACGCTCGCCTCGCCGATGCGCGCGCGGGCGACCTCGACCGCGGCCTGCAACGCGTCCAGCGCACCCTGGCCGGACGGCAATTGCCGGTCGAGCCCGCTGAGCGTCTCGACGGCTATCTGGCTGGCGACCTCGCCGCCGGGCAGCCCGCCGACACCGTCGGCGAGCACTATCAGCCGCTGGCCGGCGTAGGCGGCATCCTCGTTGGAGTCCCGACGCAGACCACGGTCGGTCAGCACGACGGCACGCAGAATCACGGACGGAGCGGGGCCGGCAAGGCCTGCGGCGCCGGCGGACTGTGCGGAGCCGGCGAGGTCGGCAGCGTTCATGATGGACAGCTTGTCAAACAATGCTCGGAGAAGTCTGTACGCAGTACTACGTATGGTAGAGCGATGATCCCGGTGCCCATGGTCGGTCGGGCGGACGAGCTGGCCGAACTGACCAGCGTCTGGTCACGACTGTACCCGGCAATGGATCCGCAGGTAAGACGCGGGATAGCGGTCATCACCGGCGAGGCGGGCTCGGGCAAGAGCCTGCTCGTACGATGTGCGATCGACGCCATGCGGCCACGCCCCGGTACGGTACTCGCCGGCGGGGCGCGCGTGCACTCCCCGGCGCCGTACGACTGGTTGGCCGCGGTGCTCAGCGGCCGGGGCACCGCACAGCTCGACATCCCGCCCGACGCCCTGGCCTGGCTGGCACAGCAGCCGTCGGCGCCGGCCCGCCGGTACGCCCCCGGTGCGCTGCTGCGCCTGGCGGTGCAGACGGTACGTGCCCTGGCCGGCCCGGGGCCCACCGTCATCGTGGTCGAGGACCTGCACGCGCTGGACCCGGCCAGCCTCAACCTGGTCGGCGAGCTGGCCGCCGCGCCGAACCTGCCGGCCCTGCTCCTGGTCACCAGCCGGCTGCCCGGCCAGGCGCTGGCCCCGCAGCTGGTCGCCCGTACCCTGGCCAGGCTCACCGGTGGGCCCGACGCGATCCGCCAGCACCTGCACCCGCTCACCGAGCCGGAGGTGTCCACGCTGCTCCGCCAGGCGTACGGCACGCCGGTGGCGGCGCACATGGTCGAGGCGGCGTACCGCAGCACCGGCGGGAACCCGTACCGGCTGACCGAGTTGCTGGCCACCGAGCCGCGCCCGGAGCTCGCCGGAGCGCTGACCGCCCGGGAGGTAGAGGTGCTCGCCTGCCTCGCCGCGGGCATGTCCAACAAGCAGGTGGCGCGCTCGCTGGGCATCTCGATCCGTACCGTGACCGTGCACGTGTCGAACCTGTTGCGCAAGACCCGGTCCTCCTCGCGCACCGAGGCCGCGCTCTGGGCGGTGCGCCACCGGGTGGCCGATCAGTCCCGCGTTCCCTGACCGGCGCGCGGGGCGCTCAGCCGGCGGGCAGCACGCCGGTTCCGCTGTCCGGCCCGGCCGCGCCGGCTCGGCTGTCCGCCCCGGCCTCGGCCGCGCGGGGACGGGGCAGCAGCAGCGACCGGCCCAGCGCGTACGCCTCGGTCAGGTCGTCGCCCTGGTAGCTGGCCGCGGCGATCCCGATGAGATGGTGGTCGGCGTTGACCGCCACGGTCGCGTCGAGGTGCCGGAACAGCGGGGCGTCGGACATCGAGTCGCCGTACGCGACGCAGCGCGACCTGGGGATCCCGTAGCGTGCCAGCAGCTCGTCGACGACCGTGACCTTGTCGGCCGGGGCGAGCAGCCCGGACGGGTCGAGCGGCGCGGTCGAGGGCAGCGGCGGAAACCGCGAGGCCACCACCTCATCGAAGCCGCGCTCCAGCAGCAGGGTGGCGAAGAAGTCGGGCGACAGAGTGATCACCACCGACCGCTCGCCGCGCCGCCGGATGTCCGCGCACACCTCGTCGATCCCGCCCACCCACGGGCTGGCGGCGAACGCGGCCGCCACCGGCTCGGCCGTCAGCCCCTGCCACAGCGCGTGGACGGTGGCCGCGTACCCGATCGCGTCGATCTCCCCGGTGCTGAACTGGGTCTCCAACGCGATCAGCTCGGCGACGTTACCCAGCTGGCGGGCCACCTGAAGGCTGGCCGTGGTGCCGCGCAGCAGCGTTCCGTCCATGTCGAAGACGTGCAAGATCCCCATAAGGAAATTGTCGCCGACCGGTCGATGCGACCCCAGCGGTTGAGACGACGAACACTCCGCGAGGTGGCCCGCGACGGGCCGGCGGCGGCTACGCGATCGCCTGCCACCAGCCGTCCACGGGCGGCGGGGAGTCCACGTCGACGCGCTCGCCGGGCCGGGGCACGGCCAGGGTCACACCGCGCGCCTTGGCCTCCTGCCAGAGCCGGTCGACCGGCTCGGACCAGGCGTGGAAAGCCAGCACGAAGGTCGCCCAGTGCACCGGGATGAGCAGGCCGCCGCGCAGCTCGAGGTGGGCCTGGACGGCCTCCTCGGGGGTCATGTGAATCTCCGGCCAGCGCGCGTCGTAGGCGCCGACCTGGATCAGGGTGGCGTCGAACGGCCCGTACGCCTCGGCTATTCCCGGGTAGCCGTCGAAGTAGCCGGTATCGCCCGTGTAGTAGACGCGCCGGGTGACGCCGCCCGGCACCGGGGCGGAAACCACCCATGAGCACCACAGCGTGTAGTTGCGCTTGGTCAGCAGGCGGCCGGAGAAGTGCCGGGCCGGCGTGGCGGTCAGCCGCAGCCCGCCGGCCAACTCGACCGACCCGTCCCAGTCCAGCTCGATGATCCGCTCGGGCGGTACGCCCCACCGGTCCAGGTGCGCACCGACCCCGAGCGGTACCACGAACGGTGCGGACTGCGTGCCCACCAGCAACTGCACGGTCGGCATGTCCAGGTGGTCGTAGTGATCATGGGAGATGAGGATCGCGTCCAGCTCCGGCAGCAGGTCCAGCGGCACCGGCACCGGGTGCAGCCGGCGCGGGCCGGCCAGCGGGGAGGGAGAGCAGCGCGGGCTCCAGACCGGGTCCACGAGCACCCGCCGGTCCCCGATCTCCAGCAGCGCGGAGGCGTGACCGTACCAGGTGACCTGCAGGCCGGCACGGGCCGGCGCGGCCGGCGGGGCCAGCACCGGGATGGGGCCGGACGGCTTGCGTCGCTGCCCGCCGAAGAGCAGCTCGCGCAGCGTGCTCTGGCCGGTTTCGGGCATCAGGGTGCGGGTCTGTTCCCGGTTGTGGAACACGTTGCCACGCAGCTGAGGCGAGTGCGGGAGCCGCGCGCGGACCTGCTCCGGGCTCGCGCCGTAGGCGGCCGACACGTCGCGCGCCACCCAGGCCGCCGCGAGCCCGGCCACACCAGCCGCCGCCGCGGCCGCGGCCGCCACGCCGAGCAGCCGACGCGGCCCGGCCGCTCGCCGGCCCCGACCGGCACCGCCGGTGGGGTCCCTCGTGCTCCAGTCGGCTGCGCCACGGTCGCTCACGTCACAAGGATGGCACGCCCGGCGGCTCTCAGCGGGCCGGGCGGATCTCGCCTGTGGTGCCGCTGGCGTCGACGTCCCACTGCTTACCGAAGGCGTGCAGCCCGGAGATGTGGATGTGCTCGATGCCGTCGGGCAGGCACGGGTCCACCTCGACCCGGCCCTGGGTGGTACGCAGACCGAGCATGGTGCGCACGAACAGCAGCGGGGCGCCGCTGGCCCACGCCTGTGGACTACAGGCCGTCGGGAACGGGACCGGGAAGATGGCGCGTGAGCGCGGGTACCCGGAAAGCACCTCGGGCAGCCGGTACTCGGAGAATTCGGAGGCCTCCAGCATCGCCATGATGATCCGGTTCGCCTCCTCCCGGAACCCGTACCGGCCCAGGCCGACCGCGATGATCGAGTTGTCGTGCGGCCACACCGTGCCGTGGTGGTATCCGATCGGGTTGTACCCGGTGTCGAGCGCGGACAGCGTGCGCACTCCCCAGCCGGAGAACATCGCATCCGACATCAGCCGGTCGGCCACCGCCCGCGCCCGGTCCTCGGGCACGATCCCCGACCAGAGCAGATGGCCGATGTTGGAGGTCAGCGAATCGATCTTGCGCTTGTCGCCGTCCAGCCCGATCGCGTAGTAGCCGCCCCGGTCGTCAATCCAGAAGTCCCGGTTGAACCGCTCGAACAGCTCGCCGGCATCCCGGCGCAGCCGGGCCGCGAGTTCGGCGTCCCGCAGCGGGCCGTCGGCCAGCTCGGCCAGCCGCAGCTTGGCGTCGTAGACATACCCCTGGGTCTCGCAGGTCGCGATCGGCAGCACCGGGATCGAACCGTCCGCCGACTGCACCCCCTCCCAGGAGTCGCGCCAGCACTGGTTGCCCAGGCCCTGCGGCGAGCGGGTCTGGTACTCGACGTAACCGTCGCCGTCCCGGTCACCGTACTCATCGATCCAGTTCAACGCGGCCAGCGCGGTGTCGCGCATGGACCGGACGAACTCCTCGTCGAGGGTCCACCGCCAGAACTCGGAGAGCAGGATCAGCCACAGCGCGGTGGTGTCGACCCCGCCGTAGTACGGGCTGTAGGGCAGCTGTCCGAGCTGGGTCAGCTCGCCGCTACGGATCTCGTGCGGCATCTTGCCCGGTTCCTCGTCCCGGAAGTCGTCGCAGAACTTGCCCTGCTTCGAGGCGAGCGCGAGCAGGCCGCCCTTCGCCAGGGTGGTGCCGAGGCTGGACGTCTGGTACGCGGTGATGAGGGTGTCCCGGCCGAACGTGGTGAGGTACCAGGGCAGGCCGGCGGCCGGCATCAGGATTTTCGTCTCGTCGGCGGTGGCCCGGATGCGCAGCGAGACCAGGTCCCGGGTGGCGGTCCGGGTCGCCCTCTTGACCAGCTCCGAGTCGCTGGAGATGTGGGGCAGTTCCTCCCGCCACTTGGTCACCGGGTCACCGGCGGATCGCTCCATCTCGTCGAGGTTGCGCACCGGCGGCTCCGATTGCCGGGGCGAGTGGCTCAGCGGCACGTCCAGGTCGCAGCGCCACTCCTTGCCGGGCTCGAGGCGCAGCCGCCAGACCAGGTCGTCACCGTCGATCAGGGTGGCCGCCGGGTACGCGTCGACGACCGTGTGCGCCTCGAACTGCTCGTTGCGGTAGCTCAGGTGTACCCGGCAGTTGTCGGGGGCGTGGTCGCGTTCGATCTGCGCGGACCGGTCGCGCACCCTGCTCTTCATCTCGAACAGGTCGGCGAAGTCATTGCCGATGGCGATCCGCAGCTCAAGGTCGAGCGGCTCCTCGGCGAAGGAGCGGATCTCGATCTCCTCCCGGAACCCGTCGCCCAGCAGCCGGCGACGGCGCACCCCCAGGGTGTTGGCGAGCAGGCCGGGCATCGGCGGATTGGTGAGCAGGAACGAGGCGCCGAAGTGCTCGACCACCCCCGAGCGCAGCGAGTACAGCGGGATCCCGTTGATGGTGAGGATCCATTTGTTGAGCAGCCTGGTGTCGGCGTGGACCAGGCCACCGATGGTGCCGGCCGGGATGTCACCGACGTGGTTGGAGTACATGAAGGTGCGCCCGGCGACCACCGCGATGGCGTCCGACCCCAGTTCGGGTGGCAGGTTGCGCGCGTCGCGCGGGGGCAGACTCTCGTCCTTGGAGACCCCCGGCATGGGATCGGCGGGCGTAGCGCGGCGAACCTGAGTCTGCTGCCCGGCCATACCACCCCTCCTGGCGTCGGCTCCAGTGTCGCCGGGCTGACGCCGTGAGGCGGTGAGAAGCCGCCGGGCTCATCCGATCCGGGTGAGCCCGGCCGGGTGTTTCTCACCCGGACCCGTGCTCGGGCGCTACCAGAGGGTGAGCGAGCGGCGGAAGATGCCGGCCAGATCGTCCTCGTTCGCGGCCCGGGGCGCGGTGGCCAGCAGCCGCTGCTGTTGCTGGGCCCCGCTCACCAGGGTGTCGATGTCGCCTTCCCGGTAGCCGACCGCACCGATCCCGTTCGGCATGCCGATGTCACGCATCAGGTTCAGCAGGATGGACGGCAACCGCTCAGCCGGATCGTCCACAGTAGACGAGTCCACAGTGGAGGCATCGACGAGCAGATCCGCGGCGTCCAGATGGCGGGCCGGATCGGCGCCGAAGGTGAAGCGCAGCGCCTCCGGTGCGGTCAGGGCCACCGCCATCCCGTGCGGCACCATCGGTTCGGCGTCCGGGTACCCACCCGGCCGAAACTCGCGCACCCCGCCGGCGATCGGGTACGCGTTGGCGTGCGGCAGGTGCACTCCGGCGTTGCCGAAGCCCATGCCGGCGAAGGTGGCCGCCATCGCCATGTCCGTGCGCGCGCCCACATCCGAGCCGTCGAGCACGGCCGTGCGCAGCGAGCGCGCCAGCAGCCGGAGCGCGCGCTCGGCCCACATGTCCGCCACCGGATTCGCCCCGCAGTACGGCACCCGCTGCTCCGGCCGCTTGCGCTCGAACGCGGTGTAGGGCTTGGCCGTCCAGCTCTCCAGCGCGTGGCACAGGATGTCCATGCCGCACGCGGCGGTCACCTCGGGCGGTTGGGTCAGGCTCAGCAGCGGGTCGACCACCGCCAGCGTGGGGCGCAGCCGCGCGTGGCTGATGCCCGTCTTCACCTTCAGGTGCAGCACGTCCAGCACGCAGATCGTGGTGCTCTCCGACCCCGTACCGGTGGTCGTCGGCACCGCCACCAGGGGGCGCAGCGGCTCGCTCGGCGCCCGGCCGGCCCCGACCGGTGGGTTCACGTAGTCCATCAACTCGCCCGGGTTCGTGGTGAGCAGGTTGACGGCCTTGGCCGTGTCGATGCTCGAGCCCCCGCCGACCGCGACGAACCCGTCCCAGGGCCCCTCCGCCCGGGCCGCCTCGATGGCATCGCGCAGCGACGCGTCGGTCGGCTCCACCCGCACGCCGGTGAACACCCGCGCGTCGATGCCGTGCTCACGGATGCCCGCCGCGACGCGGTCCGGCGCGCCGGTGGCCGCCACCCCCTCGTCGGTGATCACGAGGACCCGACGGCACCCGTACTGGCTCAGGTCGTGGCCCACCTCGTCCGCGGCGCCCGCGCCGAACTTCAGCTGTGGCGCCCCGTAGGTGAAGACGGTCTCATGCACCGGATTCTCCCTTGTTCAGTTGTCGGGCGATTCAGTCGTGGGCGTCGCGCCCCAGTTGGGTCAGCGCGGCGCGGATCGGGTCGGGGACCGGTACCGGCCGCCGCGAGGTGCGGTCCACGTAGACATGCACGAACCGGCCCGCCGCGGCGGGCTGCTCGGCGTGCTGCCCGAACAGCGCGAGCCGGTACACCACGCTGGTGTTACCGAGCCGTTCGAGCCCGATGCCCGCGGTCACCACCTCGGGGAAGCGCAGCTCGGCGAAGTACCGGCAGGAGGTCTCGACGACCAGCCCGATCGCGGGCAGCGACCGGATGTCGGTGCCGCTCGCCTCGATCAGCCAGCCGTTGACCGCGGTGTCGAACATCAAATAATGGACCACGTTGTTCACATGGCCATAGGTGTCGTCGTCGGACCAGCGGGTGGGCAGCTCACGCAGCACCGCGAAATCCGCCCTGCGCAGCGCGCGCGGGTCGGCGACATCCACCGGATCCATCACCGCAGCGTAGCGGTGATCACCCCCGGTGGGCCAAGGCGGTCGACCGGGACGGTCAGCGTTCGCGCTTGCCGAACCGCAACTGGAGCGGGATCTTCGCCGACTCGATCTTCACCTTGGTCGACATCTTGCTGGCTCCCGAGTGCCGCTCCTCGAAGTGGATCGGGATCTCGACCAGCGGGAAGCCGAGGTGCTTGCACTCGTAGTTCATCTCCACCTGGAAGCTGTAGCCATCGCTGCGCAGCTTTGCCAACGGGATCCGCTCCAGCACGTCGCGGCGCCACAGCTTGAACCCGGCAGTGGCATCTCTCACGCCCATGCCGAGGATCATGTTGACGTAGAAGTTGGCCCACCCCGACAGCAGCCGGCGGTGCAGCTTCCACTCGTCGGCCAGCGATCCGCCGGCCACGTAGCGGCTGCCGATGACGACCCCGGCCTCGGTGGACATCAGCACCCCGAGCATCTGCGGGATGTACTCCGGGGCGTGGCTGAGGTCGGCGTCGAGCTGCGCGACGAACTCCGCGCCCTGCTCCAGGGCCACCTTCATGCCCGCGATATATGCCCTGCCCAGACCATCTTTGCTGGTGCGGCGGACGACATGGAGCATGTCCTCGTGGGGCTTGCCCAGCCCGCGCACGATCTCCTCGGCGATGTCCGCGGTCCCATCCGGGGAGTTGTCATCGACGAGGATGACCCGGAGGTTAGGAAGCGGCAGGTCAGCCAGGCGCTTCAGCATCTCCTGCATATTCGCGGCCTCGTTGTAGGTCGGCACGACCGCGGTGACGCGGGCCTCCGACCACGGAGCCGGCAATCGCAGTGTTTGAGAAGTGTCCTGCACAGGCCGTGAGTCCTTCCTCGATCTTGCATGCTGGGAGACCCGAGGGTCTAATGTACGGCGGGGCGGTCGCCGCCCCCTGTTGACGCGCGTGGTCGCATCGCGCGTTCGTCACCGTGAGTATCGGCCCGAACCCCCGATCCGGGACCTCGCGGTGGCCGCCATCTTAAAGGACGTCCCTCGGAATCCGCAGCATGGCGGCCAAACGGCGCGCACTCGTGCCGCGCCGGATGACGCGCCGACCGCCGGATGGGTGCTATCGGCGCCGCTCGCCCCCTTGATCAGCCCGATCGGCGACCCAGAGGATCACCCGGCACCCCGGCCCGCGGGCGCAGCGCAGCATGATCCGAGTAGACCGGACGCTTACGTAAGGTAACCGCGGCCCTCCGTAGCGCGGCCATGTGCCCCCGGTACCCGGTCCGGCCCGGCTGACACCTGCCTTTCGGCAGTGCCGGCGCCGGCCGGGGCACTTGTACTCTCTGCACGGTGGTCGGTTGGACGGGTCTGAGCAGGTGGCGGCCGTGGCTGCCGGACGTACTGCTGTGGGTCGCGCTGTCGCTTCCGGTAGCGCTGGCCGCGATCTCGCCGCACGGAATCGACTCCGGCTGGCGCCCGGCCCTGTCCCTGCTGGTGATGGCTGTGGCGGTCGCGACCGGCCGGCGCTACCCGCTCGTCGCGCTCGTGATCATCGTGGGTTGGACGCTGCGGGACGGCAACTTCGCGTTCGCGATCCCGGTGATGGGTTACCTGGTGGGCGTGCGGATGCGCGGCGCTCGGGCCGCCGCCTGGGTGTTCGCGGGGATAGTGGCGGCGGGCACGCTGCTCAATCTCGTGGTCTTCGACACCGGCGCCGCGATGTGGTTCTTTCTCACTGCCACGCTGCTGTTCGCCGGCGTCCTGCCGTGGCTGGTCGGCCGGTACCGGCGCCAGCGTCAGGAATTGCTGCGTGCCGGCTGGGAGCGCGCTGAACGGCTGGAACGCGAACGCGAGTTCGTCGCCGAACAGTCGCGCCTGCGGGAGCGGTCGCGGATCGCGCAGGACATGCACGACTCCCTCGGTCACGAGCTGAGCCTGATCGCGCTGCGGGCCGGCGCGCTGGAGGTCAGCGCCGACCCGGATGACTTCCGGCGGGC
The DNA here is from genome assembly GCF_039543385.1 of Rugosimonospora acidiphila. Classification (NCBI taxonomy): domain Bacteria; kingdom Bacillati; phylum Actinomycetota; class Actinomycetes; order Micromonosporales; family Micromonosporaceae; genus Rugosimonospora; species Rugosimonospora acidiphila. The sequence continues at coordinate 241,424 of NZ_BAABJQ010000006.1, forward strand.
GGCCGGCGACCTGCGGATCAGCGCTGGGGTGGCGATCGAGCGGTTGGGCGAGATCATCGGCGTGCTGCGCGACCAGTCCGACCCGGTGCCGCTGGATCCGGTCCGGGACAGCGTCACCGACCTGGTCGAACGCGCACACCGGTCGGGCCTTGCGGTGCGGCTGCGCCTGGACGGCGACCCGGTTGCCGGGGAGCCGATGGTCGACCGGGCCGTGTACCGGGTCGTCCAGGAGTCGCTGACCAACGCCGCGAAGCACGCGCCCGGCGCCGAGGTTACGGTGGTGCTCACGAACTCGGCCGGGCACACCGCCGTCTCGGTCACGAACGGCAGGCCGCCGGCCGGGCCGCTGCCCGGCCGGGGCCCGTCCTTCGGGCGCGGCCCGAGGTCGGGCGGCGGCACCGGGCTGGTGGGGCTCGCCGAGCGGGTACGGCTGGCCGGCGGGACGCTGCGGGCCGGCCCGTACGGCGGCGGCTTCCAGCTGACCGCCCGGCTGCCGAACGAGGCGCACGCCCGCGCCGCGATCACCGGAGCCGGCATGGACGGCACCACGACCGGCGACCCGGCGGCCGGCGGCCCCGGCGGCACGATCGCCGACGGGCCCGGCAGCCCGGCCAGCACGATCGCCGATGTCCTCGACGGCCCGGCCAGCGGAATCGTCGGCGGTCCGGACAGCACGATCGTCGGCGGCCCGGACGGGGCGAGCGGCGACGCCCCGGGTGGGGTGCACGGCGGCGCTCTGGGCGGGGTGGGCGGCGGCCGTCCGGGCCGGGTGGGCGGCGGCGGGCGCGGGCCGGCCGAGTCCGGTGCCGAGCAGCAGTGGCGGGCGGCCCGGCAACGGGTGCGGCGCAGCCTCGCCGTGGTGGTGGTCGCGCCGGTGGCGATCGCCGTGGTGCTCGGCTTGACCTACTACTCCTTCGCCACCTTCAACTCTGTGCTGGTGGCCGGCGACTACGCCAAGCTGCGGCTGGGCGAGAGCCGGGCGGACCTGGCGTCCCTGCTCCCGGCGCGCCAGGCGCTGCGGCGGCCCGCGTTCGCGGGACACCCGGCCCCAGCGGGAGCCAACTGCGAGTTCTACAGCGATGGCAATTTCCCGTTCGCGCAGGCGACCTACCGCCTGTGCTTCTCCGGCGGACGGCTGGTGGCAAAGGACAACGTGACCGGATGGATCGAGCAGTGAGCGTGGACGGCGACGGTGCCGGCAACCCGATCCGGGTGGTGCTGGCCGACGACGAGGCGGTGATCCGCGCCGGGGTGCGGGCCATCCTGTCGGCCGACCCGGAGATCGACATCGTCGCCGAGGCGGCGGACGGGCGGGAGGCGATCGAACTGGTCCGCCGGCACCGGCCGAGGGTGGCGCTGCTGGACATCAGGATGCCCCGGCTCGACGGGCTCACCGCCGCCGCGGAGATCCGCCGGCTGGTACCGGAGACGGCCGCGGTCATCCTGACCACCTTCGGCGAGGACGACTACATCGCGCGGGCGCTCGACGGCGGGGCGAGCGGCTTCCTGCTCAAGTCCGGCGACCCGCGAGAGTTGATCGCCGGGGTGCGGGCGGTCGCCGACGGGGCCGCCTACCTGTCGCCCCGGGTGGCGCACCGCGTCATCACCACGCTGCGGGCCGGGGGAATCTCCCGCGGCCGCGCCGCCCGTACCCAGATCGACACGCTCACCGACCGGGAGCGGGACGTGCTGGCGCTGCTGGGCGCCGGGCTGTCCAATGCGGAGATCGGCCGGCGGCTGTTCCTGGTGGAAGGCACGGTCAAGAGCTACGTCAGCGCCATTCTCACCCGGCTCGGCGTGCGCAACCGGGTACAGGCCGCCGTGATCGCGCACGAGGCCGGGCTGGTCGACGACGACTGAGCGGCGGGCGGCCCGGCACGGGCCACCCGCCGCTACGGGGTTGTCGGGAGTGATTCCGGGCGGTGGTCAGGCGTCGCGCCGACGCAGCACCGCGTACCCGGCGATCAGCGCGGCCACCGCCCAGCCCGCCAGCAGGAGCAGCCCGACCCCGGCCGGGTACGGCGAGTGGTCCCCGAGCATGAAGTGTTGGCCGGCCTCGGCCGGCATCAGGTCCGCCAGCCGCTTGACCGCGGCGATGTGGCTGACGTTGAAGAGCGTGGGAACCACCTCGATAATCATGAACACTGTTATGAGCGTTGCCACCGCGCTCCGCAGGGCCGCGCCGAGGCCGAGAGTGAAGACAGCGATCAGCGCCAGGTACCCGCCGATGGCCAGCGCGTCACCGGCGGTACCGGGCAGCGGAACGCTCCCCCACCGGCCCTGCACCGGCTTGGCCACCAGCGCGCCGAGGATCCCCAGCGCCGTGCCGAGCACGAAGGTCACGGGTACCACGACCGCCACCTTGGCCAGCAGCATCCGGCCGCGCCGGGGCACCCACTGCAGCGTGGCGCGCATCGTCCCGGCGGAGTACTCGCTGGTGATCATGAGCATGGCCAGCGCGACTATGGCGAACTCGGCCAACTCCAGCGCCCCGATGGCGGTCTGGCCCACCGCCACCACGCCCCGGTCGTCGGTGGGGTCGGTGTTGGTGTTGGAGTTCGCCACGTACAGGGCGAGCTGGAGGCTGGTGGCCGCCATCAGCACCACTCCGGCGAGCAGGCTCCACCAGGTCGACCGTACCGACCACAGCTTCGTCCACTCGGCGGCGATCGCCCCGCCGAGCCCGCCGCCGGTGCCGCCGGGCGAAGGTTCGCGGGTACGGGTGGATTCCGCGCGGCCGTCCGCCCACGCCGCATCGCCGATCGTGCGCGTCATGCCGCCTCCTCGTTCCGGCCGCCCGCGGCGAACTCGATGCTGCCGGCGGTCAGTTCCATGTACGCCTGCTCCAGGGACGCCTCCCGGGTGCACAGCTCGTGCAGGCGCAGGCCGAGCCCGTGCGCGAGGTCGCCGACCTCCTCGACCGTGGCGCCGGTGACGATCAGCTCGTCGTCACGCGACTCCACCCCGGCGCCGCGGGCCGCCAGCCGCTCCCGCAGCGCCGCGAGGCCGCTCGGTTCGGGGCTGCGTACCCGTACCGCCGTCAGCGAACTGGCGGCGATGACCTCCTCGATCGGGGCGTCGGCGATCAGCCTGCCCCTGCCGATCACGACCAGGTGATCGGCGGTCAGCTGCATCTCGCTCATCAGATGGCTCGACACGAACACCGTGCGGCCCTCCTCCGCCAGGGACCGCATGAGCTGGCGTACCCAGCGCACGCCGTCCGGGTCCAGCCCGTTGACCGGCTCGTCGAACATGAGCACCGGCGGGTCGCCGAGCAGGGCTCCGGCGATGCCCAGCCGCTGCCCCATGCCCAACGAGAAGCCGCCCGCCCGCCGGCCCGCGACCTCGGTCAGCCCCACGGTCGCCAGCACCTCGTCCACCCGCTCGCGATCGATACCGTTGCTGCGGGCCATGGCCAGCAGATGGTTGCGCGCCGTCCGCCCCGGATGCACGGCCTTGGCGTCCAGCAACGCGCCGATCTCCCGCAGCGGGTGCCGGAGCGCGGCGTACTGCCGGCCACCCACCAGCACCGAGCCCGAGGTGGGCCGGTCGAGCCCGAGAATCATCCGCATGGTCGTCGACTTGCCGGCGCCGTTGGGGCCGAGAAAGCCGGTGACGATGCCGGGTGAGATATCGAACGTCAGGTTGTCGACGGCCGTCGCCGCGCCGTAGCGCTTCGTCAGCCCTCGCAGCGTGATCATGTTGCCTCCCTGGGGTTCCCCCGTCGTGTCAGCACGACGGTAGGGAAACCAGGGGGCCGCGCGGACCGCTCGATCGTCGAGCGGCGCACCTGTCTTTCGTCAGTAATCGACGGTCGAAGGGGGCACCTCCGACCCGGAGGCGGCTGCCCGGCGGGCCGGCGACGCAGGATCGACGCGACCCCGCCGAGCGCGAGCGTGCCGAGCACTATCGGCAGACCGCTCGCCAGGTACCGCGCCGAGCCTGCCGCGTCCAACCTCCCGGCGTCGGGCCGCGCCTCCGACGATCACCGGTCGCCGCTCGCCATCGTGGCGCCCGCGAACCGACGCGTTCGAGTCGGGGTCAGCTCAGGTCGGGGTCAGCTCAGGTCGGGGTCAGCTCGGGTCGGGGTCAGCTCGGGTCGGGGTCAGCTCGGGTCGGGTCACCCGGCTTCGGCTTCGGGTCCTTGAGTCCGCCGCCCCGAAACAGCCGGCGCAGCACCGAACCCTTGTCCCGCGCCGAACCCTTGTCCCGCGCCGAGTTCTTGTCCCGCGCCGAGTTTTTGCCCTGCGGGCTCGAGGCACGCGCCGAATTCTGGGCCCGTGCGGCCGCCGGGCCGACCGGCCCGGCCGCCCGCTCGTCGGCGTCGTCCGATCGGCTCAGTACGGTCCCGGCCAGCTCTCTGACCTCCGGAGGCATGCCGGGAACGATCTGGACCAGCTCCGCCAACGACTCCAGGATGGTCACCGCGCGCTGCCGGCCCGCGTCGGCCGCCATCAGGAAGCGTTCGCCGACGACGCCGCGCACCTCCTCGCGGCAGGCCGGGTCGAGCCAGGCCGACACGGTGAGGGCGAACAGCGCCGCCTCGACCGCCCAGTCCTCGACGCCGAAGGCGATCTCGGTCAGCAGCGCGCGCTGGGCGCGGGTGTCGCCCGGGGTGCCCGAGCTCAGCTCCCGGCTGTGCAGGATGCCCAGGCAGGCGAACACCTGGACGCCACGTTCCCACCAGCCGTCGGGCAGCTCCGCGTAGTCCGGGTGCCGGGCGGGCGGGTACACCAGCAGGGAGAGCAGTTCGGCGACGGGCAGTTGGCCGAGCGGCATGGCGTGGTCGTACGCGGCGACCGGGTGCGGCCACGACGGGGCCGCGATTCCGGTCATCAGTTCGATGCTGGCCGCGGCGGGCGGCGGCACGGCGGGGTGCGCCATCATCCCGTCGTAGCGCCACAACGCCCGGCCCGGCCGCACGGCGGTGACCATGTCGGCCGGCGGCTGACCGTCGATGTTCACCCGGATGCCGGGGCAGGAGCGGCGCAGCAAGGCCAGCGCGCTGGGTACCTCCAGAGCCGACAGGGACATGGTGATCGCACCCTCGCGCTGCTCCGGTGGCAGCTTCGCGAGCACGTTCACGCAGGCCTCGGTGGGGCCGGTGAGCACGCCGAGCCAGTACCGGCCCCGGCAGCTGTCCTCCAGGTCGCTGTGTTCGTGAGAGTCCAGCGGGAACTCGCGGATGAAGTCGACCAGCGCGACCAGATGGTCGGCGTCTCCGTCGCGCTGGTACCGCAGCCGGTGCGCGGTGTGCACTATGCAGTCGTAGGAGGGGTCGACGCGCATGGCCTCCTCCAGCAGTTCCAGCGCCTCGTCGAGCCGGTCGAACTCGGTGAGCCAGTTGGCCATGTCCGCGCAGATGTCCAGGTCCAGCGGGTACCGCCGCCGGGTGTCGCGCATCACGGACAGGGCCCGGTCGAGCTGGCCGTCGGCCTTGAGCGCGTACGCGTACCAGACCGAGGTGAGCTTGCTGGGATCCAGGCTCACGGCCCGCTCGCCCCACCGCACCGCGAGCGCCGTCTGCCCGAACCGGCGCCCGATGCCCGCCGCGGCACCCTGCACCAGGGCGTGGTCCGGGTACGCGTCGACCGCCCGGCGGGCCAGGTCGAGGTACACGTCGTTGAGCGGGCGCAGCGGTTCGGGTACCGGGTCGGCGAGGCTGCGCATGGTCGTGACGAAGGCGCGTACCAGCAGATCGGCGTCGACCGTGCGGGGCTCCAGCGCGCGTACCCAGCTGACGTCGGCCCACGGCTTTCCCGGGTCGTGCGCCGTGCTGTCGGCCAGCAGCAGCAGGGCGCGGCCGGGGTCGCTGGGCGCCAGGAGGTGGGCGTGCGCCACGACAGCGCCGATGTAGGCGGGCCCATCGAGCGGGAACAGACTCAGCCCGCCGTCCGGGCAGCGCGCGGCCAGCGCGGCGAGCAGTTCGTGCACCTCGGGCAGATCGGGCGCGTACGCGATCGCGCCCGCGAGATGCTTCGCCGCGTGCCGCACATCGTCCTCGGCGAGTGCGACGCGGGCGAGGGACAGTTCCCCGTGTGCTTCCTGTGCGGCCGTCCGGGCGTCGTCTGTCACCCGGGCAACCTAGATCAGGTCAGGCCGGTACCGCCACCCGCCGACCGAATGACGGGCGGGCGGCGGACGCCGCGACGGGGGTGGGCTGGACGGACTGTGCGACAGTGACCCAGCGCAACCGGGCTCGACCGATGGAGCCCGGAACGGTAAGGAGGTCGTGGCCCGGTGGACCTTGTCGGAGATGGGACTGGCACCATGCCCGCGCCGCGGGACCTGCCCGAGCCCGAGTTCGGCGAGCGGCTGAGCCGGGCACTCCTGAGCGGCGGTCCGGCGGCCGGCTGCCCGCTGCTCGCCGCGGCCCTGCGGGAGCCCGCCCCGGCGAGCCGCCTCGACGCGGTCACCGGGCAGGTGTCCGCCGCGCTCGGTGACCCGTTCACGGTGATCGGCCAGGGCGACGGCGCCGCCGTGGCGTTCGGGCGGTCCCGCTTCGGCGTGTTCTACTCGCGGGACGCGGACGGTCTCGCCGACCGGATCGAGATCTACCCGCTCACCCTGCCGCGCTCGGCCCCCCGATTGCTGCGCACCGGGATCGCGCGCTGGCTGATCCTGGCCGTACCGGTATATCTGGCGTTCCTGCTCGCCGCCTCGCCGACCGTGACCGTGCGCGCCACGTGGACGGTGGCCGTGCTGGCCTACCTGCGCGGGCAGTGGACGAACCACCGGTGGGACCTGACCGGGGTGCGGCTGCGGCCGTGGTGGGCGGGAACCTCGGCGGTGGCGCTCGCGCTCGGCTGGTTGTCCGCCGGCCGGTTCGGTACCGCGTCGTTTCACCACTTGGAGGTGCTGGTCGCGCTGCTCACCGTCGCGACGAGCCTGCCCATCGCGCTGGCGGCCCGCCGGCCCAGGGCGGCGGCGCTGCCCGTGCGGCTGCCGCTGGGCCCCGGCCACGCCGGGTACGTGCTGCAGGGCGGCGCGTCCGGCTGGCTCAACCACCACCACCGCCATCCCCAGCAGCGCTGGGCGGTGGACATCCTTCCGGTGTCCGGGGCGCTGTGGCGCAACGCCCTGGCGGGTACCGGCCGCGTGGAGGTAGTCGCGCCGGTCGCCGGTACGGTCGTGGCGGCGGTGGACCGGTACCCGGACCGGCCGGCGCCGACGGTGGCGGTGCCGCCGTACGGCAACCACGTCGTCATCGAGCATCCGGGCCCCGACGGGCCGACCCGGGTCATCCTGTGCCATCTCGCCGAGGGGTCGGTGGCGGTCGCCGAGGGGCGGCCGGTGTCGGCGGGCGACCCGCTCGGGCTGGTGGGCAACTCGGGCCGCTCGACCGAACCACACCTGCACCTGCACGCGGTCGCAGCGGACGGCGTCCCCGTACCGCTGATGGTGGCGGGGAAGGCACCGTGGCGCGGCCGGCTGCTGGTCGACCGGGATCGGCGGTAGCGCCGGCCGCCAGGGCCGGCGCTACCGCCGTGGCTCAGCTCGGCTCCTGCTCGAAGCCGACCCTCCGGCGAACCAGGCCTTCGTCAGGGACGATGGGCCTCCTGGAATCGGTTCGTCTCACCGCATTACGCGGTGGCACGCGCCCACGGTTGCCAGCCGGATCCGGGTTCTTTCGACAGGGTCAGACCGCGACCACGTCGGCCACCACCGCCGCGATGTTGTCCGGCGCGCCGGCGTCGTGCGCCAGCCGGATCAGCTCGTCGACGGTGCTGTCCGGATCACCGGTGCCGCGCAGCGAGTCCCGCAGCGAGTCGTCCGGCACCACGGTGAACAGGCCGTCCGAGCACAGCAGGTAGCGGTCGCCGACCTCGGCCGGATGCGTCGAGACGTCCGGCCGGGCGGCCAGCGAGCCGGTCAGCGCGCGGACCAGCAGGGCCCGCTGGGGGTGCGCCTCGGCCTCCGCCGGGCTCAACTTGCCCTCGTCGACCAGGGACTGGACGTAGGTGTGGTCGTGCGTGAGCCGGCGCAGTTCGCCGCCGCGCAGCAGGTACGCCCGCGTGTCGCCGATGTGTACCAGCGCCAGTCGCACGCCCGACCACAGCATCGCGGTCAGGGTGGTGACCGCCTCGCCGGTTGGCACCGATTCGGCGATGGCGGCCACGGCCTGGTCCGCCCGGCGGGTCGCCTCGGCCAGCGCGTCGAGCAGGTCCTCGGTCGGTACGGCCAGCGCCTCCACCGATTTGAGCGCGTTGATCGCCGCCGCGCTGGCCTTCCCGCCCGGCCCGCGCATGCCGTCGGCGACGGCCAGCAGCCGCCCGCCCGCGTACGCGGTGTCCTCGTTGGTGGTGCGCACCGACCCGGTCTCCGAGCGTGCCGCGTAACGGATTCCGAGCGTGCCGTTCGTGTCGTCCATGGTGCTTCCCCTTCCCGACAGGTACTCGACGAGGAAGCCGGCCAGCCGCTCGCGTGCGGCGGTCTCGGCGGTGACGTCGGCCCAATAGCGGGTGACCTCCTCGGCGGCCGCGGCCGGCTCGAGGTCGCACACCTGACGCACCCGCGCCAGTGGCATGCCCAACCGTCGCAGCCGCACGATCAGCCGGGCGCGATCCAACTGCGCCGGGTCATAGAACCGGTACCCGGACTCGCCATCGACCGCGACCGGCCGCAGCAGCCCGAGCTGGTCGTAGCGCCGCAGTGCCTTGGGCGACAGCCGCGCCGCCCTGGCGAACGCCCCGATCGTCAGCAGTCCCACGTACGGCCTCCTCGTGCCGGCCGGATTGGCCGGTACGCCCATGCTGGGGCTTGCCCCATGGGGAAGGTCCAGCTCCTGCTGGGAGTGGTCGGCGGCGGACCGGCGGCCCCGATGGGCCGCCGGTCAGTCCTGCGCGGTCGATCGGCCGAGGTAGATCAGGTTGGGCGTGTCCGGCACGTCGATCTCGAAGAAGCCGAGCCGGTCGTAGAACTTCCGGGCGCCGGTGTTGTGCGCGACCATGCCGAGGTGCACCGCGGGCACACCCGCCGCCCGCAGGCCCGCCAGGAACCGCGTCATCAGCCGCCGGCCCCAGCCGCTGCCCTGCCACTCGGCCAGCAGGTCGATGTGCAGGTGGGCCGGGTACGCGGCGAGTTGCGGAACGAGCATCCGCTCCGGATGGTGGTGCAGGGCGAGCATGGCATCGTCCTGCGTCACGGGCGGATCGGGTGGTACGGGTCGCCGGGAGGCGGTACGCGGGATCCACTCCCGCCGGTACCAGCGGACGAAGGCCTCCGTGTCTGCGGTGCCGAGGATGTACCCCACCGCCGCCCCGGTGCCGTCGTCGAGCACGTAGGCGTGCTCCGGTTCCCGCTCGGTGTATGGGATCGCGAAGATGTCGCCGACCAGCGTCGGTGAGCGGTACTGGCTCCGGGCATCGGCACCCGCGTCCGCCGTGCGGATGCAGATGTCATACAGGGCATCGGTGTCGCCCGGCTCGAAGCGCCGAACCATCGGCCCATTCCCGGAACCGTCGGGCATCGCTTACCCCCTCATCGTCTCCGAAGCGATGCCCGTAACGCTACAGAGTTCCTCGACGATCGCGGGCCACAGGGGCTCGGGAAGGTAGTGGCCCATGCCGGGGTACTCGACGAACCGGGCACCGGGGATCGCCTCGGCGGTGGCCCGCCCGGCGGCGCGCGGCACCAGCCGGTCCCGGTCGCCGTGCAGCACCACGGCGGGCAGCCGCAGGCCGGCCAGCGCCGGGCGCAGATCCTCGCCGGTCCGGGAGACGACCGCCTGCCGGGCCCCGTTGCCCGGGTCGTGGTCGCGTTCCCAGCAGGCCCGCGCGACCGACCGCACCCATGGCTCGTCCACGCCGTACCGGGGCGTCGCGATGGCCCGGTAGATGCGCACCATCTTCTCCTCCGTGCCCTCAGGCGTGTCCGGGGCCCCGCGCAGTATCGCCAGGAGCGCGCGGGGGGAGGGGCGGTTTATCAGCCGCGGATCCGGCCACGACATGGCCGAGGTCAGCGACCGCACCCGCGGACCGTGGCGCAGCGCCAGCAACTGTGCGATGTACCCGCCCAGGGACACCCCGAACACGTGAGCGCCGGCCCAGCCCTGGGCGTCCATCACCGCCGCGGCGTCGTCGGCCAGGTCCGTCATCTGGTACGGCAGGGCCGAGCCGGGCCGCAGCATGCGCCACGTTCGCGGCGTACCGGCGGCGCAGAAGTGCGTGGACAGCCCGAAGTCACGGTTGTCGAACCGGGTCACGGCGAAACCGCGATCGGCCAACGCGCGGCACAGCCCGTCCGGCCACCACAACATCTGCAGCCCCAGACCCATGATCAGAAGTAGCGGCTCGCCGCCCGGTGACCCGAAGGTCTCGTACGCCAGCTCCACCTCGCCGTTGTGGGCCACTCCCGTTGCCATCACTCGCCCCTCCCTGGCCTGCCTGTCTGGTTGCCTTGCACGCTGCCGCGTCGACACCCCCGACGCGTTTACAATGCGATCGCATCGTAACGGTCCGCCACGGACCGTGGCAATGCATGTGCATTGCAAAAAGGGAGAGGGCATGCCGAAGCGAGTCGACCACCAGGCCCGGCGCGAACAGATCACCGAGGCGGTGTTCCGGCTCATCGCCGCGCACGGCATGGAGGCGATCAGCCTGCGCGACGTCGCCGCCGAGGCGGGCGTGTCGATGGGCCTGGTCCAGCACTACTTCAGGTCCAAGGACGAGATGCTCCACTTCGCCATGGACAGCCTCGGCCAGCGGGTCGCCCGGCGGTTCGCCGCACGCATCGCGCGGCTGCCCGCACCGCGCACCGTGCGCACGGTGCTGCGCACGGCGATGTTCGAGGTCATCCCGATGGACGAGGAGAGCCGGGCCGACGCGTGCGTATCCATGGCGTTCTTCGCCCGGGCCCTCGTCGAGCCCGGCTTCGCGGCCGTCCTGCGGGAGGCGTACCCGTCGATGCTCGGCGCCGTGAGCGAGCAGTTGCGGCGGGCCATCGGCGGCGGCGAACTGCCCCCGGAGACGGACCCGGAACAGGAGGCGATCAACCTCTACGCGCTCACCCAGGGGCTGCTCGGCCCGCTGCTCATCGGGCACTACGACCCGGCCGCCGCGGCCGCCGCCATCGACCACCACCTCGACCGGCTGTTCCGGACCTCATCAACTGGATAATGGTCGGAGGTACCCGCGTGAGACAGATCGTGAGGAGCGGCCGTGAGCCCGGCGACGACGAACGCGGATCGGTCGGCGATCACTAAGCACTGGGACGTGGGCGACATCCCCGATCAGCACGGGCGGCACGTGGTGGTGACCGGCGCCAGCGGCGGCCTGGGCGAGGCCACGGCGGCCGAGCTGGCGCGCCGCGGGGCCAGGGTGGTGATGGCGTGCCGGGACACCGGCAAGGGCGCCACCGCGGCGGCGGCGATCCGGGCCGGCGCGCCCGGCGCCGAGTTGGACGTCCGGCCGCTGGACCTGGCCGACCTGGGCTCGGTGCGGGCGTTCGCGGACGCCTTCGAGCGCGACTACGGCCGGCTGGACCTCCTGATCAACAACGCCGGGGTGATGGCCCCGCCCCGCCGGGAGACCGCCGACGGTTTCGAGTTGCAGTTGGGCACGAACCACCTGGGCCACTTCGCCCTCACCGGGCTGCTGCTGCCGGCCCTGCTGCGGGCTGGCCAGCCGAGGGTGGTGACGGTGAGCAGCATTCTGCACCTGTACGGGCGGATCAACCTCGACGATCCGCACCGCCGCCGCCGGTACCGCCGGTACGGCGCGTACGGCCAGTCCAAGCTGGCGAACCTGCTGTTCTCCTTCGAGCTCGCGCGCCGGGCCGAGGCGGCCGGCACCGCCCTGCTCAGCGTGGCCGCCCACCCCGGCTATGCCGCCACCAACCTTCAGGTCGCCGGGCTGCGCCCCGGCCCGCTGCGCTCGGGCATCGCCGCCGTCACCCGGCTCTTCGCCACCAGTGCGCGGACCGGCGCGCTGCCCACGCTGTGCGCCGCCACGGTGCCCAACCTGCCCGGCGCCTCCTACCTCGGGCCCGGCAAGCTCCTGCAGTTGCGGGGGCATCCGACGATCGTCCGCGCCGGCGCACGGGCATACGACCAGCCGACGGCGCGCCGCCTGTGGGAGGCGTCGGAGTCCTGGACCGGCGTGCGCTTCGACTTCGCGGCTACTCCCGCTGGCGATCTCAATTCTTGACTGATCATTCTAGTTACCGCTAGATTCCTCGGTGTGGCAAGGACCAAGGAGTTCGACCCCGACACCGCGCTGGGCGACGCGCTGGACCTGTTCTGGGAACGGGGCTACGAGGCGACCTCGATGGCAGACCTCGTCGAGCGCCTCGGGATCGCCCGGGCGAGCATCTATGCCACCTTCGGCGGCAAGCGCGAGCTGTATCTCAAGGCACTCGACCGGTACTCCGAACTGACCGACCCGACGCTGCTCACCGAGCTGTCGGGGCCCGGTCCGGCGCTGCCCGCGGTGCGCGCGCTCATCCGGCGGTACGCCGATCAGGCGGCGCAGGACGACCGGAAGCGCGGGTGTTTCGTGGTCAACACCGCGGTCGAGGTGGCCCCACGCGACCCGGGCGCGGCCCGCCGGGTGCAGGCGAGTTGGGACTGCGTGGAGACGGGCCTGACCACGGCACTGATGCGTGCGCAGGCACAGGGTGAGCTGACCGCCGACAAGGATCCACGGACCCTCGCCCGGTGCCTGTTGGTGTTCATGCAGGGGTTGCGGGTGATGGGCAAGGCGGCGACCGAACCGAAGCGACTGCGCGACGCCGCGGAACAGGCGCTGGTTCTACTGGACTGACCGGACGACCGGAACAGCCCCGACGCGGCGCGCCGGGGCAGGCAAACTCGTGCTCCTATAACAGAACGATCGATCTAGAATGGGAGCCGAGATGTCCGACACCCGGGCGCCGTGGTCGCGACCCGGGGCGCCCGCTCCGGCCCGCCCGGCTCGCGCCCTTGCCCTGCTCGGCACGGCACAGGTCACGTTGATATTCACCATCACGATGATCGGGGTACCGCTGCCCGCGATCGGGCGGCAGTTCGGTGTTGGCCGCCCGGAACTGGTACTGCTCAGCGCCGCCTACGGGCTCTCGTTCAGCGGCCTGCTGCTGTTCGGCGGCCGGCTGTCCACCCGGTACGGCGGGCGCCCCACGCTCACCGCCGGCCTGGCGGTGTTCGCTGCCGCCTCGGTGGCATCGGCGGTCGCACCCGGCTTCGGCGCGCTCGCCCTCGCCCGGTTCACGCAGGGCATCGGCGCGGCCCTCATCGCGCCGGCCGCCATGGTGCTGCTCCGCGAAGTCTTCCCCGGGCCGGGGCGGTACCGGCGCGCCATGGCGACCTGGGGCGGGCTGTCGGTGCTGGGCGCGACCGCCGGAGTCGTGCTGTCCGGCGCGGTGACGGCACTCGGGTCGTGGCGACTCGTGTTCGGAGTACCGGTGCTCGTCGCCGGGCTCGCGCTGCCGCTGGTACCCCGGTTGCTGCCCGCGGGACGGCCCGGTACCCGGACCCCGCTCGACCTGCCCGGCGCGGCGCTCGCCACCGGCGGCATCACGCTGCTCGACCTCGGCCTGGTGATGGCGGGCGACCGCGCCTGGTCGTCGCCGGCGGTCGCCGCCCCGCTCGGCTGCGGGCTGGCCGCGCTGGCGGGTTTCCTCGCGGTCGAGGCCCGGGGGCGCGATCCGCTGCTGCCGCCCGCGTTCCTCGCCGACCGGCGCCGCGCCGCGGCACTGATGGTCGCCGGCCTGTCCGCCGCGGCGACCACCGTGGCGTGCCTCTTCCTTCCGCTGTACCTGCAACAGATCCGGGGCTGGTCGGCGCCGCGTACCTCGCTGGCCTTCGTGCCCTACGCGGTGGCGCTCATCGCGGCCGGCCGGGCGGCCGGCCGCCTCGTCGAGCGGCTGCGCGCCCCCGCCGTCATCCTCGTCGGGCTCACGTTCGCGGCGTGCGGCTTGTTCCTGCTGGCGCCGCTCGACCCACACACGCCGTACCCGACCGGACTGCTGCCCGGCCTCCTGCTGCTGCCGGTCGGCGTCGCGCTGACCTTCTCCGCCTCGGCCGTGCTCGCCACGGCGGGCGTACCGCCGGCACAGACCGGCCTCGCCGGCGGCGTGTTCAACACCGCTATCGAACTCGGCCCCACCGCCGGCGTGGCGGTCGCGAGCGCGCTGGCCGCCGCCCGCACCGGGCACGTCGCGCCCGCGATGAGCCCGGCCGGCGCCACCAGCGACGGGTACGGCTGGAGCTTCGGCGCCACCGGCCTGGCGCTGGCACTGCTCGCCACGCTCATCGCCGTGGCCGTCCTTCCGCGCCGCCATACCTCCGTCACCACCCCTGAAACCGAAGGAGACCGCCCATGACCGCTCGATTCACCGGCAAGACCGTCCTCGTGACGGGCGCGGGTACCGGCATCGGCCGGCAGCTCGCCGTGGCCTTCGCCCGCGAGGGCGCCGCCGTGGTAGCCACCGGCCGCTCCCCCGAACCGCTCGCCCAGACCGTCAAGCTCATCGAGGCCGACGGCGGGCGGGCCACGGCGATCCCGGCCGATGTCACCCGGTCCGAGGACGTCGCCTCGCTCGTGGCGCGGACCGTGGCCGCGCACGACCGCCTCGACATCGCCATCAACAACGCCGGCGCCGCCACCGCGTTCGGCCCCGTCGGCGACATCGACGAGCAGCAGTGGAACGCCCTCGTGGCGGTCAACCTCACCGGCGTCCTGCTGTCGATGAAGCACGAGATCGCCCAGATGCGCCGCGACGGCGGCGGAGTCATCATCAACGTCGCCTCCTCGCTGGGCGCTCACACGCGCGTGGCGGGCATGGGCGCGTACGTCGCGACGAAGGCGGCGGTGAGCGCGCTGACCCGCAACGCGGCGCGCGACCACATCCGCGAGGGCATCAGGATCAACGCGATCAGCCCCGGGCCGATGGACACCCCGATGTCCTACCGCCCCGGTGAGACGCGGGCCGACCGCGACGCCCGGCTGAGCGCCGCGCTGCCGGCCGGCCGCGCCGGAAGCCTGACCGAACTCGCCGCCGCCGCGCTGTACCTTGCCTCGCCGGAGGCGAGCTTCGTGGTCGGTACGGACCTGGTCATCGACGGAGGCGCGACCGCGTAGGGGTCCTCGACGATCCGCGCCGGCCGGAGCGTCCGGCCGGCGTCCGCCGGAACCGGTCAGCGGTTCGACAGCCGGCCGATCGCGGCGAGAACCCAGTCGACGTACGCCCGTAGCTTCGCCGTCAGCTCGTCACCCCAGTTGTCCTCGGAGTACCGGCGGTTCAGGTACAGCTGCTTGGCATGTTCAAGAACCGGCCGGTGCTCCGGCGGAAGGTGGTCGAGGGCCCAGTCCGCGGCGGCGTCCTTCGACCTGATCTCACCGGTGGCGAGGGTGAGCCAGACCCGGGCAAGGGTCAGCACGACATTGCGGGTGTCGTTGTCGAGGTTGTCGAGCAGGTTCGGAATGCCCGCCACCGTCGCCGCGGCCACGTCGAGACGCGGGACGGGGTCGAGCACCTGAGCCGGTGGTGGCCCGCTGAGGGGATGGTCGGCCGCCAGCGTCACGGCGATCAGTAGAGCCAGGTCCGGCATCGGTCGCGGCGCAGGGGCACCGTCGATCGCGAGTTCCTCGCGCAGCCACTCGCCGTACTGGTAGTCCGCGACCGGCGGGAACCGCCATGGGCGAACCTCGGACTGGGCCACGACGACCAGTTCGACCGGGCGGGCGCCGGCAGGTTCCCCGGAGACGGCGAACAGTCCCTGGGTGAGCGCCCGCCGTTCCCGGTCGTCCATCCGCCGCCGGGACACGACGAGGACATCCAGGTCGCTGGCGGGTCTCACGCCGCCGAGCACCGACGAACCATGCAGATAGCTGCCGACCAACTCGCCGTCGAGGACGTCACCGACGAGCCGCACGACGCTCTGGACCTGCTCCATGGCACCACTCTCGTCGCTCGGCCGAAGAAGTGCAGCCCTGATCCGCGCCCGCCCCGGGCGGCCGCCTCGCCCAGGCCGACCGGGGCGGGCGCGTGGCGGCCGACTCGACCGCCCCGTTCAGTGCCGCCCGTGCCGGCCGATCATGCGGCGTTCCCCTGCGGAGCAACGATCTCCGGCAGGTCGAGGGCGAGATGAGGGGACAGCGAACGGAGGAAGTCGGGCGCGTCGAACATCGCGCCGGCCGAGGCCACGCCGGCCGCCCTGGTCTGTCCTGTCAGGATGCGGTGGACCGCCTCCACGGCGAGCGGCGCGCTGACCGCGTAGATGTCCCGGCCGTGCGCCGTCGCGCGGCGCTCGACGCCGCCGGCCCTGACCACGACGTCGACGAGGAAGGTCTGCGACGATCGTCCGCGCTCGTCGGCGGCCACCGGCGCGGGCGTGTCGGGGGCCGACAGGTCCCTGGCCGCCTCGACCGTCATGTAGGTCCCCACCTCGGGGATGGACAGGTGGCTGGGGATGGTGACGATGTCGGCCATCGAGAACTCCCCGAGGACCTCCCGGGTGCCCACCGGGGCGGGGAAGGTCCACCGGAGGGTCGGCAGGTCGTCGTCGCGGTACTCCAGGCGCCCCGCCGAGTAGCGCACGCGCCGGCCGCCGCGCCGCTGCCGGGACACCGCCCCGGCGGCGCGGGTGCCGGCCGTGGGGTGCCAGCCGCTCAGCCCGTACGCGACGTGCACCTCGTCCGCCACCGTCCAGTCGCCCATCGCCGCGGTGGCCAGCAGGTCCGCGAGGCCGCCGAAGAAGGCCATCGCGGGTACGACCACGGTGCCCGCGGCACCGGCCCGGTCGGCGAAATGAGCGAACGTGTCCAGGTTGGCCTCGATCTCGGCCGCCACGTCCACGTACGGGATCCCCGCGCGCAGCGCCGCCTCGATCACCGGAGCGGCGGTTTCGGCGAACGGCCCGGCGCAGTTGATGACGGCCGCCGCTCCGGCCAGCGCCCGGTCGAGCGAGGCCGGGGTGTCGACCGATGCCGGCCGGGCGGAAAGCCCCGTGCCGGCGGCCACCACCCGCAGCCGCTCTGGGTCGCGGCCGGCCAGAACCGGGACGTATCCGCGACTGACCAACTCCGCCACCACAAAACGCCCGGTGTGCCCGTAGGCACCGAACACCGCCACGGTACGACTCGTTTCCATCGGCTCTCCCGCCCCGCTCGAACGATCCACGGATGACATCGTGGCGCCGGCGGCCGCTCCGCACGAGTGTCTGGAACGCCGCCGTGCGTACAATTTCAGACATGGGTTCGGTAGCGCTGGCCATCAGCGACGGAATGCTGCACTTCGAGCTGGGTGTGGCGTACGAGGTCTTCGGCAACGCACCGCCCGACCTGGCCGACCGGTGGTACGACGTCCGCGTCTGCGGCTCGGGTACGGCGAGTGTCGGCCGGTTCCAGCTGGCGCCCGACGGCGGCCTGGACCGGCTCGCACACGCCGACACGGTGATCGTGCCGGCCTGCTCGGACGTCGACGAGGACCCACCCGCCGATCTCGTCGATGCGGTGCGGGCGGCCTACGACGGGGGCGCCCGGGTGGCCTCGCTGTGCACCGGCGCGTTCGTGCTGGCCGCCGCCGGACTGCTGGACGGGCGCCGGGCGACCACGCACTGGGCGCACACCGACGCGCTGGCGGCCCGGTACCCGCGGGTCGAGGTCGACCCGGACGTGCTGTACGTCGACAACGGCCGGGTGCTCACCTCCGCCGGCAAGGCCGCCGCGATGGACCTGTGCCTGCACCTGGTCCGCCTCGACCACGGTTCGGTCATCGCCAACGCGGTCGCGCGTCGCCTGGTCGTGCCGCCGCACCGGGCCGGCGGGCAGGCCCAGTTCGTCACCACCCCGATGCCCGCCCCGGACAACCATCCGCTCGCCGACCTGATCCCGTGGGTGATCGACCGGCTGGACCAACCCCTGACCGTCGAACAGCTGGCCCGTCAGGCGAACATGAGCTCACGCAACCTCGGCCGCCACTTCCGGTCGGTCACCGGCACCACCCCGCTGCGATGGCTGCTGACCCAGCGAATCCGCCGCGCTCAGGACCTCCTCGAGACCACCGACGACAACGTCGACACCATCGCGTCGGCCACCGGCATGGGCACCGCCACGACACTGCGCCGGCACTTCAACCGCACGGTCGGCGTGCCCCCGGACACGTACCGGCGCACGTTCCGCACCGCCCGTCCGAGCTGACGGCGGGCGCCGGTCAGCCGAACCGGCCGTGTACGTAGTCGGCGGTGCGCGGGTCCTGCGGACTGTCGAACATGGCGTCGGTCGCGCCGTGCTCCACGATGTACCCGGGAGTGCCCTGTTCGGCGAGGAAGAACGCGCACTGGTCGCTGATCCGCTGTGCCTGCTGCATGTTGTGGGTCACGATGACGATCGTGACCTCGGCCACCAGCTCCTGGATCGTCTCCTCGATCACCCGGGTCGAGGTCGGATCCAGCGCCGAGCACGGCTCGTCCATCAGCAGCACCCGGGGACGGATGGCCAGCGATCGCGCGATGCACAACCGCTGCTGCTGGCCGCCCGACAGCGCCCCGCCCGGCTGGCGCAGCCGGTCGCGCACCTCACGCCACAGCCCCGCCTTGATGAGGCACTCCTCGACCAGGATGTCCTTCTGCGCGCGGCTGGCCTTCTGGCCGGTGAGCCGTAGCCCGGCCACCACGTTGTCGTAGATGCTCATCGCCGGGAACGGGTTGGGTTTCTGGAACACCATGCCGACCTGCCGCCGGGCGTCGGTGAGCCGCCGCTCCGGGTCGTAGATGTCCGCGCCGTCGAGCAGCACCTCGCCCGCGAGGCTCGCCGAGGGCACCAGTTCGTGCATCCGGTTCAGGATTCGCAGGAACGTCGACTTGCCGCAGCCGGACGGGCCGATCAGCGCGGTCACCTGGCCGGCGGCCATGGTCAGCGATACCCGGTCCAGCACCTGGTGGTCACCGAACCACGCGCTGATCCGCCGGGCGACCAGCCCGGCGAGCCCGGGCTGCCGGACGACCGCGCGGTGCGCACCGCGAGCGGCCGAGACCTCGGAGGCGCCGGGGACGCTCAGGTCGGCCGGAATGTTGATCGTGGTGTCGTCGTTGGTGGCTCGGCTCACGGTCGCAGGCTCTCTCATCTCGTTCGTTCACATCAGGTTGGGCAGCAGCCGGGCCGCCTGATCGGCGGTGGCCAGGCCGAGGAAGCCGACCACCGGGATGGCGACCGCCCAGGCCTGCCACGCTCCCCAGGACAGCCGCAGCCAGGAGACCAGACCGATCGCGAGCACCAGCGCCTCGCCGATGAACACCATCGGGAACCACGCCCCGCTGTCGACCGCCATCGCGGACTCGGCGGGCGACAGCTGCGAGGCACCGATGACCAGCCGCGGGCTGGGCTGCACCTCGGAGGTCAGGTCCGCGTCCACGCGCAGCACGTCGGTGGGCACGATCGGGCCGCCGTACGCCGTCGTGAGCACCAGCCGGCTCGCACCGGGCGCCGGGGGCAGGGGCTGCGGCAGCCCGGGCTGCCGGATGTCGAGCACCCGGTACTTGTTCACCCCCAGCCCGGTGGTGACGGTGAACGTGTCGCCGGGCAGCAGCTGCGACAGGTGCCGGAAGGGCGCGCCGTAGGTGGCGGCCCGGCCCATGAGGTAGCTGGTGCCGGCCTGGCCCGGCAGCGGGGTGCTCCGCAGATGGCCGGGGCCGTCCTCCAGCACCGCGCCGGTCGTGCCCTCGAACACCACCTCCTTGAGTCCCAGCTTCGGGATCTGCAGGACCGCCACCGGAGCGCCGAGCTTGAGCAGTTGATGCGGGTGGCCCGGTACGGTCTGCCCGGTGGGCGCGGTGGCGAGCGCCAGCTCGCTGCGGAAGTTCGCGTACGCCACGAGTTGGGCCCGATCGTGGTGCAGCCGAGCCCCGAAGCCGAGGTACAGGGCGAACCCGAGCAGCGCGACCGAAAGCAGGGTGATCGAGGTGGAGATGATCTCAATGGCCGGCGGGGCGCGCCGGGGGCGCCTGCGCGGTGGCACCGCGGCCCGCGCCGGCTCCGCCAGGTCGAGGTCGTCCAGGTCGAGGTCGTCCAGGTCGAGGTCGTCCAGGTCGACGCCGTCCAGATCGACGCCGTCCAGGTACGCGTCATCGAGGTCGAGGTCGCTCAGGTCGACCTTGACCCGGTCGAGGTCGACGCCGTCGAGGCCGGCCCGGTCCGGATCCGGGCGCGCCGTCACGCTCCCGGTCATCCCGACCCCTCCGGGCCGCCGTCCCCGGTACCGCCGTCGCCACCACCGGTGGACGCGCGACCGCCGCCCGAACCTCCGGTACCGGCGCCGACCTTGGCCTTCGCCGCCGCCCTTCTGCGCAGCTGCTCCACGGTGTCCCGGCGGGCCTTCGCCATCGCGTCGGCCATCGCCTGATCGCGCCGGTCGCGGCGGGACCAGAGCAGCCACCGGGCGACGAAGAACCCGGCGCCGAGGATCACGATGATCAGCAGCATCAGCCACGGGGTGGCCCACATGTGCGTGCTGAACGCCGCGGACTTCAGCTTCGGCCCGGGCGGCATGCCCTTGACCTGACTCGGCTGGGCATGCACCTGGACGCTCATCGGCCCGAGCGGGAACACGTTCTTCAGGTGCACGGTGGTCTGGTAGCTGGCACCGGGCAGGAGGTCGGTCAGCGGTTTCGGGTGACTGCTGCGCAGTTTCAGCCCGAACAGACCGGTGGCGGCGACACTCTGGCTCAGGTTGAGCCGCGAGTTGCCGGTGTTGTGCAGCGTGTAGGTGACGTCGAGGTCACCGCCCCTGATGGGGTTGACCGTACCGTGGTAGACGCTGCTCACCGACTCGACCGCGATCGATGGCGTGAGCTTGCCGGCCACCCGCAACAGGAGCGGGTCCGCCAACCGTTGGTCGACCTGCACCATGGCGCCCTGCCCGTTGCGGGCCTGGGTGGTGATGGCCGCGATCACGCCGCCGGTGTGGTCTCCCGGCGAGGCCGTGCTCGGGATGCTCAACTTGAAACGCTCGTTCACCCGATCGTGCGGAGCGACCGTGACGCTGTTCTTCTCGAACGAGATCCACGAGCCGACGTCCGTCGGCTTCTGCTTCGCGGGCAGCAGATCCAGCGAGCCGGTCGAGGTGTTGAACGCGTCGGTGGCGTACAGCTTGAAGGTGACCGGCGTCGTGCTGAAGTTCGTCACGCCGACGTAGTCGGTGATGACGGTGCCGGGCTTGAGGTCGTTGTAGGCGAACGCGCTGCGACCGTCCGGCCCCGACAGGCTGGACGGCTGGACCGCCCAGGTGATCTCGCCGGGCTTCGCCGTGACACCGGGGGCGCTCACGCCGCCGCCCGGAGTGGCACCGCCGCCCGGAGTGGCACCGCCGCCCGGAGTGGCACCGCCGTCCGGCGTGGTACCGCCACCCGGCGTCTGACCCGTCGAGGGGGGCTGGGTGGGATCCGCCATCGCCGGTGCGCCGGCCACCGTGAGCAGCATCGCCGCCACCAGACCGACGGCCGCCATCGTCGCGCCGCGCCGGCGCGGAAGACGCAGAGTGGTCATCGAGCACGTCCGTTTCACCAGTACGGGCCGGCCGGTCACACCGGCCGGTCACGGGTAGGTCGCCGTCAAGAGTTGGTTTCGGGGAGGGGCGCCGCGGAGTGTGTCCGCGGACCCCTCCCCGGGAAACCGTCCCGGACCGGTCACGGCCCGGGGCGGCAACCCGTTGTCGTCAGCTGGCCGAGTCCACGGCGGTGACCGTCAGGGTGCCCTGGTACGTACCCGGCTGGGTGCTGGACGGCACCCTCAGGTCGAGGTCCGCACCGAGCACCGTGGTCCCCAGACCCTTGTGGGCTGCGGCGCTGGCCAGCCCGCCGCCCTGCTTCAGGCCCGGGTTGGCGTTCGCGGTGATGGCCGAACCGGCGGTGACATCGCTGCCGGCGTTGGGCGTGGTGATCGCCGGGCTCCAGCCGAGGCTGTTGCCGTCGATCGTGTGGGTGCCGTCGGTGAAGTCACCGACCTGGCCGGAGACGCTCCAGCCATCCTGGGTCTGGTTGCGGCCATCGCTGATGGTCACCGAGCCCAGCTCACCGGTCGACTCGAAGGTGGTGTTGTCGGCGCTGAGCTCGGCCTTGCTCAGCTCCACCGGGGTGTCGCTCACCGACATGGTGAAAACGCCCTGGTTCGCCGGGACCTGCACGTTGATCGACTCGCCCTGCACGTTACCGCTGGTGACGGTGACCGTGAACGCGCTCGACGTCGAGCCGCCGAACTTGGTCGAGTCGGACGGCGTGAACTTCGCGGTGATCGGGTGCGCGCCCGCGGTCAGCGCGGTGGTGGAGAAGAGAGCCGTACCGTTGTCGACCTGCACCGGCGCGCCCAGCGAGTTGCCGTTGTCGAAGAACGAAACGGAGCCCGCCGCCCCGGCCGGGGTCACCGTCGCGGTGAGGGTCGCGTTGCCGCCGACCTGCACCAGCTGGGGACCGCTGACCGTGGTCGTGGTGCTCGTCGCGCCGGCCGGCGGGGTGGCGCTGCTGGTCCAGCCGCTACCGTCGGCGTTGAACGAGACGAACACCGAGTCGGTGTACACACCGACCTGGCCCGCCTGCGTCTGGCAGTCCACCGCGAACTCGAACGTGTCAGCACCGGTGGCACCGGAGATGAGCCACAGGGTCTGCATGTCGGCGTTGAACGACCCCGGGAACGGCGCGGAGACCAGGCCGGAGTCGAACGGCAGCGACGCGAAGAACGACGAGGCCGGCCCGGTGGGGGTGATCATGTCGATCTGCCCCTGGACCGTGCCCGTCGGGCAGGCGTGGTCGGTCTGGAAGGTCGGGGTGACGGTGCCGTCGCCCGAGGTGGGGGTGAGGTGCAGGCCGCCCGGGAACTGACCCGTGGGCGGGTTCGACACCTCGGCCGACGCGGCGACCGGCAGCATCAGCGCCGCGATCGTGGTGGCACCGGCGACGCCGGCCACGGCGATCGACCGTTTGAGGTGGAGCTTCTTCATTGAGGAGTAGCCTCGCTTTCGGTGAGAGGGGTCGGGCCCGTATGCCCGCCCCCGCACAAACCCCTTGGAACCGGGGGTCTTGGGTCCGGTGCCTGCCGGCTGACTCCGGCAGGCACCGGATTCACTGGGGTTTGAAGCTGGCCGAGCTCGGCGTCAGACCGGGTCGCTGGCCGGGTCGAACGCCCGCAGGTCGTTGGCGACCTGGCCGCAGGTGTGGCCGAGCGGCGCGGTGTTGAGCAGGGCGAAGCCGAAGTTGATCAGGGTCGAGGCGCCACGGCAGATCGCCGACGAGGGGCCGTTGAAGATGCTGCGGAACGCCGCGTCGGCCGAAGCGGTGCTGGTCACCCGCGAGAACGACACGATGTTGTACACCTCACGGGTGATCGGGTACGCGGTGTTGAGCGCCCCGGCGGAGGTCAACGCCGCCGTGCCGTTCAGCGAGTGCAGCACCGCGTTGTGCCGACGCTCGTGGTGCCCGTTCTTCTGGGCGACCCACTGAGCGATCGAGAACGGGCCGAGCGCGTCGGCGTCGTTCG
The DNA here is from genome assembly GCF_039543385.1 of Rugosimonospora acidiphila. Classification (NCBI taxonomy): domain Bacteria; kingdom Bacillati; phylum Actinomycetota; class Actinomycetes; order Micromonosporales; family Micromonosporaceae; genus Rugosimonospora; species Rugosimonospora acidiphila. The sequence goes on from NZ_BAABJQ010000006.1 coordinate 264,886, forward strand.
CGAACACCGTGCCGTCGTGCTCCTCGACCTGCACCGACTGGCCGTTGATCGTGACGTGGTCGTTGACGCACGGCGGCAGGCTGCCGGTGGTGCTGATGCCCAGCGTCTGCAGCCAGAAGTTACGGGTACCCGAGCCAGCCTGCGGCACGTAGAGGTGGATCGGCTGGTGCGTGGCGTCGGTGGTGGTGCCGTTCGGCGTGTAGGTCACGCCGCCCTCGGTGATCGGCGCGCAGTTGGCGTACAGCGTCTGCAGGTCGGTCAGGGTGAACTGGTCGGCGTGGGTGATGTTCGTCGCCACCGCCGGGTCGCTGCCCGTCACCGCCGTGGCCGGGCCGGTGGCGGGGGCCACCGCGTCCAGCGCGAACGGGACGTAGACCAGCGCGCCGTTGACCGACTTGTCGGCCGCGGCCGGGCCGCTGGAGGACCGGGCGAAGTCGACGCAGCCGGCCTCCGGCTTGTCGGCCAGCTGCCCGGCCGTGGTGTTCGGGTTGATCGAGGCGCGCAGCGCGTTGAGGCCCTGACCGGAACCGTTGGGCCGGGTCATGGTGCACCCGGACTTCGGCGCGATTTGCCCACCGGCGGCCGCGGTGACTGGGTCCACCGCGTCGTAGGAGCCGACGAGGCCGCCGCCCACGGTGGAGGCGAGCTGGTTCATCACGTCCTGGATGGTGTCCGATCCGACACCCACGAAGGTCGTGGTCGGGTCGGCGGAGGCCGGTCCGGCCACGCCGACGACGAACGCGCCACTGACCAGGGCGGCGGCCACGCCGCCGACCAGCCATGCACGCGCGCGCCCTGCTGTCTTCCTCATGTGCTTCCTTTCGGAAAGGAACCGGGGAGCTACCCGCCCAGGTATGGGCGGGCGATGTCATCGTGCGGAGAACAGGGGTGCGGCCAATACCGGAAATGCATGTAGCGTCGCGATACTTGTGTTCACGCCGTTGTGAAGGAGCAGTGAACACGATCTGGCACATTGGTGTCGCGCAGCGCGACGGCGATTGACTCGCGGCGCGGTCATGGCGAGATCCGGCGACTGGCTAGGACCCGTAGGAGTGGTCCTCCCCCGGCTCCGGCGACGCCAGCGGCCACGACCGACAGCAACGCCCAGCGCACCGGCCCGACCGGTACCGGCGGCGTGGGTTTTGTCGAGGGTGGCACGCTGGCCTGCTCGGTGGTGTAGGCGACCGCCGAGACGTTCGGCCTCGGCCCGGCCACCACGGGCGCGGCACCGCCGTTGGGAGCGTTGGCCCCGGTGGTCGGCAACGGCAGGTTCGCCCTGGGCGGCGGTGGCGTGGTTCTCGGGTGGGATGGCGTGGTCGTCGCCGCACCGCCGCCACCGCTGTGCCCGGGAGTCGGGCTCGGCGAGGTCGGGTTGGCCAGCGCGACCAGCGCCAGCGCCCCGGCCAGCGCCTGGGCGCGCAGCGTGTCGGGCAGCGGGAGGTACCCGTGCGGCAGCTGACCCGGGGCGACTCCGGGGGTCTGCCCGGCACCGGCCGCGTACGCGATGAACCCGGCGTAGTCCATCAGCGCGGACGGGTCCTGGTCGAGGCGCACCGCGGCGTACGTGATGTCGACCAGCGGGTACGCGCCCGAACCCACCGCGGTCGGATCCACCTGGTACATGCCGATGGAGTTCCGCTTCGCGACGTTCACCGCCGCGGCCACCGACGCCGACGTGGGCGAGACGCAGTGGCTGCCGTCGGCGTCGCACAGGTCGGCCGGGATGAGGCCGTAGTTGGCCAGGTTCCCGGAGTCGGAGATGGCCCACATCATCGTGCTGCCCGCGGTCTCGATGCCGCCGTTGCCCCACCAACCCAGATTGCCGCTGGGCGAAATCTTGTTGGGATCCCACGCCGCGCCCTCGGGGTTGTTCGCCGCCCGCACCCGGCTCGCCGCGTCGTCGTAGTTCTCCACGTACGGCAGCAGGTCCTCGGACGTCCGGGGCACGATCTGCCCGACGTCGGCCGAACTGGCGGCGCGCGGGAACGAGTCGATCGGCGCGCTGGCCAGGTCCAGCGCCTTGAACTCCGGGTTGATCTGCATGCCGTTCTCGTCGGGCGTGCCAGCCAACCAGTCGCGGGCCGTCGGGTCGTGCAGGATCCACGCCCAGATCTGCTGATTCACCGCGGAGTGGTCATTGGTCAGCAGCGGTGCCACCGGGTCGCCCAGCGCCCGGTTGCCGACCTCCGGGTTCAGCTTGACGAATTCGGGATCCTTATTGATCTCTGTCGGATTGTTCTTCGCCCAGTCGGGCGGCGTGGCGCTGTTGGGCAGATCGTTGATGTACGACTGGGTCAGCGCCTTGGCGACCAGCCGCGGCGTGAGCTTGACCGGCGCGCTGATGAACCCGTTGTCCATATTGATGTTGAAGCCGAAGGTGACCGCCGAGACCGATACCGGCGAGTACACGGCCGGTATCGGGTCAGGGGGCGGGTTGCCGGCGCGCACGGCCTCGCTGCCGAGCGGGATGGTGGTGAACGCGAGCCCGGCACCGCCCGGACTGCTCAGCTGGGTGGTGTTGGTCGGCTCGGGCGTCGACGCGTACGAGAACTGCGACTTGCACTTGTCCAGGTCGTTGATCGCGAACTGCCAGGAGAAGACCGCGCGCGAGACCAGTTCGGTGCCGACCATGCCCCGCGGGGTGGCCGAGCCGATCGGGCAGGTCGCCGCGACCGGGTCGTAGCCGAGGTGGATCTGGATGCGCTGGGCCCAGCTCGACGCGCCCAGCGGCGACTCCTGCATCGCGCCCGGGCCGCTCAGGCTGGAGTTGAGGTGCCAGCCGTTGGGTTCGTACTCGCCGCGCGGCACGATCACCAACCAGCAGGAGCGCGGCTTGCCGCTCGACTCCACCGCACCGCAGCCCAGGCCGGGGGCCTGCGTCGAGGTCAGGGTCTGGAAGAACGCCTGGCCGGTGCCGTCCGGCCCGGTGTTCGCCTGCTGAATCTCGTTGGTGTTGAACCGGTCGTAGAAGTCGGTGGTCGTACCGTAGATCTTGTCGGTGGTACCCACCGGAACGAACGGCACGCTGTACGTCAGCCCGTCGCCCTGCGGCGGGATGTGGTCGGAGTTGCTGCCCGGCTCCTTCGGGTCGCAGCCCAGGGAGGCCACGCTTCCGTCGGCGGCGATCGGCGGCGTGGTGGTGTTGGCCACCGCGCCCGCCACGCACGGCTTACCGGCCCGGCTGGCGATGAACGCGCCGCCGCTGTTGATCATCCCGGCGCTGCCATACTCGCAGTCCTCCGGCTGCGGCCCGGAGTCCTCGTCGCCGTAGCACTCCATCAGCTGCAGGAAGTCGGCCGAGAAGCCCGGTTGCTTCGTCGGCTTCCCGCCCGACCACGTCACCAGGACCGACTGGTGCACCAGGCTCTCGGTCTGCCCGACTGTGATCTTGAGGTTCTGGAAGTCCGGGTACATGAAGTTGGTCGGGTCTCGGGGCTGCACCACCGTCTTGTTGTCCGCGCCCAGGATCCCGGTCGCCCAGTCGACCGTGACGGCGGAATCGGTGATGCCGTTGCCGGTGATCTGGTCGACGGTGTCGGCCGCCCGCGCCGGGCCGACCGAACCGAGCGCCACCAGCCCGATGGTCGCCAGCAGGGCGGCGGCGCCGCTGGTCACTCGCAGCCACGTCACTCGACGGCTCATCGGGCACCTCCCTCGCCGTCGCGGGGGCCCCGGCGGCTCGCCGCGCTCCGCGCGACCAGCGGTGGCACCAGGCCCAGGCCGAGCAGCAGCGCGGCGCCCACCGCCATGAGCGCTATCTCGAACCCGTCGCCGAGCGCGGCCGAGGTGTCCACCGGTATCGCGTCGATGGTGTCCGGCCCGTCGGTGCCCGATCCACCGTCGCCAGCGGCGGAAACGCAGCTGATGTCGTCCGCCTCGCAGGTGGTGCCGCCACCGCCGGAGTTGGTACCGGCGGCGTTCGGGCCGGACGGCCCGTTGACGCCCCCGCCGCTCGCACCACCGCTGGCTCCGCCACCGCCGGAACCGCCCGAGCCACCAGAGCCACCCGAGGCACCAGAGCCACCAGAGCCGCCCGAGTCACCGCCGCCGGAACCGGAGCTGCCGGTGCCGCCGGCCGAACCGGCGCCTCTGGTCGGCGTGGTGGCTTTGGCCCCACCGGTACCGGTGTCGCACTGCACCGGGCCCTGCCGGTCGCAGGTCGGTGGGTTCGGGTCGTTCTTCGCGAGGGTGTTGGTGCCATCGGCGGAGAAGGTCGGGTTGTTACAGCCGCGGATGATGGCCGTCGTCGCGGTCTCCACCTGCGTCCCCGGCACGTGCTGCAGTTGCGCGAAGCCCGCCTCAACCAGGTTGATGGGTAGGGCCGAATAACCTAGTGCGTCCACAATGGACTGGCCCTGGCACAGGAAGTACTTGCCGAACTCGCCCACGGTATAGCCCTTGTTCGTGTTGAAACCGTAGAGCGAAGTGGTTGGCAAGATCATGTAGGAGTACGAGGACAGCTCGTAGGTGCGCGGATCCCGGTTGGTGTAGACCCCGGACAGGTCCTGGGTCAGATAGACCGCCGGGTTAGTCTTGTCCTGGTTGATTACCGCGGCAAGCAGCGACACCGCGACGTGCCCGGGGGTCGGCTCGGTGTAGTACCCGTCGGCGTTGAGCACCTTCGCCACCGGAAAACCGGCCGCGATCGCGTACGAGTACTCGACGTAGCCGATCGTGCCGACCGACTGCGCCTGGCTGACATACCCGGACACCCCGAGGTCGCCGGGCTGCCCGACCATCTTTGAGCCGTTGAGGAGCGGGTACGTCGAGGTCTGCGTACAGCCGCGGATGTTCACCTTGCCGCAGTACGCCGTCCAGTACTTGCCCTCGGTGGCGATCATCCACTGGGTGAACTGGGCGGTCGCGCCGGAGCCGTCGGATCGGACCACCGGAATGATCGGGATCGCCGGCAGCGTCAGGCCGGGATTGTCCTTGGCGATCGCCGGGTCATTCCATCTCGTGAGCACACCGGTGAAGATCTTCGCGAGGTTCTCGCCGGACAGCCGCAGGTTGGTGACCCGGTGGGTACCGATCTTCAGGTTGTACATGAACGTGGTGCCGCCGGCGGTGTCCGGGATGTAGACGTACGGGCGGTCGCTCGGCGGGTCGTCGGTGTTGGAACTGTTGCCGTCCACCACGCCGTACGGGATGTCGGACGCGGCCCAGTCCACGGTGTGCTGCTTGAAGCTCGCACGGCCGGCCGAGGAGCCCGTCTCGGCGTAGTTGATGTGGATGCCGTTCTGCTCGACGTTGCTGGCCCACGCGTGGATGGCGTTGTAGGACCAGGTCGAGCCGGCACCTGTGATCGGTACGAGGCTCGCCGCCGCGGCCGGATCGGCCGGGCCGGCGAGGCTCACCACGGCACCGAGCATCAACGCCGCGAGCGCCGCGAACGTGCGGCGCCTGCGCACGGATGGCGGATTGCTCATCGCGGCTCTTCCTTCCATTCTTCGGTCGACAGGAGCTCGGTCGACAGGTGTTCCTCGTGGTGGGTGAAGCGCCGCGCGGTGCGCAGCGAGGAGAGTTCGCGGCGGCGGATCTGCCGGCCGGACAGGTCGCCCGGTGCCCGACCGCCGATCGTGCGCGCCACGATGAACAGCACGAGCACGAGGATCAGCAGGACCGCCGCGGCACCGAAGCCTCGGGTGATCTCGTTGGGTTCGGGCGACGCCACCAGGGTGTAGGCCAGCAACGGCAGCGACATCATCGGTCCGTGCAACGGGTCGAGGTTGATGTAACCGGTGGCGCTCGCGGTCAGCAGCACCGGGCTGGTCTCGCCAATGGCCCGGGCCGCGCCGAGGATCACCGCGGTGGCCAACCCGGAACGTGCGGTCGGTAACAGGACGTGCCAGGTGGTGCGCCACTGCCCGCTGCCGAGCGCGTACGACGCCTCCTTCAGCGAGCCGGGCATCAGGCGCAGCACGACGTCGGCCGCGCGAATGATGATCGGCAGGATCGTGAGGCCGAGCGCCGCCCCGGCCGCCAGGCCCGACGGTCCGAGATGGAAGATGATGATCAGAGTCGCGTAGATGAACAGGCCGGCGATGATGTCCGGCAGCGCGGTCATCGCCTCCACCACGGTGCGCACGAACCGGGAGAAGCGGCCGGGCACCTCGTGCAGGTAGACCGCGGCGAGCAGGCCCAGCGGTACGGCGATGCCCAGCGCGATACCCAGTTCGATGAGGGTACCGGCGATGGCGTGCAGCACCCCGCCCTTGGTCAGCGCATCCTGAGGCCCGGTCGAGCGCAGGTCCTGGGTGTAGAAGTTCAGGTGCGGCAATGCGGGGCCGCCACGTTTGAACGTGTAGATGATGACGAACACCAGTGCGCCGAACAGCACGATGCCCAGCGAGTGCACGACGAACGCGGCGATCCGGTCCTTGACCACCGGCCGGTTCTCGTCGAACGAGACCAGCAGCGCGAACCACGCCACGGTCACCAGCCAGGTCACCACGACGTACCCGAGTATCCCGGTGAACGGGCCGAGTTGCGTCCACAGCACACCCGTGGTGGCGGCCCCGGCAGCCAGAGCGCCGAGGACGGCCAGCACGTCGGTGCGCCGCATCCCACCGATCCGGCGGCGCTGTTGCCCGGCCGGCGCGGTGGGGCGGCGAGGCACCACGGTGGCCGGCGGCGACGCGGCAGTGGTGGTCGTTCCCGCGCCGGTCGTCGTCCCGGGCGCGGCCGCCGGCTGCTCGATCGTCGTCATGCCTCGCTCACCGCACCCGACCGGGACCGAGCCACCACCTGGGCGGCGATGAAGTTGACCGCCAGGGTCAGGACGAACAACGACACCCCGGCGGCCATCAGCGCGGAGATGGAGAACGGGCTCGACTCGCCGTAGCGCAACGCGATCAGGGAGGAGACCGAACTGGTCCCGTTCTGCAGGATGTGCGGCTGGATGACGAAGCGCGGCGAGATAATCATGACGACGGCGATCGTCTCGCCGAGGGCCCGACCGAGCCCGAGCATCGTGCCGCCGATCACCGCTCCCCTGCCGAACGGCAGCACCACGCTGCGGATCATTCCCCATCGCGTCGCGCCCAGGGCGTAGGCGCCTTCCCGCTCGCCCGCCGGGGCCTGGCCGAATGCCTCGCGCATCACCGAACACGCGATCGGCGCCACCATCAACGACACCACCAGACCGGCGGCGAACGTGGACGACGTGTACGCCGTCGCGGTGGCCAGCGGGTCGTGCCGGGCGACGCCGTCCACCTTGAAGATGGGGATCCAGCCGAACCAGTCGGAAATCCACCGGGACAGCCCGACAACGCGCCATTGCAGCAGGAAGAATCCCCACAGGCCGTAAACCACACTCGGTACGGCGGCCATCAGGTCGACCATCGCGATCAGCGTGCGCCGCAGCCAACGCGGCGCGTACTCCGAGATGTACAGCGCCGTCCCGAGCGCCATCGGCACAGCCGTCGCGATAGCGACGATCGCGATGAGGATGGTGCCCACCATGATCGCGGCGATGCCGAAGGAACCGCCGCCCGGGCTCCACTCCTGGGTGGTGATGAAGCTGAAGCCCGCGGTACGCAACGCCAACCAGGCCCGGTACGTCAGGAAGCCGCCAACGAGCGCCATCAGGAGGAGTACCAGGATGCCGCCGCCTCGCGCGGTACCACGGAACAGCCGGTCCGCGGCGCCCGCGTTGACCGCGAGCCGGCGCCTCGGCTGCGCCGCCGCCACCGGCGGCTCGCCGCCCCGCGGCGCCCTATCGAGAAGATCGCTGCTCACCGCGCTCCCTCCACGAACGGCTCCCCGTGCCGGCTCGGCAGCCTCACCACGCCGTCGGTCAGCTCCGCGCCCGGCGCCAGCGTCACGAACTTGGCGGCGCCGAGCCGCCCGTGCAGTTCGCGCTCGTACCAGCGCCCGCTGACCGCCACCACGGCGCCGTCCAGATCGAACAACCAACCCCACCGCCTCGTCGACGGGTCCACAGTGGAGTGCTGGACCAGCCGGTCGATGCCCTGCTTCAGCTGCCCGATCCCGCGGCGCGCCAGCTGGTAGGACACGAACCCCAGCGCGCTGCGGCCGAGTTCGCGGTTGTTGGCGGCGATGAGCCGCCAGGCGTACCCGCCGGGAGTGGGGTCATCCGGGATCAGCCGCGCCGCGGCCCGACCGCCCATCAGCTGTGGCTGTGGCTGTGGCTGGAACGGACCGAACAGGACCTGGAAACGCACCTGGGACATCAGGCCGCCCCGTAGGTGTCCGGCCGGGCGCACGACGGCGCGTCCATCCGTGTCATCTCCCCCGTGCCCTTTCCTCGCCGGCGCGTAGCCGACCACCCGCACAGCGACAAGTTGTCAGAGCCCGACCGCGATCCGGCGGAGAACTCATGAACGCCAAACGAAACGCAGGTCGCCGAATCAGCCACACCGGCCCGATAAGCGATAGTGCTACGCGGCCACTCACCTGATCGGCGGATAGCGGTATCCGCCAAATAGTTCATGCCCTCGAAATACTCGTGGCGGGCCTTGGCAGGCCCGCCGACCCGGTCGAGTAATCGGGTCGCACTCATCGCGGACTCAATCGCGGCGCCCGGCTCTCCACCACGCGTACCGCGTCGACGAACTCGGTGGTGGGCAGCGCCTCCTGGAACCGACGCAGGTTGTACTCGCACTCCCGCTGGCGCAGGTAGGGACGGGTACACGTGGCCACCGGCCGGCCGTCGAGCTCGATGCGCCAACCCCAGTGCCCGCGTAGGTCGACGGCGACCGGAACGACCCGCAGCTCGCCGCGCCGGTCGCGCAGCTCCGCCGCGGCCGCGCGGCACTGCGCCGAGGAGGCGAATTCCCGGGTCGACTTGCCCAACGGCCTGTTATTACCGGAAAGCAGCATCCAGGATGTACCGCAGGTGGTTCGCTCTCCCGATTCCCCCACTTTGATCATGTCTAGGAGGATGAAACGCGCTCCATGCACTTCGCGACAACCCCCCTCGATCGTCCGCCATCACGGTGTGATTGACCGTAGACAGCAAAGGCCCATCGCCTTGACGAATGGCGCGCGCTAAGCGAACGCCAGACGAATGCGAGTTGATGAGGGACGCATTAACGGGTGTCATCGGGTTATACACACGTAACCCGATCAATCATCTAGGCAACCCACATTTGCCTCACCGCCGTTGATCCGACGACGGGTCCAGCCGTCCAGCGTCTGTCCTATGAGGAGCTCCCGTGACCGCTGACCCTGAGGCCGATCATGCTGGTACGCCGATGATGCCTCCGGTCCCGCGCCACGTCCACCAGCGACCACCAGGTGGCCGCACGCCTACCACTCGGAGGCGTCACCATGGACGTGTCTCGACTTTCAACCATAGACATGCCTGAGCGTAAATGAAATCGCCGCACCCGCATCGCCGCCGGCGATCGCCCGGACCCCAACTGTGCATCGCCGCGACGTCTCCCGGTCACTCGCGGGCGACCGCTTGACGCCCGTGTAGCGAAGCCCAGTCGGCCGCTGCCCGGCCCGATGCCCAGCCCTCCCGGTTGTTGACGTTCGCCACCCGCTGAGTCAGTTCGGGGAACTGCTTGTCGAAGGCATCGCGTACCGCGTCGTCCCGCGCGGCGAGGACCGGCAGCAGCGCGACGGCGCCCACCGACACGGTCAGCTCCTGACCCACCACCTCGGTGGCGGCCTTGAGCCGCTCCCCGATCCGCATCGCGTACGAGGTCAGGAATGACTGCCGGAACGAGCGGGTGGTGTTACGCCCGTACCGGTCCAGGCTCGGCTTGGTCTGCGTCATCGCCCTCGTCGCCTGCACGAGCAGCGAGGTGAACATCAGTTCGGTCGAGTCCAGGTCGGCGGGGAACCCGACGACCGTGCTGAAGCCGTATCGCTTCGCCCACACCGCTCGGCAGCTGTTGGCCTCCGCGACGACCTGCAACAGCAACGTCTTCGGCGCCTCGTACGGGTTGTCGATGCCAACCCTGCGGCTGACCGGCTGATCCTGTGCGCCCGTTGTGGCGGCGAGCACGACGTGATCGATACGGTGACGGGCCATCAACTCCTGCGCCTTCGCCGTGAGCGCGTCGGCCTCCTCCGGGAAGTCGGTGGACTCGGCCTTCGCCAGCAATGCCCGCACCCGATGGAGCATTCGCTGATCGAGGTCGGCGGGCGGCGTCGACGCGGCGGGAGTGGCACCGCCCGGCATCGGGCCGACCTGCTGGATCCGCGGCAGCGTCGCGAGGAGATGAAGCACCTCGATCGCGGTGGCGATCACCTCGGCTCGGTCGAGGCCCTGCCGCTCACCCCAGACGGTCGGGTAAAGGTCGTCATGCTCCCACCACACCCGCGCGTCGAGAGCGGTCAACTGCGACTGCCACGCCTGGTCGACGGTCGCCCTCGAATAGCCGCGCATCCGCGCCGCGATGGCATCGACCATCAGCCGACCGTGACGCGTGGTGTACTCGCGGCGTGCCGCCCGTACCAGGTCGGCAGGTTGCCAGCCGCGCAGCCAGGCGGACTCCACCTGAGCGAGCAGAGCGGTCAACAAGGCCCGGTTGACGACCTGGATGCCGGTTGCACCATCCGGAGCTGCGGCCAGCAGTGCGCGGCAGCGATCCAGCTCGGCCGCATTCCGGCGGTCCTGAGCGCGGACCGCCTGGTCGATGAGCTGTTCGGCGAGCTGGGGTTGAAACGGGGCGGGTGGCGGACCGAAGGAGCCCAGCGGGTCCTGGGAGCCGGGCGTCCAGGCAGCCCTCCGACGCGCAGCCCCCGCGTCGGCCTTCCGCTTGGCCTGGTGCCGTTCACGACTGTTCTTGCCCATCGTCTCCGCCCAACCGCCGCCAGGGAACCACACACGTTACCGGGCACAAGCAGTTTGGGCACGGCGCCGGCAATCGGATCCCGCCGAGTTCGCGCGGGTGAGAGTGGCGCCGGATCCCCGGAAGGGTGTCGGTCGACGCCGTGCGTCCTTACGGGCTAACCTCTTAGCTAAGGAGGGCACATGTCGAGCGAGGCGGCCAATCAATTCAACATCCACGACGCCAAGACCCATCTGTCGCGGATCATCGATCGCGTCGAGCACGGCGAGGAGATCATCATCAGCCGGGCGGGCACTCCCATCGCGAAGGTCATCCCCCTGATCCGTACCGTGAACCGGACCGGCCGAGGCTCACTGCGGGGCAGCCTGGTCATCGCCGAGGACTGGGACTCAGACGACGTCAATGACGCCATCGCGCGCGACTTCGGCATGTGATCATGAAACTTTTGATCGACACCCATGTGGTCATCTGGTGGCTGGCGGACGATCCGACCCTCTCGGATGACATCAAAGTTCGACTGGACCACGAACCCGATGTCTTCGTCAGCGCCGCAACCCTCTGGGAGGTTGCCATCAAGCAGGCGGTCGGCAAGCTCAAGGAGCCGGCCGACCTACCTGAGAGGATCCGCGACAGCGGATTCCGCGAGCTGACGATCACGTCCCAACACGCCGTGACCGCCGGCCGACTTCCGTTGATCCATCGGGATCCGTTCGACCGCATGCTCGTGGCGCAAGCGCAATGCGAGGACCTTACCCTGGTCACACGAGATCCGGAGATCCAGAAGTACGATGTGACGCTGCTCGAAGCGTGACAGATCGGGCTGCTCACTGCCGCCCAGCGAGGGCGTTGGAGTCGTGCCCTGGGAACATCGCGGTTGAGCCGAATTCTCGGTAGTAGCCATGCGATCGCCGAACCGTTGCCGGTGGACCGGCGGTGTCCCAACCCACCAGGTGCAGCCGACCGATTCCAACGGCGCAAACCCGTGGGTCAACTCCTGAAGCAGATGCAACTGAGCAGCACCTGGATGGGTGATGTGCCCGGGGGCTACGGAAGCCGCCCCGGGCACGCCGCTCAGGGGCAACCCTATGCCGCTACCACGGCCACGAGGACCGATCAACCGCCAGAACCCTGGCCAGTTCGGCGACCGTCCACACTGGCCAGGCGCCCTCACCGGGTGCCAGCCAGTGGCTAACGGCACCACACGACCTGGTGGGGCGGACGGGACTCGAACCCGTGACCGATGGATTATGAGTCCACTGCTCTAACCTGCTGAGCTACCGCCCCGGCGCCGCCAGCTTACCCAGCGGCCCTGGAAGATCCTCGGACCACCGGCGCGCGCCGCGCGAAGTAGAGGGTCACACACCCCGGTTGGCTCACACCGACAGCAGCTTTACCCACCAGCCGCCCGCCGTCCGGGCGGTTGCACCGGCCGCCTTGACGAGGGGCCGGACGACCCGGGAGACGGTAAGGCCCACCGCCGAGGCGGCGGGCCGCGACCAGGCTCCCCCGTTTGGACTCGAACCAAAAACCTACCGGTTAACAGCCGGTTGCTCTGCCAATTGAGCTACGGGGGACCGCATGCCTCTCCGGCGACCAACCTGTCGGAGCGACGCCGACAAGAATACAGGATCCCCGCCCCTTTCACGCCACCGGGTTTCCGCCCGGTTGGCGCCGGCGGCGGCCGGGGTCCGGCGCGGCGACCGGCGGGCCCGGCGCGGGGATTCGCGGAGTGCCGCGGAGCTGCCCGACCCCGGGCCAGAGAATCGACATACCTGCACGGTTTCGGCTGGGGCGCGGCAGGATACTTAGTGAGAGAGGACAACAGGGCATTGACAGGGACGTACGGGCGCGGGGCTGCCCACACGTCGAGTCCGATTGGAGGGGTCCGCGATGCGCGGAAAGTTGGTGTTCCTCGGCGGTCTCGCCGCGGGCTTCGTCCTTGGCAGCCGTGCCGGGCGCCAGACGTACGACTCGTTGGCCCGCACCGCCCGCAAGGTCAAGGACAGTCCGGGTATGCAGGAGGCCGCAGGCGTGGTCCAGGCCCAGGCGAGCAAGCTGTACGAGCAGGGCAAGGGCATGGCCGCCGACAAGATCAGTAGCACCCGTTTCGGCGACAAACTGCTGCACCCGAACGGCGACCACCTGACCGTCAACGGTGCTCGCGCGTCGAGTTCGGCCAGCGCCGGGTCGGCCGGTACCAGCGGCTGACCAGCGCCACCGTCGCCCGACGCGACAGATCCCGGGCCGGCCCCAGAGGGGACCGGCCCGGCGAAATGCGCTTAACGGACAGATGGACTCCGGCGGTGCGCCGGGCGGCTAGCCGTCGCGGCGGAGCCGGATGTCCCGGAGACGCTCGTCGCCGGCCGCGGATCCCTCGGCAGCGCCGAGCCAGACCCGTCCGGCCGGGAGCGGGCCCTCGACCCGAGCGGTCCGCAGCCCGTTCAGGTATGCCTCGGCGGCACCGTCCGCGATCGAAATCTCACCGGTATTCCACTGACCGGCCGGATTGGACGGGGCGGCCGGGTGGTCGAGCCGGAGCTCGATCCCACCCGAGCGCCCCGCGTCCACCGGATCCGCGCTGGCCGGCACGCCGATCCGCGCCACGACGCCGCCAGAGCCACCGCCAAGGTCACCGGCGGGCCCCGACCGCCAGCCGAACTTGATCGAGCACCGGCCGTACGCCTCGGGGCTGTACCACTCGGCCAGGTCGCCGTCCGCGACCGGCGCGTACCCGTGCTCCGGCCGGTCGTCCGCGTACGCCGTGCCGGCCGCGTACCGCAGCCCGCCCAGCAGCAACGCCCGGAACTCCGGCTCGTCGTAGGACTCGATGGTGTGCCCGGCTCCCGTGTAGAAGGCCCGGCCACCCTGGTACCGGTGGCACCACGTGATCGGATGGTCGGCGCCCATGGTGCCGCCCGAGTACGTCGACTCGTCGAGGGTGAGCAGCACGCGCACGTCCCGACGCGGGTTGGCACGGTAGTTGTACAGCTCGTCGACGCGCCGCCACCGGCGCGGCAGGTGTGCGGTCGCCGGGTGGGAGCGGTCCTCGACGTCGAAGGTGGCCGGCTGCACCTCCGGGTGGGCGTCGAACCGCGCACCGACCAGCCCGCCGTAGTACGGCCAGTCGTACTCGGTGCCGGCGGCCAGGTGCACGCCGACGTACCCGCCGCCCGAGCCGAGGTACCCGCGCAGCGCCGACCGACCCGAGTCGTCCAGTACGGTGCCGCTGCTGTTCATGAAGATCACGGCTGCGTAGCGGGCCAGGTTGTCCGGGGCGAACACGGCCGGATCCTCGGTGGCGTCGACGGTGAACCCGTCGGCGGTGCCCAGCTCCCGCGCGGCGGCGACCCCGGCCGCGATGCTGTCGTGCCGGAACCCGGTGGTGGCGGAGAAGACCAGGAGTTCGCTCATTTCAGCAGCAGCCGTCCCACCCGGCGGCCGGCCACGACCAGCCCAGCGGCGCCCATCGCGACCAGGTAGCCGATGTGGCCGATCAGGATCGGGTGGGGCGAGCCCGTGGTCAGCCCGCGGATCAGCTCGACGGCGTGGTACAGCGGGGTGGCCTCGATGAGCAGCCTGATCGGCTCCGGGAACGAATTCACCGGAGCGAAGGTACCCGAGAACAGGAAGAGCGCGAGCTGGATGCTGCCCAGCAGGTCGAAGTCCTGCCAGCTGGTCATGAACGTGCTCAGCGCCATGCCCAGCCCGCCGAACGCGAGGCCGACCAGGAGGCTGGCGGGGAACGCGAGCAGCGCCCAGCCGGCGGACGTGAGCCCCATCACCACCATGATCACAAGGAACGCGGCCGAGTACAGCGAGCCGCGGACCATCGCCCACGCCAGCTCGCCGAGCGCCACCTCCATCGGCCGCACGGGGGTGGCCAGCACCCCGTCGTACAGCTTCATGTACTTCATCTTCCCGAAGAAGTTGAAGGTGGTCTCGGACAGCGCCCCGGCCATCGCCGAGGAGGCGAGCATCGAGGGCGCGACGAAAACCGCGTAGCTGACCACCCTGCCGTCGGGCAGAGCCATGCCGTTGACCAGGCCGCCCACGCCGACGCCGATGGACAGCAGGTAGAGCAGGGGTTCGAAGAAGCCGGAGATGACCACCAGCCAGTACGCCGAGCGCAGCGCGGCGATGTTGCGGCGGGTGACCGCGCCGGACCGCTTGACGGCCGCATCCAGCCGTCCGTAGACGCCCGGACCGAATGACGCAGCGACGACCATGACCGCGCCCTCCTCAACCCGTCAGCCGGCGGCCGAACGACCGCAGGGCCAGCCAGAATCCGATCCCCGCCCAGGCCGCGAGGTAGGCCAGGTGGCCGGCGACGGCCCACCCGGAGACCCCGAAGCCGGGCAGGGTGGCCGCCCGGCACAGGGTGACCGCGTGCCACAGCGGTGACACGTACGCCAGCCAGCGCAGCACCTCGGGCAGCCGGGAGATCGGGAAGTACACGCCGGCGAACAGCGACATCGGGATGACCGCGAACCGCGTCAGCAGGGGGAAATACCCGTCCTGGTCGACCCGCGCGCTGAACGCGAACACCGGCGCGGCCACGGCCAGGCCGAGCAGCAGGGTCACCGGCAGCGCGGCAAGCGCCCACCAGGAGTGCACCGCGCCGAACGCCGTGGTCACACCGAGGAACACCACCGAGGTGGCGAGCAGCCGCAGGAGCAGGAACAGCAGGTCTCCGCCGACGATGTCGACGATGCGCAGCGGCGCCGCCGCCATGGCGTGGTAGGTGCGGATCCACTCGAACTTGCTGAACACCGGGAACGACGACTCGCCGAAGGTGAGCTGCATGGCGGCCGAGGCGAGCATGCCCGGCGCGATGAAGTCCAGGTAGTGCACCGATCCGAGCTGCCCGGCGCTGTCGACGAACTTGCCCACGCTGAACCCGAAGCCGATGACGAACAGCGTCGGCAGGATGAACGACGAGATCACCGAGGCCCGCCAGGTGCGCCGGTACGCGACGAGGTCGGTCTCCAGGACCGACAGGACGGCGGCCATCAGTCCACCAGCGTCCGGCCGGTGAGGTGCAGGAACACGTCCTCCAGGGAGCTGCGACGCACCAGGGTGCCGGACGGGACCAGCCCGCGCGCCAGGACTGCGTCGAGGGCGGCGTCTCCGTCGGCGGCATAGAGCAGGATGCGGTCGGGCAGCACCTCGACCCGCTCGCCCAGCCCGGCGAGCTTGCCGGCCAGGTCCTCCAGTGGATCGCCGCCGAAACGCAACTCCACCACTTCGCGGGTGGAGTATCGCTCGATCAGTGCCCGCGGCGAGTCCTCGGCCACTATCCGGCCGCCGTCCATCACCACGAGCCGGTCGCAGAGCTGCTCGGCCTCGTCCATGTAGTGGGTGGTCAGCACGAGCGTCACGCCTTGCTGCTTGAGCCGGAACAGCCGCTCCCAGACCAGGTGCCGGGCCTGCGGGTCCAGCCCGGTGGTGGGCTCGTCGAGCAGCACGATGTCCGGGTCGTTGACCAGCGCCCGGGCGATGGTCAGCCGCCGCTTCATGCCGCCGGACAGCGGGTCGACCTTGCTGTTCGCGCGCTCGGTCAGCTGGACGAACTCCAGCAGCTCGTCGGCCTTGGCCCTGGCCCGCCGGCGTGGAATGCCGAAATACCGGGCGTAGGTGATCAGGTTTTCCCGCACCGACAGCTCGGGGTCCAGGGAGTCCAGCTGCGGGCAGACCCCGAGCCGGGCCCGGATCGCGGTGCCCTGCCGGCGCGGGTCCATGCCGAGGATGCGCAGGGTGCCGCCGGTCGGCTGGGACACGCACCCGATCATGCGCATGGTCGAACTTTTCCCGGCGCCGTTGGGGCCGAGGAAGCCGAACGACTCGCCGCGGGCGACCTCGATGTCGATGCCGGCCACGGCGGTGAAGTCGCCGAATCGCTTCACCAGGCCGCGCGCCAGGATGAGCGGGCCGCCACCGGACTCATCGCCCAGGACGTGACCGTCCGGCAGGGCGCCGCCGTCGGCCGCAGCGGCCGGGTCGGCTAGGGCCCGGGCAGGTTTGGAGGCAGTCACCTCGCGACCCTAGCGGCCGGGTACGACGCTTTCCCAGCCATTTTGCCCGGGCTACGAGCCCACCTCGGCGCCGGCCCGCGCCTGGGCCACCAGTTGCTCGGTGACCTCACGGACGGCGGGATCGTCCGGGTCCACCCCGTCGTCGTACCGGACCGTCCAGTACAGGCCGTTGCGGCCCGGTACCCGGCGGGCCACCACCCGTGCCCCGCCGCCGTCCGGCAGCGGGTGGTGGGTGCTCGGCCCCACCGAGCGGGTCACCCGGGCCCGTACCTCGGCCGGCAGCTGGCCGGGCTGGGCCAGCGGGAACTCGACCGAGGGGAGGTCCTCGACGATCTCGTACCCGGGGCCCTCGCCGGCCACCCGGGCCGCGGTGACCTCCAGCTTCTCGCCGCTCCACGTGGCCTTGTGGATCTCGTGCCAGCCCAGCCTGGCCGGTGGCGTCAGCGGAAGCCACAGCCCCCGGTTGGTGGCCACCAGCGCCGCGTTGTCGCCCACCTCGGCCCAGGCCAGTACTCTCTCGTCCCGCTCCAGCTCCGGCCGGTATCGACCCGGGAGCCGGCGGTGACGTCCGAACAATGCCATGATCATTACCCCCCGGCGGCCTGCTCGCGCAGGGCCCGCGCGTGCTGCTCCAGCGGCACCAGCTCCCCGAACAGCCGCAGGTGCTCATCGACATGGGTGACCGGGTTGAGCCGCTGGAGCCTGGACTTCAACTCCATGATCCGCCCGTTCACGCTCGGCAACTGCAACCGGGCCAGGGTCACCGCCACGTACCTCGGGTCGGGCTCGCCGGACAGGTGCAGCGGGTCCACCGCCAGCTCGCCGACCAGCGCCTTGGCGGCCAGGTCGTCGCAGGCGTCGCGGATCTGCTCGACCCACCCCGCGCCGCCGACCGCCGACGACGCCCCGCCGGCCTCAAGGATCGCCTGCCGGACCACGGCGTGCACGGGATTCTGGTACGCCTCCGGCGGGATCGAGTCGAACATCGGGCCGGCCAGCACCGGTGCCTGCAGGGCCAGCTTCAGCGCCTCCCGCTCGACCCGGCCCTGCGGGCTGTCGGCGGCGTTGTCCATGGCCCGGGCCGGCGGGCTCGCGGTGCCGGCCCGGCCGGCCGCGGTGTTCACCGCCCGCAGCACCGGCTCGACGTCCATGCCCAGGTCGCCGGCGAGCTTGCGGGCGTACTCCGGCCGCTTCTCCCGGTCCTTGATCTTCGCTACCAGCGGTGCGGCCTGGCGCATCGCGTCGACCCGGCCCTCGACCGTGTTCAGGTCGAAGCGGGACAGCACCGAGCGCAGCGCGAAGTCGACCAGCGGCTCCCGGCGCGCCACCAGGTCGCGTACCGCCACGTCGCCCTTTGCCAGCCGTAGCTCGCACGGGTCCATGTTGTCCGGGCCGACCGCTATGAAGGTCCGGCCCACGAAGCGCTGATCGTCCTCGAACGCGCGCAGCGCCGCCTTCTGCCCGGCGGCGTCCCCGTCGAACGTGAAGATGATCTCACCGGCCACGCCGTCGGTGTCCATCAGCAGCCGGCGCAGCACCGAGATGTGATCGGAGCCGAACGCCGTACCGCAGGTGGCCACCGCCGTCGGCACCTGCGCCAGGTGGCAGGCCATCACGTCGGTGTACCCCTCGACCACCACCACCCGGCCCTGCTTGGCGATCTCCCGCTTGGCCCGGTCGATGCCGTAGAGCACGTGGGACTTCTTGTACAGCGGCGACTCGGGCGTGTTGAGGTATTTGGGGCCGTCGTCGTCATCGAACAGCTTGCGCGCGCCGAACCCGATCACATCGCCGGCCAGGTCCCTGATCGGCCACATCAGCCGGCGGCGGAACCGGTCGATCAGCGAGCCCGACCGGGCCGGCTTCGCCAGCCCGCCGGTGGTCAGCTCGGCCGCGCTGAACCCCCGCTGGCGCAGGTGCTTAGCCAGGGCGTCCCACGAGTCCGGGGCGAACCCGCAGCCGTAGGTCAGGGCGGTGTCCCGGTCGAAGCCCCGCGCGGCCAGGAACTCCCGGGCCGCCCGGGCGCCGGGGGTGGCCAGCTGCTCCGCGTAGAACTCGGCCGCGACCCGGTGCGCCTCGACCAGGCGCTGGCGCTGGCCCTGCTGGCGTACGGGGGCCGGGCCCGCGTCGACGTACCGGAGCTGGACGCCGGCCTTACCGGCCAGCCGCTCGATCGACTCGACGAAGCTGAGGTGCTCCGTCTCCATGACGAACCGGATCGCGTCCCCACCCGCGCCGCAGCCGTGGCAGAAGTAGACGTTGCGCGCGGAGGAGACCGTGAACGAGGGGGTCTTCTCGTCGTGGAACGGGCAGAGGCCCTTGAGGTTGCCGCCGCCCGCCGGCTTCAGCGTCACCTGCTCGGAGATCACGTCCACGATCGACGTCCGGTCGCGTACCAGCGCGATATCCTCGTCGCGGATCTTGCCTGCCATCCGGTCGGGTCACCTCCGGCATATATCCTGCCCTGCCCGCGCCGTCCGCGACGAGCGGCCCGGCGGACGCGCCGGTGCGCCCGAGCGACCCGCGTGGACGCCCGGGCCGGGCGGTGAACTTGGCCGGTGCGGCGCGAACGCCAGGACTCTGGCCGGATCCCGCACCGCGGGCGCGGGCGAGCGGAAGGATCGGTGGCATGGCGAGGGTGCGCGACGAGCGGCTGTGCTGGCTCGCGGTACGCGACCAGCTGGACCGGCGCAGCCGGCGGAGGTCCCTGCTGGGCAGGCTGGTGGGCAACTTCACGCCGACCGGGCGCGGGCTGGGCGTCGACCTGACCCGGGGTTCGGTCAAGGGCCGGATGATGCGGTACTCGTTCGCGGTCGAGGACGTGGCCCAGCGGCTGACGCCCGAGGAGCGGCAGGTGCTGCGCTCGACCGGACAGGTACCCGACTGGTTCCTCAACGCCGTCGAGCGGCGCTTCCACGAACTGCGCCGCCGCCCGCGGCGCGACGCCACCCCCTGAGCGACGCCACCCCCTGAGCACAGCCGCCGCTGTCGGCTCAGCTCAGCGCGCCGACCACCCGTTCGGCCAGGTCCTCGTGCCTGCGGTAGGCACTGGGGTACGCCGAGCGCTGCACCGCCTGGGCCGCCGCCGCGACGCTGATCGACTGCCAGCCGGGTACCCGTACCAGCCGGTCGAAGAACAGCCCGCTCGCGGTGGGCGGGTCCATCAGCTGCGCCACCGTGCCCCACCCCTGGCTCGGCCGCTGCTGGAACAGCCCCACGGAGTCGTGGTCCGAGCCGGTGCCCTGGTGCGCGAGGTTGAGCGATGCCGGCACCCGGCGGTTGGCCCGGTTGTACAGGCTGCTCTCCTGCAGGGCGGTCACGATGGCGACGACCATGGCGCGCCGTGGCAGTACGCGCCGCTGCGCGACCCACAGGATGATCGCGGCGTTGTCGGTCTGCGCCTGGCTCAGCCCGGGCACCGGAGCGTGCCGCCGCTGGACGTCCGGCACCTGCGGCGACGGTGAGGCCAGGCCGGCCGGCAACGACGGCGGCGGGGCACCTCGGGCCAGGTCCCGCGACACATCGTTGCCGGCGACCCGGCGTGGACCACTCGCGGCCAGCGTGGACGGGCCGGCCGGGCGCCCGGGGTGATCCAGGTCGTACGCGAACCCGCCGACCGCCCCGGCCGCGACCGCGCAGGCGGCCGAGGCCATCGCCACGCGGTAGCGGCGGCTCGCCGCCGCGTGCCGCGGATGGTGACCGGGACGGCCCATCACCCCGCTCCCCCGATATCGCGCCCGGCCAGCCCGCCCCGCGAGCCGGCACCGGATTGCCCCGTCTCGCCGCTTTGGCCGTGAATGGTCACGAATCAATAACGCGCGATATCGCGCAAGCCACGCGACACACGCGTATCGGACGGCCGACACGCCGTACGAGCCGCCATTTCTCACCCTCCCGGGTGACCCGCGCCCGGGAATCGGCGAGTTCGGCGGGCCCGGCCGCGCCGCCCGGGTCGCGTCGAGGCGAAGGGACGGGCGCAGGGCCTACAGTGCACCGGTGCGACTGTCTCGCGGTACCGCCGTGGCCGCCGGCCTGCTCCTGCTGGGCGCCGCCCTCACCGGTTGCGGATCGACGCCCGCCAACGCCAGCTGGCGCGCCGCCGCCCCGGCGCCCAGTCCCACCGTCAGCCCCACACCGCCCAGCCCGAGCCCGAGCCCGAGCCCCAGCCCGACGCCCAGCGCCGGCTCGCCCAGCCCGTCGGCCAGAGCCGACACGGTCGCGCGACCGTTCGTGGCCGGCAACCCGAACGGGCACGCGACCGTGCCGACCGCGGCCAAGGCGGTCGACACCAGCCACCCGACCCGGGTGATCGGCACCGGTACCGCGGCGAGCTGCACCTCGGCGGCCGTGGTGGCAGCGGTGGCCGCGGGCGGCATCATCACCTTCGACTGCGGGCCGGCGCCCGTGACGATCGCGATGAAGGCCACCGCGAAGGTGCGCAACACCAGTTCCAAGGTGGTGATCGACGGCGGCGGGCTGGTCACGCTCGACGGCGGCGGGGCGCGGCGAATCCTCTACCAGGACACCTGCGACCAGGCCCAGGTCTGGGCCACCGATCACTGCCAGGACCAGGCCACCCCGCAGTTGACCGTGCAGAACCTGACCTTCGCCGACGGGAACTCCACGGGCGAGGCGACCGACGGCGGGGGCGGCGGTGCCATCTTCGACCGGGGCGGCCGGCTCAAGGTGGTCAACTCCCGGTTCGTCCGCAACCGCTGCGACCGGACCGGTCCGGACCTCGGCGGCGCCGCGATCCGCGCGCTCGACCAGTCCCAGGGACTGCCGGTCTACGTGGTGGGCAGCACGTTCGGCGGGGCCGCCGGGCAGGGCGGGTCGTGCTCCAACGGCGGCGCGCTGAGCAGCATCGGGGTGTCCTGGACGGTGCTCAACAGCGTGCTGACCTATAACTCGGCGGTCGGCGACGGCGCCAACCCGGCCAAGTCCGGCACCCCGGGCGGGGGCAGCGGCGGCGCCATCTACAACGACGGCAACACGTACACGCTGACCATCGCCGGCTCGATCATCGAGCACAACCACGCGAACGAGGGCGGCGGCGCGGTCTTCTACGTCAGCAACGACCGGACCGGGACCATGAGCATCGACTCCTCGACGCTGCGCGACAACCCGAGCGACGGATTCGAGACCGCCGGCCTGCCCGGCATCTTCTTCCTGGGCAAGGGAAAGCCGACGGTGACCAACTCCACGCTCTCCTGACCAACCCCTACGCTCAACTCGCTGCGCTCAGGCGTTCTTGAGCGCGTGCTGGGCGCGCGCCTCCTCCAGCGACCAGTTCAGCGCGTAGTCCGCCACGTCCTCCCAACCCTGCTGCCCGAGGGTGAAGTGGCAGCGACCCGGGTACTCCTTGACGTCCGTGACCGCGGTGGACTTGCGGTAGTGGTTGGCGTTGTCGAAGTTGAGCTGCGGCGGGCTGACCCGGTCCTCGTCGCCGACGATGAACAGCAGCGGTGCCCGGTCGCTGCGGCCGAAGTTCACCTTCGTGTGGCGTCGCGGGTCGAAATTGGCCAGGTCGGCCTCGAACACGATCCGGCCGGCGGCCGGCACGTAGTACCGCTGGTAGGCCGCCATCGACTCCTGCTCCGGCAGCGCGTTGGCGACGGTCTGGTGGAACTCCTGCGCGGTCATCGAGACCGCCCGCTGGGTGTTCACCGGATTGCGCAGCACCGCGGCGACGGACTTGAGCATCGCCATCGGCTGGCGCAGCACGCCGAAGACCGAGGCGGAGTCGATGGCCACGCCCGCGGCGCCGAGGCCGTGGTCGAGGAGGATCTGGGTGAAGGTACCGCCGATGCCGTGGCCCATGATGATCGGCGGCCGGCGCATCGGTTCGATGATGCCGTGGTAGTGATCAACGATCTGCGGGATGTCCAGCCGCTCCAGCGGCGACGAGTCCTCCCGCAGCGCCTCGACCTCGACGTCCAGGCCGGGCCAGGCGGGCGCCAGCACCTCGAACCCGGCCGCCCGGTACCGGTCGACCCAGTGCTCCCAGCTCCGCGGGGTCAGCCAGAGCCCGTGGATCAGGACGATCGTGCCCGGATCGTCCCCGGTGTCCCGATTGCCGGCCATCACGCCCTCCGATCGCGCCACTGGATGGCTACTCGATCAGTCTGACGGTTTCGGCCGCCGGGTTTGCGCGATTGGTGGTGTTCAGCCGCCCCGGACGGTGGCCCCCGGCCGCGACAGCGACTCCGATACCCGCCCGAACATCCCGCCCAGCTGCCTGACCTGGTCGCCGGTGAGCCGGTCGAACAGGTGCGTGCGCACGGCCTCGACGTGGCCGGGCGCCGTCTCCGCCAGCTTCGCCGCGCCGGCCGGGGTCAGCTCGGCGTGCGTCCCGCGCCGGTCGTCCTCACACTCGACCCGGCGCACCCAGCCGAGGAGTTCGAGCCTGGTCACCGCCCGGGTGGTCCCGCTGCGGGTAGCCAGGGCGGCTTCGGCGAGATCCCGCATCCGCATCCGCCGGTCGGGCGCCTCGGAGAGGATCACCAGGGTCTCGTAGTCGGCGAACGAGATGTCGGCGTCGGCCTGTAGCTGCTGGTCCAGCGCCCTGATCAGGAGGCGGGTGGTGTCCAGGTAGGCCCGCCAGGCGCGCTGCTCCTCCGCGTCCAGCCATCGGGTCTTTTCCACGCCGCCGAGCCTACCCAAGACCGGGAATAGTTGACGACGCAACGACCTTTGGTAGAGTGACTTTGTTGACGCCGCAACTAAATGGGAGCTAAGACGATGCCCGCCGTAACCGTGGAGAACCCGCTGGCGCTGCCGCTGGTTCGTCGGACCGACCCAACCGCCGAACACGACCGTCCGGTCACCTCGGTGACCACCGCCCCGACCGGCTTCGAGGGCGAGGGCTTCCCGGTCCGTCGCGCCTTCGCCGGCGTTGACCTGCGCGCCCTCGACCCGTTCATCCATATGGATCAAATGGGCGAAGTACTGTACCAAGCGGGCGAGCCGAAGGGTACCCCGTGGCACCCGCACCGCGGCTTCGAGACCGTCACCTACATGATCGACGGTGAGTTTCAGCACTCCGACTCGAACGGCGGCGGTGGCCTGATCACCAACGGCGACACGCAGTGGATGACCGCTGGGGGTGGCATCCTTCACATCGAGGTGCCGCCGGAGCACCTGATCGCCTCGGGCGGCCTGTTCCACGGCTTCCAGCTGTGGGTCAACCTGCCGAAGGCGCAGAAGTTCGTCGCGCCGCGCTACCAGGACATCCGCGCCGGCAACGTGGCGCTGCTCGGCTCGCCGGACGGCGGCGCCCTGCTGCGGGTCATCGCCGGCGAGGTGGACGGGCACGCCGGGCCCGGCTCGACGTACACGCCGATCACGATGGTGCACGCGACGCTGAGCGCGGGTGCCTCGCTCACCCTGCCCTGGCGGCCGGACTTCAACGCCCTGGCGTACGTGATGAACGGCCGCGGCACCGTCGGCGCCGAGAAGCGGCCGATCCACCTCGGCCAGCTCGCGGTCTTCGGCGCAGGCGACACCATCACCATCACCGCCGACCCGACCCAGGAGTCCCGCAGCCCGAACCTGGACGTGCTCCTGCTCGGTGGCCGGCCGATCCGCGAGCCGGTCGCCGCCTACGGACCGTTCGTGATGAACACCCGCGCGGAGTTGACGCAGGCGTTCGAGGACTACCAGGCCGGCCGGCTGGGCTCGATCCCGGCCGCGCACCTGGGCGTCGACGCCAGCACCCCCGACGCCGAATAACCCTCACCCGCCGAGACCGCCCGGCAGGGCGCAAACAACCCTCCGGCTGGCGAACCGCTATCCGGGTCGAAAGGCACCCGTCGGCGACGAAACCGGCCCCGCCGACCCCGTCCAGGCAAGCGCTCCGGCCCGGTCTCCCACTAAGTGAGACCGGGCCGGAGGCCGGAGCAGAATGGCTACCTGGACGGCGAGGGGAGTCGGCCGTGAACGAGCTGACCGTGCGGGACACCAACGGGATACTGCGCCAGCCGTGGATACAGCCACGGCACACCAGCGCCGGGCTCGGCTGGGATCAGCTCTACGTCTCGACCCAGCACGAGCTGCCGTATGAGGCATCGTTCGACGCCGCGCCCACCCACGTCGTGATCCTGCACCTCAACGGGCCGGTACCGGTGCGCCGCGGCCACCTCGGCCTGGCCCAGGCCCGTACCGTCCCGCCGGGCGCGTTCTTCGTCCACCCCGCCGGCAAGGACCTCGACGTGGGGCTGGGCGGCGAGTTGGACACCGTGCACACCTACCTGACCGACGGCGCGCTGCAGCGCGCGCACGACGAGGACGCACCGGTGCGACTCGCCGAGGAGCTGGGCAGCGTCGATCCTCTGCTGGAACAGATAGTGCTCTCCCTCGACGGGGTGCTCAGGCACTGGGAGCCCTCGGCGCGCACCTACGTCGACCACCTCGCCGGCCTGCTGGCGGCGCAGCTGGTCCGGCGGCACTCCGGCGGCCGGCGCCGCACCGCCGGGCCGGTGCTGGAAGGGCCCACCCGTCCCGGGCTCGGTTGCCGCCAGTACTCGGCCGTGTGCGAGCTGATGCGGGAGCGGCTGAGCGACCCGGTACCGCTGGCCGCCATGGCCGCCGTCGCCGGGCTGTCCGTCAGCCAGTTCTCCCGCCAGTTCAAGGCGAGGACGGGCGTGGCGCCGCACCGGTTCCTGATGCGGCTGCGCGTCGACACCGCGCTGCGGATGCTGCGCGAGAGCCGCCTGCCCATCGCCCAGGTGGCCATGCGCTGCGGCTTCTCCCATCAGGAGCATCTGACCCGGGTGCTGATGACCCAACTCAAGACCACGCCGGCCGAGGTGCGCCGCCGGGGCTGACCGCCACCCGGGCGCCACCGCGCGGGGCTGGCGCGCGGGGGCTGGCGCGCGGGGGCTGGCGCGCGGGGGCTGGCGCGCTTTTCGTGCAGACGGCACAGCAGGAATGTGCAGGAAACGCCGGTCGGGCCCGGTGGAGACTGGGCGAGGCGGCCACCTGGCCGGCACGGAAGGCGGATCCATGCGGTCGTTCGCGTACTCCTCCCACCCGATCAGGGTGCTGTTCGGCGCCGGTACGCTGCGCCAGCTCCCCGACGAGGTACGGCGGCTGGGCGGCACGCGGGTGCTGCTGCTGGCCCGGTCGCAGCCGGGCGAGGCGGCCCGGGCGGCGTTGGGCGCGCTGTGCGTCGCTCAGTTCACCGACGCCACCATGCACACGCCGGTCGAGGTGACCGAGCGCGCGCTGGCGATGCTGCGCGAACACGGCGCCGACTGCCTGGTCTCGGTCGGCGGCGGCACGAGCACCGGCCTGGGCAAGGCGCTGTCGGTGCGCACCGGCCTGCCGCACCTCGCGGTACCCACCACGTACGCGGGTTCGGAGGTCACCCCGGTACTCGGCGAGACCGGCAACGGCGGAAAGACCACCCGTTCGGCGCCGGCCATCCTGCCGGAGACGGTGCTCTACGACGTCGAGCTGACCCTCGCGCTTCCGGTGCCGGTGTCGGTCACCAGCGGAGTCAACGCGATGGCACACGCCGTCGAGGCGCTGTACTCCCCCGACGCGAACCCGGTCATCGACGGCTTCGCGACGCGGGCCATCGCCGGCATGGCGGCCGCGCTTCCACGCATCGCGCAGAACCCGTCCGATGTGGACGCCCGCGCCGACGCGCTGATGGCCGCGTGGCTGGCCGGTACCTGCCTGGCCGGCGCCGGCATGGGCCTGCATCACAAGCTGTGCCACATCCTGGGTGGCACCTTCGACCTCCCGCACGCCCAGACGCACACGGTCGTGCTGCCGCACGCCATGGCGTACAACGCGCCGACCGCCCCGGACGCGATGCGGCGCATCGCCGAGGCGCTCGGTACCGGCGACGCCGCCGCTGGCATGTTCGACCTCATCGCGTCCCTGGGCGGGCCGACCTCACTGCGCGCGCTGGGCCTGCCGGAGGCCGAGCTGTCGCGCGCCGCGCTGCTTGCCAACGCCGGCGCCGAGTCGTCGCCGTACCCGAACCCGCGTGAGGTCACCGTCGAGGGTGTCGAGCGGCTGCTGCGCGACGCCTGGGCGGGGCAGCGCCCGGAGCCGGCCGCGGGCGCGGCGCCCGACCTGGGCTGGCTGACCCGCCAGGTGGTGGACAGCTTCGCCGGCTCGCCGAACGGCAGGGTGGGTGAGCTGCTGACCGACCTGGTGCGGCACCTGCACGAGTTCGTCCGGCACAACGACCTCACCGAGGAGGAATGGCTCTACGCCATCGACTTCCTCACCCGTACCGGTCAGATCTCAGGTCCCAAGCGGCAGGAGTTCGTGCTGCTGTCCGACACGCTCGGCGTGTCCAGCGTGGTGGACATGCTGACCAACTCGCGCACCCCGCAGACCACCCCGTCGGCGGTGCTCGGCCCGTTCTACGTTCCCGGGCCGCCCGCCGCACCGGCTGGCGCCGACATCTCCGCCGGGCTGCCCGGCACTCCACTGTGGGTGGACGTGCGTGTGGTGAACCCGGACGGCGAGCCGATCGAGGGCGCGACGGTGGACGTCTGGCAGTCCAATGAGGACGGTTTCTACGATGTGCAGCTGCCGGACCTCGAGGGGCCGGCGCTGCGCGCCCGGTTCGAAAGCGACGCCGAGGGCCGCATCCGGTTCTGGTCGATCCTGCCCTCGGAGTACCCGATCCCGAAGGACGGCCCGGTCGGCCAGATGCTGGACGCGGTGGGCCGCCACCCGTACCGGGCACCGCACCTGCACTTCATGATCTGGGCCGACGGGTACCGGCGGCTGGTGACCCAGCTGTTCGTCGCCGGCGGCGCGTACCTCGACTCCGACACCGTCTTCGGGGTGAAGAACGGCCTGGTGGTCGACTTCAAGCCGGGCAACGGACCGGCGCCCGATGGCCGCGAGGTGGACGGCCCGTGGCATCTGCTCGAGTTCACCTTCCGCATCGCACCCGCGTAGCGCACGCACCGCACCCGCACGCATCGCGAAGACATGCATCGCATAAGGCACGCATCGCATAAGGCACGCATCGCAAAAGGCATAGAGGAGCACGATGTCCGAGGTCGTCGAGACCGACGTTCTGGTGGTCGGCAGCGGCCCGGCCGGCGGTGCCGCGGCACTGCTACTCAGCACGTACGGCGTTCCCAACATCATGGTTACCAAGTACGGCCGGCTCGCCGACACCCCACGAGCGCACATCACCAACCAGCGCACCATGGAGGTGCTGCGCGACGCCGACGTCGAGAACCAGGTGATCGCCCAGGCCACCCCGCAGGAGCTGATGGGCGACACGGTGTTCTGCACCAGCCTGACCGGCGAGGAGCTGGGCCGGCTACGCACCTGGCACACGCACCCGTCCCGGCTCGCCGACCACAACCTGGCCTCCCCGTCGGCCATCTGCGACATGCCGCAGCATCTGATGGAGCCGGTGCTGGTGAACAACGCGATCGCCCGCGGCACCACCATGCGCTTCAACACCGAGTACCTGTCGCTGGAGCAGGACGCCGACGGGGTGACCGCGACCGTGCTGGACCGGGTGCGCGGCGACAAGTACGAGATCCGGGCGAAGTACCTCATCGGGGCCGACGGCGGCCGGAGCAAGGTGGCGCAGGACATCGACCTGCCGATGGTCGGGCAGATGGGGGTGGCCGGCAGCGTCAACATCCTGTTCGACGCGGACCTGTCCGGGCTCGTGGCGCACCGACCGAGCACTCTGTACTGGGTGCTGCAGACCGGATCCGAGGTCGGCGGCATCGGCATGGGGTTGGTGCGCTGCGTGCGGCCGTGGCACGAGTGGCTCATCGTCTGGGGGTACGACATCAACGGCGAGCCTCCGGAGCTGACCGAGCAGTACGCGCGCCAGGTTGTGCACCGGCTCATCGGCGACGACTCGATCCCGGTCAGCATCCGGTCGTCCTCGCTGTGGACGGTCAACCACATGTACGCCGAGCGCTATCACCAGGGCCGGGTGTTCTGTGCCGGCGACGCGGTGCACCGCCACCCGCCGTCGAACGGGCTCGGCTCGAACACCTCCATCCAGGACGCGTACAACCTCGCCTGGAAGCTCAAGCTGGTCCTCGACGGCACCGCCGACCCGTCGCTGCTGGAGACCTACTCGACCGAGCGGGCCCCGGTCGGCCAGCAGATCGTCAACCGGGCCAACCAGAGCATCGCCGAGACCGGGCGCATCTTCGACGCGCTGGGCCTTCTGTCCACAGAGGACCCCGAGCAGATGGTCAAGAACATCGAGGCGCGCAAGTCGGCCACGCCGGAGGGGCAGCGCCAGCGGCAACTGCTGCGCGAGGCCATCGACTTCAAGGACTACGAGTTCAACACCCTCGGGGTGGAGCTCAACCAGCGGTACCGGTCGGCGGCCGTGGTGCCGGACGGTACCGAGCCGACGTTCCCCCGCGACGAGCAGTTGTACCACCACCCGACCACCTGGCCCGGCGCCAAGCTACCGCACGCGTGGCTCGGTCACGACCGGCAACGTCTGTCCACTCTGGACCTTGGCGGCCACGGCCGGTTCACCCTGCTGACCGGCATCGGCGGCGAGCCATGGATCGACGCGGCCACCGAGGCCGGCGCGGCGCTGGGCCTGACCATCCAGGGGTACGTCATCGGCCCCGGCGCGCAGTACGAGGACCTGTACGGCGACTGGGCCCGGCTGCGTGAGGTCACCGACACCGGGTGCGTGCTGGTCCGGCCGGACAACCACGTCTGTTTCCGCCACCCGGAGGCCACCCCGGACGCCGGAAGCCTGCTGTCCGACGCGTTGCGGCGGGTACTGGGCCGGGCGGCCTGACGAAAGCCGGGCGGCCCGGACCGAACCGGGCGGCCCGGACCGAACCGGGCGGCCCGGACCGAGCCGCCGGCCCGGCTGAGCCCGCCGGGTGGACCGGCCCGTCGCTGGGCCCGCCCACCCGGCTCGCGTCACCGGCTCGCGGGTGCCGCGGTGATCCCGCCCCGGGCCGCCCGGCGTAGCGACGCGGGCAGTACGGCCAGCGCCAGCGCGATGACCACGGTGCCGTACGCCACCGCCGTTCCGAGCAGCCCCAGCGGCCCGACCAGCAGGCCGGCGATCACCGCCGGGACGCTGAAGGCCAGGTAGCTGACCACGTACACGGCGGCGATCAGCCCCGCCCGCTCGCTCGGCGCGGCCAGCGGCACCAGCGACCGGAACGCGCCCACGAAGCCGGCGCCGAAGCCGATCCCCGCGATCACCGTGCCGGCGAAGAACAGCGGCGTGGAGTGCAGCGCCAGGGCGACCAGGCTCAGCGCGGTGCCCACGATGAGCGCCGCGCATCCGGCGGCCATCACCCGCTCGGCGGGGCGGTCACGCAGCAGGAACGAGGTCAGCGAGCCGGCCGCGGTCAACGCGAACAGCAGCAGCCCGCTGAGCAGGTGGCTGTGCAGGTGCAGGACTCCGGCCGCGATCGACGGGCCGAGGGACAGGTAGAGCCCGCCGACCGCCCAGGTCGCGACGAGCACCGGGGCGGCCGCGAAGAACCGCCGGCGCACCGCCGCCGGTATCCCCACCCGGGGCCGCAGCGACCGCAGCGCGCCGGGCCGGCGCCCCGCCACCTCGGGCATGATCAAGATAGCGATCGTGAGCGCTGCGAGCCCGGCGGCCAGCAGCGCGAAGGTCAACGTGGTGGGTGCCGGCGCGTACTGCACGAGCGCCCCGGCCAGCAGTGCCCCGACGGCCAGCCCGGCGGTGGGCGCCGTGCTGTTGACCACGGCCGCGCGGTGCGGATGACCGGGTGGGGCCAGATCGACCAGCCCGGCGCCGATGGCACCGGTGGCGGCCCCCGTCGCTATCCCCTGCAGCACCCTGGCGAGCAGCAGTTCGCCGACCCCGTCGGCGGTCAGGAAGATCACCATGCTGACCGCGTCGAGGAACAGGCTGGCGGCCAGCACCGGCCGGCGGCCGATGTAGTCGGACAGCCCGCCGACGGTCACCAGGGCCAGCAGCAGAGCGAGGGCGTACACCGCGAACACGGCGGTCAGCGTGGTCGCCGAGAAGCCGAATCGCTGCTGGTAGACGACGTACAGCGGAGACGGGGCGCCAGACGCGGCAAGCAGGCCGAACAGGGCGGCCCCGAAGATCCAGAAGCCGGCCCGACGTGAGACACGCGGCGTCCGTGCCCCCGTGACGGTGCGGTTATCGGCGATAAGCATGCCGGCACCCCTTCTCCGGGCGCAGTACCCGGGCAACCGTTCCAAAAATTTCGAACGATTGGACTGTACTCGCCGCGAGCCGAAGGTTCCACTATTCTCGAACCATGAGCGGAGCATCGCCACGTGAGCTGGCCCACCCGGAGGCCGAGGACTTCGTCCTGACCGACGTGCTGTTCGCGCTGAGCGACCCCGCACGGCTGACCATCGCCCAGCGGCTGATCAACGGCCCGCTGGAGGTCGCCGACTGCCAGCCGGCGAACGGCGAGATCCCGAAGTCCACGCTGTCGCACCACCTCAAGACGCTGCGCGAGGCGGGCGTCGTCCGTAACCTGCCGAACGGCCGGCGCCGCTACCTCCACCTGCGCGGCGACGAGTTGGAGCGGCGCTTCCCCGGGCTGGTGGCGGCGGTGCTCGGCGTGCCCGCCGGACGCGACCGAGCCGCGAAGAGCGACCCGTTGACCGAGAGCGACGCGCTGACCGAGAGCGACGCGCCGACCGAGAGCGACGCGCTGACCGAGAGCGACGCGCTGACCGAGGGCGACTCGGCGACCGAGAGCGACGCGCTGACCGAGAGCGACTCGGCGGCCTAGGGCGACTCGGCGGCCTAGGGGCGAGCGCGGAGCGGCCGGTCTCGCGCGGGCAGGCCCCGGGCAGGACCGGGCTCGCGGGCAGGACCGGGCTCGCGGGCAGGACCGGGCTCGCGGGCAGGGCCGGCTGCGAGTTCTTTGCCCTGCTTGCCCCATTCATAGCCCTTGTTAGTTGCGGCTGTGAGCTGCGCCGGGGCGAAGACGCGCGAATAACTCTCAGATCTTGGTGGCTTTCCCCCGCTGGGCGGGCGGAAAGCCACCAAGATCTCACCATTTCCGCCGGTAAGCGGAGCGGGGCGGCCCGCCCCAGCCCGCCGGGCCCGGGCCGGCGGGCCGGGCCGCATCGGCGGGCCGGGCCCGCGCCGGGCGAGCGGGCCCGCGCCGGGCGAGCGGGCGGCCCGGGCGAGCGGGCTGGGCGAGGGGGCCCGGGCTGGGCGAGGGGGCCCGGGCTGGGCGAGGGGGCCCGGCGAGCGGGCTGGGCGAGCGGGCCGGGGCAGGCGGGCCGGGTGGGAGCATCCCGACGAATCGCCCGGTAGGTTGCACCGCAATCTAGATAGCTGTGCTAGCGTCCCCCGACGTGGATCAGGAACGGCGCAGCCAGTGGCTGCGGGGCGTGCTGGACATGTGTGTGTTGGCGATGGTCTCCAGCGGCGAGTCCTACGGGTACCGGCTGGTTCAGGCCATGGAACAGGCCGGCCTCGGTCCGATCAAGGGCGGGACGCTGTACCCCGTGCTGCTGCGGTTGGAGAGCACCGGCCTGGTCGCTACCGACTGGCGTCACGGGCCGTCGGGGCCGGCGCGCAAGTACTACCGGATCACCGGGGCGGGGCAGGCCGCGCTGCGCCAGGCGATGCTCGACTGGCAGGCGTTCAGCTCGGACGTGACCGCGATCCTGCGCAACGGCAACGCGATCCTGCAGAAGGGCGCAGAAGGGCAGAGCACGTGACGATCAATGACGGATGGCTGCGCGACCTCAACGTGGAACTGCGCCGCCGGGGCGTGCCGAGCGGCACGGCCGATCACGTCGTCGCCGAGGCGGCGGTCCACCTGCGCGACAGCGGCGAGCCGCCGATGGCGGCCTTCGGCCCGGCCGCCGCATACGCCGCGGTCGTTTCGGACAGCGTGGGCGCCGCGTACCAGCGGGCCCGCCGACCCCCGCCGGGGCCGGTACGGCTGCGGGCGCGGGACATCGGCAAGCGGTACCGGCGGCACGTGGTGCTGGACGGGGTGGACCTGACCGTGCACGCCGGCCAAGTCGCCGCCGTGATCGGCGCGAACGGCTGTGGCAAGAGCACCTTCCTGCGGATCTGCGCCGGCCTGATCAGTCCGGACAGCGGCACCGTGCAGATCGACGGGACGGTGGGCTACTGCCCTCAGGACGGCGGCACCATCGACTTCCTGCGACCCGAGGAGCACTTCGTGCTCGTCGGGGGCGGGCATGACTGGTCCCGGGAACGGTCCCGGGCGACGGGTCGCGCGGCGGCGGCGACCCTGGACTGGGACGCCTCCGCGCCGGTGCTGTCCCGTCACCTGTCGGGCGGAACCCGGCAAAAGCTGAACCTGGTCATGGCCGGGCTCGGCGAGCCCGACGTGCTCCTGCTGGACGAGCCGTACCAGGGCTTTGACCGGGGCACGTACGTGGACTTCTGGCAGCAGGTGTGGCGCTGGCGGGACAACGGCCGGGCGGTGGTGGTGGTGACCCACATGCTCAACCAGCTCGACCTGGTGGACGTGGTGCTGGACCTGACCGACGCGAGCGGGGGGAGGCGCTGATGAGGAGGCTGGGCGTCGTCACCGACATGACGCTGCGGGAGATGCTGCGCCGACGCGGCGTACTGATCCTGCTGCTCGCGCTGCCACTGGCGTTCTACGCGGTACGCCGCAACGACAGCGGCGAGGCGATCCGGGCCCTGTTCCTCGGGCTGAGCTGGGCGATCAGCGCGGCCGCCCTGTTCTCCGCGTCGGCGGGGAGGGCCGTCGAGCCGCGGCTGAGGCTGTCCGGGTACCGCAGCCACCACCTGTACCTCGGCCGGCTGGCCGCCCTGCTGGTCCTGGGTACCGGGATCGGGCTGCCGCTGCTCGCGCTGGTGGCCCTCGACCCGGCGCAGAGCAAGGTGCGGGCCGGCGGGGTGGCGCTGGCGATGCTGCTGTGCGTGACCGTGGCCGCCCCGTTCGGGCTGCTCATCGCCGCGATCGTGCCGCGCGAGCTGGAGGGCACGCTGGTCCTGCTGGTGATCGTCGGCATCCAGATGGTCGTCGACCCGGCGGGCTCGGCGGCGAAGGTGATGCCGTTCTGGAGCAGCCGGGAGATCGCGACGTACGCCGTGGACCACACCGGCTCCGGGTACCTCGACCGGGGGCTGGTGCACGGGGTGGCGTTCACCGTCGGGCTGGCCGTGCTCGTGGCGGTGCTGTCCACGGTCCGGCTGCGTACCCGCTCGCACATGCGGTTCGCCCCGGGCCGCTAGGACGCGTCCGCCGGCCGTCCGACGGGACGGCCGGCGGATCCCGGCGGGTGCTCAGTGGCCGGCCGCGTCCAGGCGGATCGAGTACGTCCGCTGGGTGAGCCCGTCCTCGGCGGTCACGATCACCGCCGCGGTGCCCGGCACGGCCGGCGGCGGCACGATGAGCAGCCGGGCGTTGTCCGCGACCTCGGCGCCGATGACCGGGGTATCCCCGTCCGCCTGCACCGTGTACGCGGTGGTGGACGGGTCGAACCCGGGCACCGGCCGGCCGTCCACGGTCAGCTTGATCAGCGCCGCCGTCGTCTGGTAGGTCACCGCCTCCCCGATGACGGACAGCTCGGTGATCTGGAAGAAGCCGTTGGTGGCGTCCGGGAACGCGGTGGTCAGCTCCACTCGCAGCTCGGTGGTGCCGACCGGCGCAAAGGTGAGAGTGGCCACCGTGCCGGCCCAGGTGACCGACAGCGCGTCGACCGGTACCAGGTTGTTGCCGCTGCGGTAGCTCACCGCGACAGCGCCCGGCAGGGTGTGCCGGGAGTCAACCGTGAAGCTCGCCGTCACGGTGCCGAAGCGCTGCGGGTTGGGCCAGCTCACCGATACCCAGTCGGACGGCCGGGCGGTGTTGAAGGTCGGCAGCAGCGCGGTGGCGGCCTTGCTGTACGCGTTGGACCAGCCGCCCGAGCCCACCGTGCCGTCCACCATCGCGGCCGGCAGCGTGTTCACGGCGCCCGAGTAGCTGGCGTCGGCGTGCGGG
The DNA here is from genome assembly GCF_039543385.1 of Rugosimonospora acidiphila. NCBI lineage: Bacteria > Bacillati > Actinomycetota > Actinomycetes > Micromonosporales > Micromonosporaceae > Rugosimonospora > Rugosimonospora acidiphila. Next base: position 299,641 of record NZ_BAABJQ010000006.1, read on the forward strand.
TGCGCGGGGCTGTTCGGGCCGGCCAGGTTCTGCCCGGCCACCGCGTCGCCGGTGACCCGCACGATGGCCCGCGCCGCCAGGCCGCCCGCCGCGGTGCCGGCGACGGTGAACTGACCCGGGCTCGCGTACTGCGACGGCGACACCTGCGCCCAGGCCACCGGCACCGCGAGGTCGATCCCGTCGGTGTACACCAGGCGCAGGGTGGCCGGCAGGACCGGGGGCGTGCCGGTGCCGACCGCGGTGGAGTAGGTCTCGACGGCGGCCGGGGCGTACACGGTCACGATCGCCTCGGCGGGCAGCGGGGTGTCGGCCACGCTGCCCTCGATCCGGTAGACGCCGGCCTGGTGGTGCGCCTCCGCCTGGTCGGACCATTGCACGGTCAGCGCGCGCTGGGTGCCGTCGGCGTACACGGCGTCGACCGTGCCGGGCAGCCGGGGCGTGGAGCCCACCGGGACCCGCTGGACGACGGGGTCCAGCGCGATGGGCCGGTCGGATGACGAGTCCGCGGCGAACCCGGTCCCGCTGGCGTACACCGTCGCGACGGCCGGCAGCAGGTCGGCGGCGGTGGCGGTCACCGTGATCTGGCCGGGCTGCCCGGTGCACCGGACGATGGCCAGCGCCCGGCCGCCCCAGGTCTCGCGGGTATCGGTGCCCTGATACCGCTCGGCGCTCTCCTGCCGGCCGTTGTCCAGGCCGGCCAGCACCGCGCCGTCGACCCGGAAGCTGACCGGATGCGCCGCACCGGGCACCACCACGCCGTGCGAGTCCACGATCTCGGCGGTGAGATATACCAGCGACCGGCCGTCCGCCGCCACCACCTTGCGGTCCGGGCTCAGCCGCACCGCGTGTGCCGGGCCGGCGGTGCGCAGTTCGTCCCGGGCCACCTCGGCGCCGCCGCGCCGGGCCACCGCGGTCAGGGTGCCGGCCGTGAACGGTACGGTCCAGGTCAGGTGCAGCTTGCCGGCGCTGCCGTTCGGGCTCGTGTAGCTGCCCGGGTACGGGCCGCCGGTGACCGTCTTGTCGTCGTGGGTCGCCTCGGTGGTCTCCAGGTACGCCAGGCCGTACCCGGTCGTCTTGCGGTCGAAGGTGCGCGTGCCCACGCTCTGCCCGTTGAGGAACAGCTCGACGCTGTCCACATTGGAGTATGCCCAGACCTCCACCGGCTCGCCCGGCTCGTGGTCGGTCCAGTCCATCGGCAACAGGTGCACCATCGGATCGGTGGTCCACTGGCTGCGGAACAGGTAATACATGTCCTTCGGGAAACCGGCGGTGTCGACCGCGCCGAAGAACGAGGCCTTGACCGGGAAGACGGAGTACGGCGTCGGCTCGCCGATGTAGTCCGTGCCCGACCAGAGGAACTCGCCGGCGAAGAACTCCCGGTCGCGGTCCTTCTTCAGCCCGTACTCGCCGCTCATCGTCCAGGACGCGAGGTTGTTGTCGTACGAGGAGGTGCCCCGCCGGCCGGGCGTGTAGTTCTCCCCCGTGTTGAGGTGCTCGGGCTCCTGGTACACGCCCCGGGTGGAGGTCTCCGAGGAGGACTCCGACTCGAACAGGAACAGGTGCGGGTAGCGCGCGTGCAGCGCGTCCACCGACGCCGCCGTGTTGTAGTTCAGGCCCAGCCCGTCCAGCTTGGCCAGCATCTGGTCGGCGGCGGAGCCGACCGCGGGCAGTCCGCGGTACTTGTCCGAGCCGATGACCACCGGCCGGGTGGCGTCGATCGCCTTGATGTCGTCGATCAGCCGCTGGCCCATGGCGAGCCCGGCGGTGGAGGTGGAGTCGGGGATCTCGTTGCCGATGGACCACATGATGACCGCCGGCGAGTTCTTCGCCGCGTTGACCATCTCGGAGATGTCCGCGTCGCTGTTGGCGTCGAAGAACCGGCCGTAGTCGTAGCGGTTCTTGCCGGTGTGCCAGCAGTCGAACGCCTCGACCATCATCAGGATGCCGAGCCGCTCGCAGGTCCGCAGCATCTCCGGGGAGGGCGGGTTGTGCGAGGTGCGGAACGCGTTGACGCCCATCGTCTTCATCAGCAGCATCTGCCGGGTCAGCGCGTCGGCGTGCACCGCCGAGCCCAGCGCGCCCTGGTCGTGGTGCAGGTCGACGCCGTGCAGCTTGAGGTGCTGCCCGTTGAGGAACACCCCGTGGTCGGGATCGATCCGCACGTACCGGATGCCGAACGTGGTCAGGTACGTGTCCACGGTGTGCCCGCCCACCGACAGCTCGGTGCGCAGCGTGTAGAGCCGCGGTTGGTCCACGGACCACAGCGCGGGCCGGACCACCGGTACCGTCACCGTGTCGGTGTGCCCGTCCGGCGGCACGGTGACGTCGCTGATCTTCCTGCCCACCTGCCGCCCCTGCGGGTCCAGCACGGTGGACACCACCAGCACCTGGGCGGCTTGGCCGGAGTCGTTGGCCACCTGGGTGCTGATCCGCACGTCGGCCCGGCCCGATCCGATCGTGTTCGCCAGGTCCGGCGTGCTGACGAAGGTGCCCCACCGGGCCACGTGCACCGGGTCGGTGACCACCAGCCGGACGTTGCGGTACAGCCCGCTGCCGGAGTACCAGCGGCTGCTGGGCAGCTGGTTGCGCACCTGTACGGCTATCACGTTCGGCGTGACCCCGTCGAGGTGCAGCAGGCCGGTCAGGTCGAAGGCGAACCCCGTGTACCCGTACGCGTGGCTGCCCACCAGGGTGCCGTTGACGTACACGGACGAGTCCATGTACACGCCGTCGAACTCGATCGACAGCCGCTTGCCGGCCAGGCTGGCGGGCAGCGTGAGGGACTTGCGGTACCAGCCGAGGCCGCCGTGGAAGTAGCCGGTGCCGCCGTTGGTGTCGCTCGCCTGCTCCGGCGCCAGCTCGATGCTCCAGTCGTGCGGCACGTCCACCAGCCGCCAGCCGGTGTCGTCGTAGCCGGGCGCGGCGGCGTCGGCGTACTGCCCGGTGGGGTCGGTGGCCGCCGCCGGGTTGGCCAGGACGAACCGCCACGACCGGCCGAGGTCGATGGTGCGGTCGCCCGCGTCGCCCGCCACCTGCTGCGGCCCGGTCGATGCGGTGCCGGTGGAGGCCAGCGCGGCGGCCGGGTCCAGCACGCCGGCCGCGACGAGCGGCCCGACGGCGCCGGCGATGAGCACGGATCTGCGTTTGAGGGTCACGTCGGCTCCTCGGGGGAATCACGAATATCGGATGCCGTCGATAGTCGACAAATTCAATCACGAATCCACATCGATTGTCATCGGTCAGAAACCGGTCTTGTCGGACGCCCAGCGCCGACGTGGGCGGCCAGCGGCGCGTGGGCAAGAATCAGACCGTGGAGTTTCGGCTGCTCGGCCCGCTGGCGGCGGTACACGACGGTCGGCCCGTCCAGCTGGGCCGGCGCCGGGAGCGCTGCCTGCTGGGCGTGCTCCTGTTGGAGCCCAACGCCGCGATCACCATCGAGCGGCTGACCGACCTGCTGTGGGACGGCCAGCCGCCGTCCACCGCCCGGGCCAGCCTGCACACCCACGTGTCGCGGCTGCGCTCCCGGCTGGACCCGGACGGCTCCGGCCTGCTCGGCGTGCGCCTGATCAGCCGGGACGGCGGATACGCCGTCGAGGTCGACCCCGAGCGGGTGGACGCGCACCGGTTCTCCGCAAGCGTGGCGCGGGCCGGGGCGGCCGGGCCGACCGGCCGGATCGACCTGCTGCGGGAGGCCCTGGCCCTGTGGCACGGCCCGGTACTGGCCGACGTGGCGACGCCCCTGCTGCGCGAGCGGATCGCGGCGCGGCTGACCGAGTTGCGGATGTCGGCCATCGAATCGTTGATCGACGCTGAGCTGACCGGCGACCAGGCCCGGGACCTGATCGGCGAGCTGTCCGCGCTGCGCGCCGAGCACCCGCACCGGGAGCGGCTGGCCGGGCAGCTGATGCTCGCCCTGTACCGGGCCGGTCGCCCGGCCGACGCGCTGCTCGCGTACCAGCAGCTGCGCGACCGGCTGGCCGAGGACCTCGGGGTGGACCCCGGCCCCGAGGTGTCCGAGCTGCACACCGCGATCCTGCGCCGCGACCCGGCGCTGGCCCACCCGCGGGCCACGGCCGCCCTGCCCCGGCAGCTGCCGGCGGCCACCAGGCTGTTCACCGGCCGGGTCGACGAGCTGGTGGCGCTGACCAGGGCGCTCGTCGACGGTGACGACCGGAGCGCGCCGATGGTGGTCACCGCCATCGGCGGGGCCGGGAAGACCTGGCTGGCGCTGCGCTGGGCACACCAGCACCTCGACCGGTTCCCGGACGGTCAGCTGTTCGTGAACCTGCGCGGCTTCGACCCCTCCGGTCAACCGACGGCGCCCGCCACGGCGGTACGCGGTTTCCTCGACGCCCTCGGGGTGCCGCCGGCCGCGGTACCGGTGGAGTTGGACGCACAGGTCGGCCTGTACCGCAGCCTGCTGGCCACCCGGCGGATGCTGGTCGTGCTGGACAACGCCCGCGACGCCAGCCAGGTGGTCCCGCTGCTGCCCGGCTCGGCGACCTGCACCGTCATCGTCACCAGCCGCGACCGGCTCACCGGTCTGATCACCGGCCACGGCGCGGTGCCGCTCGGGCTCGACGTGCTGAACGAGGCGGACTCCCGGGAATTGCTGGGCCGCCGGCTGGGCGAGGAGCGGATGACCGGCGAGCCCGACGCGGTGACGGCCCTGATCGGCGGCTGTGCCGGCTTGCCGCTGGCGCTCGGCGTCGCCGCGTCCCGGGCCGCGCTCGCCCCGCACCTCCCGCTGGCGAGCATCGCCGCGGAGCTGCGCGACGCGTCCACCCGGCTCGGCGCGCTCGACGAGGGCGACCCCCAGGCCAGCCTGCGGGCGGTGCTGTCCTGGTCGTACGCCGCGCTCACCCCGACACAGGCGCACGTGTTCGGGCTGCTGGGCTCGGCGGCCGGCCCGGACATCGGGCTGCCGGCCGCCGCCGCGCTGACCGGCCTGCCCGCCACCGAGGTGGCCGCGACCCTGCGCGCGCTGGAGCGCCAGTCGCTCGTGCAGCAGTCCGCGCCGGATCGCTGGCGCATGCACGACCTGATCCGCCTGTACGCCGCCGAGCGGGCCGGCTCCGACCAACCCGGGCAGCAGGACGCGGCGCTGCGCCGGCTGGTCGACTTCTACCTGCACAGCGCGTACGCGGCCGACCGGCTGCTGGACCCGAGCCGGCCGCCGCCGCCCCTGCCGCTGGCCGATCCGGCGCCCGGCGCCGTGCCCCATCGGCTGCCGGACCGCGCGGCGGCACTGGACTGGCTGGACCGGGAGCACCCGTGCGTGCGGGCCGCCCAGCGGCTGGCGCTCCAGCAGGGACGGCAGGCGGCGCGCTGGCAGCTGGCCTGGTCGCTGAACACCTTCTACGGGTGGCGGGGACACCTGCACGACCTGGTCGACGTGTGGCGCTGCGGGCTGGCCGCCGGCCAGCGGCTGGGCGATCCGGAGGTACAGGCGCTGGCCCACCGGTACCTCGGGCGGGCCTGCGTACTGGTGGGCCGGCTCACCGAGGCCGCCGAGCACCTGGACCGTTCCCTGGCGCTGGCGCGACGCTCGGACGACCTGCCGGGACAGGCCCGGGCGCACTGGACGCTGGCGTGGGCCTGGGAGCGGCGCGGCGACGACGAGCGCGCGCTGGAGCACGCCACCCGCGCACTGCACCTGTACCGGGCCTGTGGCGACCCGGTCGGCGAGGGCGGGGCGCTCAACGTGGTGGGCTGGTACGCCGCCCGGCTCGGTCGCTACGGGCCGGCCCGGGTTCACCTGGAGTCCGCCCTGACCCTGTCCCGCCGCGACGGCAACCGCGGGGGCGAGGCGGACACGCTGGACAGCCTGGGCCTGGTGGCCCACCACACCGGCCAGCACGCTCAGGCCGAGCGGTATTACCAGCAGGCCCTGGCGGTCTACCGGGACCTGGGCAACGCCTACGAGGAGGCGGACACCCTGGAGCGGTTGGGCGACACCCGCTCCGACGCGGGCGAGGCGGACCGGGCCCGGCACGCCTGGCGCCAGGCGCTGCGCCTGTACCAGGGCCAGTGCCGCACCGCCGACGCCGAGCGCGTCCAGCGGCGCATCGATCGGCTGGACCCGCCCGGCGAGGCGGCGGTCCGGTCGAGGACCGCCGCCGACTGACACCGGTGGTGCGGGCGGGTCACGTCAGCGCCCAGGGGCGGGCGGTGGCACCGAGCCGGTTCCACGCGTTGATGACCGTGATCGCCCAGATCAGCTCGGCCAGCTCCACGTCGGTGAACTCGGCCGCGGCCGCCTGGTAGACCGCGTCGCCGACCGGGCCGTCGGTCAGCCGGGTGGCCGCCTCCGTCAGGTCGAGGGCCGCGCGCTCGCGGGCGGTGAAGAACGGGGTCTCCCGCCAGACCGGCAGGGCGAACAGGCGCCGCTCGGTCTCCCCCGCCTTGCGCGCGTCCCGGTTGTGCAGGTCCACGCAGTAGGCGCAGCCGTTGAGCTGCGAGGCGCGGGCCCGCACCAGCTCCAGCAGTGCCGGCTCCAGAACGGTCTCGCGCGACGCGGCGTCCAGCGCGTTCATGGCCTTGTTGATGTGCGGGGCGAGTTCGTCCACGGCCAGCCGAGTGGGCGGGACGACAACGGTGGAAGTGCGGTCAGCGGTGATGGTGTCGCTCGTCATGGCACGAGACTAGGGCGGCACTGGCTCACTGCTAAGGTCCATTCCCGTGTCAGAAGATTGGGCCACTTTCGGGATCGACCTGCATCTGGACCTGGACGCCGCGACCGGGCGCCGGTCCGGCCTGGAGCGCGCGCTGCGCGACGCCGTCCGGGACGGCCGGCTCGCGGCGGGCGCGCGGCTGCCCTCCACCCGGGCGCTCGCGGCCGAGCTGGGGCTGTCCCGGGGCACCGTCAGCGCCGCGTACGACCAGCTGGTCGCCGAGGGGTACCTGACCGCCCGGCGGGGATCGGGTACCGAGGTGGCCGCGCTCACCGGGCAGGCCGGGGCGCCCACCGCGCCGCGCGGGGCGGTCGCGCCCGCCCGCCACAACCTGCGGCCCGGCAGCCCGGACCCGACGACCTTCCCGGTCACCGCCTGGCTGCGGGCCAGCCGCCGGGCGCTGCTGGCCGCGCCGGCCGAGGCCTACGGGTACGGCGACCCGCGCGGGCAGCAGGCGCTGCGCACCGTCCTCGCCGACTACCTCGGGCGCACCCGGGGGGTGCTCACCACGCCGGATCAGCTGGTGGTCACCTCCGGGTACGTGCAGGCGCTCGGCCTGCTGACCCAGGTGCTGCACCACGCCGGCACCGAGGCGGTCGCGATGGAGGACCCCGGGCTGGCGGTGCACCGCGAGGTGGTCCGTCGGGCCGGGCCGGCCGTGCTGCCGCTGCCGGTCGACCGGCACGGCGCCCGCACCGAGCTGCTGTCCACCCGGGACTTAGAGGCCGCCTCGGCGGCGGTGGTCACCCCCGCCCACCAGTACCCGATGGGCGACAGCCTGCACCCCGACCGCCGCCGAGCCCTGATCCAGTGGGCGCGCTCGCGCGACGGTCTGATCATCGAGGACGACTACGACGGCGAGTTCCGCTACGACCGCCAGCCGGTCGGCGCGCTGCAGGGCACCGCGCCGGACCACGTGGCCTACATCGGCACCGCGTCCAAGACCCTCGGGCCGGCCGTGCGGCTGGCCTGGCTGTGCCTGCCGGCGCGCCTGGTCGACCCCGTGGTCGACGCCAAGCTGCACGCCGACCACCACACCGAGTCGCTGGGCCAACTGGCCTTCGCCGACCTGATCGCGAGCCACGCGTACGACCGGCACCTGCGCGCCTGCCGGCTGCGCTACCGGCGCCGCCGCGACCTGCTGCTGGCCCGGCTGGCCGAGGGGAGATCGGCCGGCTACGCCATCACCGGGATCGCGGCCGGGCTGCACGCGCTGATCGGCCTGCCCGCCGGCGGGCCGACCGAGCCCGAGGTGCTGGCCCGCGCCGCCGCGTACGGAGTGGCCGTGGACGGCCTGGCGAACGAGTTCCACTCCCCCGGCGACCATCGGCCGGGCATCATCGTCGGGTACGGCACGCCGCCGGAGCACGCCTACCCTGCCGCCCTCGACGCGCTCGCCCGGGTGCTGGGCTGACGACCCTCCGCGGCACCACGGACTTCGGGGGCACTGCAAAAACGATGCAACGCCGCCGCCGCCGTCGATCGCGGGCCGCGCACAGACATTGACACTCACGCATGTGGCCGTTAACGTCACAGCGCCGGGAGCCTCTGCAGCAGCACCACGATCTCTGACCGTGTGGGCGGCTCCGCCGGGCGTGCCGCCGTCCTTGAAAGGATTGGACCGGCGTGAAACGCATCAATCAACGGCGCACCCGGTTTCGGCTGCTCGCCGCCGGTATCGTCGCCACCCTGAGCACCACCGGACTGGTCACGGCCGGCGCGCTGAACGCGCACGCGGCCAGCGCCGGATGCCGGGTCGACTACTCAGTGGCCTCGCAGTGGGCGGGCGGATTCGGCGCCAACGTCACCGTCACCAACCTCGGCGACCCCATCAACGGCTGGCACCTGACCTGGTCGTTCACCGCGGGACAGACAATCACCCAGGCCTGGAACGCGACGGTCACCCAGTCCGGCGCGGCGGTCACCGCCGTCGACGCCGGCTACAACGCCGCACTGGCCACCGGCGCGAACACGTCGTTCGGCTTCAACGGCACCTGGAACAACTCCAGCAACCCGGCGCCCACCTCCTTCGCCCTCAACGCAGTGGCCTGTACCGGCGCGGTCACCAGCCCGACGCCGAGCAGCACGCCCACCCGCAGCAGCCCGACGCCGACCCCGACCCGGACCACGAGCCCGACGCCCAGCCCGACCGGTGGCTCCACCCCGCCGCCCTCCGGGGCCCGCCAGATGGAGCGGCTGGGACGCGGCCTGATCTCGGTGCGCTCCGGCAGCGGCAACCTGGTCAGCTGGCGGCTGCTCGGCACCGACCCACAGAACGTGGCGTTCAACGTGTACCGGGGATCCACCAAGCTGAACTCGACCCCGATCACCGCGAGCACCAACTACTACGACTCCGGAGCCGCCGCGGGCTCGGCGTACACGGTGCGCGCCGTCGTCAACGGGACCGAGCAGTCCGCGTCCGAGGCCGCGCTGCAACTCACCAGCGGGTACCTGAACGTGCCGATTCAGCCGCCGTCCGGCGGCACCACCCCGGACGGGGTCGCGTACACGTACACCGCCAACGACGCCAGCGTCGGCGACCTGGACGGTGACGGCCAGTACGAAATCGTGCTCAAGTGGGACCCGACGAACTCGAAGGACAACTCGCAGTCCGGCTACACCGGTGACGTGTACGTCGACGCGTACCGGCTCAACGGCACCCGGCTGTGGCGCATCGACCTGGGCCGCAACATCCGGGCCGGCGCGCACTACACCCAGTTCCAGGTGTACAACTACGACGGCGACGGCCACGCCGAGGTCGCCATGAAGACCGCGGACGGCACGGTGGACGGCACCGGGCGGGTGATCGGCAGCGCGAGCGCCGACTACCGCAACTCCTCCGGGTACGTCCTGTCGGGTCCGGAGTACCTGACCATGTTCAACGGGCTCACCGGCGCCGCCATGTCCACAGTGAACTACGACCCTCCACGAGGGACGGTCTCGGACTGGGGCGACTCGTACGGCAACCGGGTCGACCGGTTCCTGGCCGGCACCGCGTACCTGGACGGCGTACACCCCAGCCTGATCGAGTCGCGCGGCTACTACACCCGTACCGTCATCGCCGCCTGGGACTTCCGCAACGGGCAGCTGACCGAGCGCTGGAAGTTCGACTCCAACTCCTCCGGCAGCCAGTACACCGACCAGGGCGACCATCAGCTGTCCATCGCGGACGTGGACCAGGACGGCAAGGACGAAATCGTCTTCGGCGCGATGGCCATCAACGACAACGGCGCTCCACTGTGGAACACCCGGCTCGGCCACGGTGACGCCGAGGACGTGGGCGACCTGGACCCCAGCCGGCCCGGCCTGGAGGTCTACAAGGTGGACGAGAACACGAGTTCGCCAGCGGGCTGGATGGCCGACGCCAAGACCGGCGCCATCATCTGGCAGTTCCCCAGCTGCGACTGCGACAACGGCCGCGGTCGCTCCGACGACATCTACGCCGGCAGCCCGGGAGCGGAGTCGTGGAGCGCGGCGACCACCGGCATCTACAACACGCACGGGCAGCAGGTCAGCAGCCGCAACCCGTCGTCGGACAACTTCACCATCTGGTGGGACGGGGATCCAGTACGGGAGTTGCTCGACGCGACGCACATCGACAAGTACGGCACCGGTGGCGACACCCGGCAGCTGACGGCCAGCGGGGTGCACTCGAACAACAGCACCAAGTCGACGCCGACGCTGACGGCCGACCTGTTCGGCGACTGGCGCGAAGAGGTGATCTGGCCGACCACCGACGACCACGCGCTGCGCATCTACTCCACCACGTACACCGCCGACCGGCGGATCGTCACCCTGATGCACAACCCGCAGTACCGCACCGGGGTCGCCTGGCAGAACACCGCCTACAACCAGCCGCCGCACCCGAGCTTCTTCATCGGCGACGGCATGGCCACCCCGCCCTGGCCGAACATCTATACACCGTAACGGCCTGATCCGATCGCCCCTCGGGGCACGGCTGGTTGAAAGCTCCATTCCAGCCCGCCTGCCCCGAGCGGGCGATAGCCCGGGCCACCCTCGTCGGGGTCGGTCGGGACCGCAGCGGGTTCGCACCGTGTCAGGATGAGCCGTGACGTCGCCGACTCTCATCGTTGTCAGCGGGCCGCCCGGCGCCGGCAAGACGACCCTCGCGCACCAGCTCGCCGCCGCCGTCGGTTGTCCCGCCATCTGCCGCGACGAGATCAAGGAAGGCATGGTCCACGCCACCCCCGGATACGACCCGAGTCACAGCGATGACCTCAACCGGCGAACGCTGGCAGCGTTCTTCGATCTGCTTCACCGCCTGGTCACGGCCGGGGTGACGACGGTCGCCGAGGCCGCATTCGCCGACCGGCTCTGGCGCCCGGGTCTCGAACCACTCCGTGATCTCGCGACGCTCCGCGTCATCCAGTGCGCCACCACCGACGCCGTCGCTCACGCGCGGATCGCGCGCCGGGTCGAGGAGAACGCGCATCGGGCGGCACACGACGACCGGGCCTGGCTTCGCACTCGGGCGCCCGGCGGCCGCTCGGCGAGCGGCTGGGTTCCGATCTCCCTCGCCGTGCCGACGCTGCGGGTGGACACGACGGCCGCCTACGACCCCGGCATGCCGGACATCCTCGCCTTCATCGACGGCCGGGCCAATCGTTAGCGCCCACGCGTCCACCGAGCGGACGGCCGGCACCCGACGAAAGTAAGGGCCCGCGGGCTAGCCGCACCCGGGCACACCATGGGTCGCGTGGTTCGGGCCGGGCATCCGCCCCGGCCTTGCCACGTGGTTCCGTCACATCGTCGACGCCAGCGCGCGTGCCCACGGCATCGACCCCGACACCGCCACCTGGCGTTAGCGCGCGGGGTCCGGCAGGCCCGCGATCTGGGGGCGTCCGACGCCTTGCCGCCCCACCGGAGGTCAGCCGGTGCGCTCGGGAAGGACGAGCCGGAACGTGGCGCCCGCCTCGGGCGCGGTGTCCAGCTCGACCCGGCCGCCGCTCGCGGCCATCAGCGACCATACGATCGCGAGCCCCAGCCCCGACCCGGATGCCGTCCCGGGGCCCGAATCGGCGGAGCCCGGGCCGGCCCCTGGCTCCGGGCCACCCGACGCCGGGTCGCCGGACGCCGGGTCGCCGGCCGCCGGACCATCGGGCGCCGTACCGTCGGAGGCCGGGCCGGTGTCTGGCTCCGGCTCGGGCCCGGCGGTCTCCGGCTCCGAGGCGGACCTGCGGCCGCGCGCCGGATCCGTGCGATAGAAGCGGTCGAAGACCCGGCGAGCCTGCTCCGCGTGCAGTCCCGGACCGCTGTCGGCGATCTCGAGGATCGCCTCCCCGCCGACCGCGCCGACCCCGATGCGCACCGGGCCGCCGGCCGGCGTGTGCGCGATGACGTTCCCCACGATGTTCGTGACCACCTGGCGCAGCCACGCCTCGTCCGCCACGACCGCCGCGGCCCCGGCCGGGCCGTCGCCGCCCGGCCCGGTCAGCCGCACGGACCGCTCTGGATCCAATGTGGACAGGTCGTACCGCGCGTCGGCCGCCAGCGCCCGCAGATCCATCGGCGCCGGACGGGGCGCGCGACCCATGCCGCCCGCGCCCTCGTCCGGGCGGGCCGAGCCGGCCGCCTCTGGGCCCTCGTCCAGCCGGGTGAGCAGCAGCAGATCCTCGACGAGCCGGACCAACCGGGCCGACTCCTGATCGATGCGGGCCATCCCCCGGTCGACGTCGGCCTTCTCGGGCAGGCCCCCCATCAGGTACAGCTGGACGAAGCCGCGGATGCCGAACAGCGGGGTACGCAGCTCGTGGCTGGCGTCGGCGACGAAGCGGCGCATCCGGTCCTCGGACGAGGCCAGCGACGCGAACGCCCGCTCGTTACGCGCCAGCATCTCGTTGAGCGCCAGGGCGAGCCGGCCCACCTCGGTACCCGGCGAGGCCAGCGCCGGTACCCGGTGGGACAGGTCGCCGGCCGCGATCGCCGCCGCCGTGCGCTCGACCCGGCGCAGTGGGCGCAGCCCCGCGCCCACCGCGAACCAGCCGACCAGGACGAGCAGCGCCAGCGTGGCGATGCCGGTGGCCAGGCACACCGCGCGCACCGCGCCGACAGTGGAGTCGACGTCGCCAAGCTCGGCCCCGACCACCACGGCGCCGCCGGAGACCGCGCCGCCGGAGACCCCGGCGAGCCCGCCCTCGAACCCAGCGCTCGGGGTGCGCGACGCGACGAGCACGCGCCAGGCATCGTCGCCACGCTTGGAAGGGACGGTGAAGGGCCGATCGGCCAACCGATCGACCGATGCCGCGTCCAGGTGCGGCACGGCCGGGCCGCTCTCGTCGGCGGAGTACAGCCGGAACTCGTGGGCGACGCCGCCGTCCGGGGTCAGGTAGACGACGTCCACCTCGTGGATGAGATCCAGCCCGGATGTCTGCCGCGGGAGCCGGGGCAGCTGGTCGCCGGACTCGTCGAGCACACTGTCGGGTATCCGGGACAGCGGCGCCGACAGCGTCTCCAGCTGTGCGTCCACCCGATTCACCAGCCAGGTGCGCAGCGATCCGAGCACCACGCCGCTGCTCGCCACCAGCCCCACCGCGAACAGCCCGGTCACGATCAGCAGGAGCCGTACCCGCAGCGACAGCCGGCCCGGACCGAGCCGGAGCGGCCGGTTCACGGGCGTGGGCGGCGCAGCAGGTACCCGACGCCGTGAACGGTGCTGATCAGGTCGGATGATCCAGTACCCAGCTTCCGGCGCAGGTAGCTGATGTACGTGTCGACGATGCTGGAGTCACCGTCGAAGTCGTAGCGCCACACCTCGTCGAGGATCTGAGTCTTGGACACCACCCGGCCGGCGTGGCACATCAGGTGCTGCAACAGCCGGAACTCGGTCGGCGACAGCCGCACCTGCCGGCCCTGCCAGGTCACCTGGTGCCCGTGCGGATCAAGCTCCAGATCGCCGACGCGCAGCAGCCCGTCCACCCCGTACCGCCCGGTGCGCCGCAGGATCGCCTGGATGCGCGCGATCAGCTCGTCGAGGTTGAACGGCTTGGTCACGTAGTCGTCCCCGCCCAGCCGCAGGCCCTGCACCTTGTCCTCCGGGCTCTCCCGCGCGGTGAGGAAGAGCACCGGCAGCGGACCGGAGCGCCGTTCTCCGCCCGGTACGGCCTGCTCGCGCAGCCGCCGGATCACCTCGAAGCCGTCCATGTCCGGCAGCATCACGTCGAGCAGCACCAGATCCGGTGGCTCCTGCACCGACCGGTGCAGCGCTTCGGCACCCGTGGCGGCGGCGGTCACCGTGTACCCGGCGAAGCGCAGCGTCGCGGCCAGCAGCTCGCGTACCGTCGGCTCATCGTCAACGACCAGCAGGCGTTCCGACGGTTGCATGGCATCGCTCCACGACATGATCGGCTGGATGGCGCTCTAACCGCACCGGGTGGGCTGGGCATCTTCGAGGATACGAGCGGCACGGCGGGGACGGGCGCGCCGCGCGAGGTGGGCGGCGAGACCCACGACGGCGAGCACCCCACTCGCACCACCAGATCCCCGAATCTCCTTCATTCGGGCAGACTCGCCGGCCCGGCTGGCGGTCCCGGGAAAGGTTCTGTGAGCTTCCTGTGCGCGGGTCGGCCCGGCCGCGACCGCGGCGGCACGGCCGCCGCAAACTCAGGGAGTACTCACAGCCGGGTCGCCGCCCGCGGTGACCGGTTCGAGCAGGGCGACGAGGTCGGAGCGCTCGAAGTGCCGTGCCCAGCCCAGCGGGGTCGTCCCGAACCGCAGGTCCGTGACGTTCGGGTCCGCGCCGAGCGCCAGCAGCGTGCTGGCCAGTTCGAGGTCGCCATCCGCCGCGGCGTGGTGCAGGGCGGTCGACCACGGCTGTTCGACCGGAGTGTCGCCCCGGCCCAGCGCGCTGACGTCGAAGCCAAGCTCGGCCAGCAGCCGCACCGCCTCGCGGCGACCACCCGCCGCCGCCCAGACGATGAGGCCGGGGCGCCGCGACCGGGCGCCCTCGGCCACGCCCGGGTGCGCGGCGACCAGAGCCCGCACGGCCGCGCGGTCCGCCGCCATCGCGGCGCCGATCAGGTCATCGACGGGGTCCGGCGCGGGTGCCGGGGCGCCGTGCGCGAGCAGGAGTTCGACGATGTCGCGGTTCGCGCTCAACCGGGCGCGCTCGACCGGCGTGCGCCGGTCATCGAACGGCGTGACGAGGTCCACCCCGTGCCGGGCCAGCAGCCGTACCCGTTCGGTGAACCCGTGGTCGATCGCCCAGGAGAGCTGGCCGCGAAGCATGTCGGCCGGCGAGTCCAGCGCGTCGCCCAGGCGGCGTTTCCACACCCCGCCGTCGCCGGTGCCGAGCCCGAACTCGAACAGCAGCCGCAGGTGGTCGTCGTCCTCCCGGAACATGCGGTTGTAGAGGGTCTGGCCGTCATTCGGGTTGGCACCGGCCTCGAGCAGCAACCGGGCGATCTGGACCGAGCGCGGGTGGCGGGGCTGCCGTACCGGGCCCTGCTCCCCCTCGCCGAAGGCTCCGGTGAGCAGGGTGAACGGCGTGGGCAGCCCGTTCCACAGGTACCCCTCGTCCGGGTCGGCACCGTGGCGCAGCAGCAGCCGCACGGCCTCCAGCACCCCGTCGCGTCCGCCGGCCGGTTCCAGACGGGAGTACACGAGGTAGTACAGGGGCCGCCAGCGGTACGGGCCGCCCCGGCGACGAACCAGCGACGGATCGGCGTCCACCTGGCGGCGCAGCGCGTCGACGTTGACCGCCGCCGCCGCGGCCCACACGCTGTCCCGGATCAGCTCGGGGTGCCGGGCCAGCAGCTCGGCCGCCCGCTGCCAGCGCGGCGGCCCGTCGTCGGAGTAGGTGAGGCAGGCCAGCCGGCAGAACTCGTCGGCGACGTCCGCGCCAACGCTGCCGACAGCCTCGTCGCCGGCAGCCTCGTCGCCGGCAGCCGCGCTGTCGGCAACCTCGCCGCCGGCCGGCTCGGTCACGGTGGACACATCCCACCGGTACTCGGCGACCACGTCAAGGTAGCGCCGCAGTCGGGGCCAGCTGGCGAAGCCATACTCGCGGGCCAGCACCAGTTGGGCGCCGTGCAGCGCGAACGATGTCGGGTCGGCGGGCAGGTCGACGCCCCGGTCGACCACCCGGCGCAGCGCGTCGGGGTCGGCGCGGCGCACCGCGCGTTGCAGCGCCCGCGCCTGATTGCGCAGGTGTTCGAGGTTGGGGTGGTCGGACAGCGATCTGGCCGGCATGGCGGCCTCCTCTCGTGCGCCTGAGGTCCGCGTCGTCAGGCCGAAAGGAGGTGAGGGCCGGGCATGAGCTTCGAGATCGGGTGGGCTGTGCCCTTTCCGCGGACCGGAGGCTTCCCGCTCGCCGAAACCGACTGTAGCCCTCGCCCGGCGACCCGCGCCAGGAAGCGCCCTGGGCTCACCGGTTCAGCAGTCGCGCATGATGCGGGCCACCTGGTCGGGAAGCATCGGCGGTTCGGGCAGCGGGTGCGCGGCCGGGGCCCGCAGGCCGTCGAGGATCAGGGCCAGGTGGCGCCGCCAGGCGGTGGGATTGACCTCCGCGGTGGCCTCGATGGTCCGGGTGATCGCCCAGGTCACGAAGGCCATGTCCTCGACCGTGAAGTCCGCCCGCAGCGCGCCGGCCCGCTGGGCACGGTCGAGGATGCGGGTCATCAGCTGGTACCCGTGCGCCTGGGCGGCCGTGGGTACGGCCTGCGGGATGCGCCGGGCGGCCAGGTCGTTGTATCCGCGGTCGGCGGCCTGCATCCGGCAGATCTGCTCCACGAAGTGCGTGAAGCCGTCCCACGCGTCGTCCATCGACAGGGCGTGTTCGGCGATCCGGGCGACCGCCTCGACCCGGTCGGCGAACACGGCCTCGACCAGGTCCGCGCGGGTCGGGAAGCGGTTGTACAGCGTGCCGATGCTCACCCCGGCCCGCCGGGCGACCTCGTCGAGGGCGACGTCGAGCCCGCGCTCGGCGAACACCTCACGGGCGGCGGCCACCAGTCGCTCGCGGTTGCGCCGCGCGTCCTTGCGCAGCGGCGCCGACCCGGTTGCCATCGCACCATCCTAATGAAGTTGACGACATCCTCAAGTTAGCGGTACCTTCAGTCAAACCTGAGGGGCTCCTCAACTTCGACCGCGGTACCTGCTCACGACGCCAGATCCGGGGCGCCCCAGCCGTCGACGATGCCAAGGAGTGACGATTCATGCCACGCTCGTCCACCGGCCCGGGTTCACCGGCCGATCTCGCGCCGCCGGAAGGATCAAGGTCGCCGAGGCGGTCCACGACACCGAAGGCCCTCAATTCACCGGAAGGCCCCGGCCCGTCCGGCAAGGTCATCGCCGTGCTCGGGGTCGGGCCGGGTCTCGGCCTGTCCATCGCCCACCGGTTCGGCCGCGAAGGCTTCGTCGCCGCCCTCGTGTCGCGCGATGACACCCGCCACCCGGGCTACCGCGCACGCCTCTCGAAGGCCGGCATCGAGTCGCGCGGCTACGTCGCCGACGTCACCGATCCGGCCGAGCTGTCCCGGGCGCTCGACCGCATCGCTGCCGATCTCGGCCGGATCGACACCGCGTACTTCGGCCCGGCGGATCCAAACGTCGGCGCCGGCATCGCGCCCCTGCCGGACGCCCGCGGGCCGGCCATCCGCAGCGCCCTGGAGGCGATGCTCATCCCACCGGTCAACCTCGTCGCCGCGCTGCTGCCGGCCATGCTGCGGCGCGGCGACGGCGCGCTGCTGTTCGCGGGCGGCCTCAGCGGCAAGCACCCGATGCCGATGCTAGGCAGCCTGGCGCCCGCCTCGGCGGCGCTGCGGATGTACGCGCTGACCCTGCACGAGGCGGTCAAGGATCGCGGCGTCTACGTGGGCACGCTGACCATCGGCGGCCTCATCGAGCGCGGCGACATCCACCGGACGGTCCAGGCCCGGCTGGAGCGCAGCGGCACGCCGGTGCCGGCCACCCTCGACCCCGACCGGATCGCCGATGCCGCCTGGAGCATGTACGTCAACCGTGGGCCGGCGGAGACCGAGTTCAACGCGCTCGGCGTCTAGGGTCGACGAGATGACGGCCCGGATCCCGATGGACCTCGACGCGTACGAGCGCCGGGCCCGCGGCGGTGAGTGCTTCATCTGCGCACTGGTCGCCGGCTCGCCCGGCAGCGAGCACGAGATCGTGCACGACGACGGCGAGCATCTCGCATTCCTGAGCCGCTACCCGACGCTCTACGGATACACGCTCGTCGCGCCGCGCCAGCATGCCGAGCTGATCCACCGGGACCTGGACCGCCCCGCGTACCTGCGGCTACAGGACGTCGTCTACCGCGTCGCACAGGCGCTCGAAGCGATGGTGCCGTGCGAGCGCATGTATGTGCTCAGCCTCGGCAGCCAGCAGGGCAACAGCCACATCCACTGGCACGTGGCCCCGTTGCCGCCGGGGACTCCCTACCGGCAGCAGCAGTATCGCGCGCTCATGGCCGAACACGGCATCATCGCCTGGGACGCCGCCCAGGCTGCCGCGCTCGGTGCGCGGCTACGAGCCGCCCTCGCGGACCTCGACCGGCCCGCGCGGTGAGGCTGGCCCGGGCACGGGCCGCCGCGTAAGCCGCGGAACCCGAAGATACTGGTCAGCGGCGGGCTATCGAACGCTTGTCCGAAGGATGGGTTACGCTGGCGGAATGACGGCCACCTTCCAAGCCTCGCTCCTGGACGCCGAGGAGGACATCCGGCCCGACCCGCTCGGCCCCACCGTGCGGCGCACCAGGCTGTGCCATGGCGCGTGGGTCGATGTCCGGCCGGGCTGGATGCGCGGCGCCGACGCACTG
Source organism: Rugosimonospora acidiphila (assembly GCF_039543385.1). Taxonomy (NCBI): domain Bacteria; kingdom Bacillati; phylum Actinomycetota; class Actinomycetes; order Micromonosporales; family Micromonosporaceae; genus Rugosimonospora; species Rugosimonospora acidiphila. The sequence goes on from NZ_BAABJQ010000006.1 coordinate 318,103, forward strand.
TTCGAGGAACTACTGACCGGGGTGCCCTGGCACGCCGAGCGCCGCCAGATGTATGAGCGCGTCGTGGACGTGCCGCGCCTGCTGAGCTTCTACGACGAGGGTCGGCCGCTGCCGCACCCCGCCCTGGCGGCGGCGCGCGACGCGCTCGACGCGCACTACGGCGCGGAGCTGGGCGAACGGTTCCGCACCGCCGGCCTATGCCTGTACCGCGACGGCCGGGACAGTGTCGCCTGGCACGGCGACAACATCGGGCGCGGCTCCACCTCCGACACCATGGTCGCGATCATCTCGGTCGGCGCTCCCCGGGCGCTGCTGCTGCGGCCCCGCTGCGGCGGCGGGCCGACGCTGCGCCACGACCTCGGGCACGGCGACCTGATCGTGATGGGCGGCAGCTGCCAGCGCACGTGGGAGCACGCGGTGCCCAAGACCGCCCGGGCGGCCGGCGCCCGGATCAGCATCCAGTTCCGCCCGCGCGGGGTGCGCTAACCGCTGATGGGACGGGCGCCGTCCGGCGTCATCCCGCCGCGCCGCTGGCCTCGTTGATCGCCATGAACCGTTCGATCATGGGATTGACCTGCTCGGGTACCTCAAGCTGGCAGAAGTGTCCGGCACCGACGGTACGGCCGAAGGCGAGGCCCGGACGGTCCCGCAGCGCCCGCTCTCCCCCACCGGCGGTGATGACCAGCAGCGGCACCGAGGCCCGGTCCAGCGCCCCGGCGCCGTCGAAGCGCCCCATCGCCCCGATCACCGCCGCGGCCACCGGCGCGGGCTGCGCGTTCGCCGCCGCCAGGGTCTCCTCGCGGCGCACGACGTCGGCCGGCTTGAACAGCCGCTCGAAGAACGCACGGCGCCAGGAGCCGTCGTGGTCCGCGGCCACGTCCGGCACCGAGAGCTCGTAGTGCTCCTTGCGCGGCCCGGGCAGCATCGCCGGGGGCTCGATCAGCACGGCCGCGCGCACCAGGTCGGGCCGCGCCGCGCAGGCCAGCGCCACCAGCGCGCCCAGGCTGTGCCCGACCACGACCGGGCGGTCAAGCCCGGCGGCTCGGGCGACCGTGAGCGCGTCGCCGGCCAGCGCGTCGACGTCGTACGTTCCGGGTTCCGGCTCGGGCCGCCCACTGCCGCCGTGCCCCCGCAGGTCCAGCGCGGCGACCGCGTGCCGCGCGGCGAAGTGGCGCACCTGCGGCGCCAGGTACGACCGGTCGCAGGACCAGCCGTGGACGAACAGCATGCCCGGCGCCCCGGTCCCGGCGGTCTCATACGCCAGCCGCACGCCGTCGGCCGCATCGGCGAACTGCACCATCACGGCCCCCAAACCCCGCCGGCCCGATCGGTCAGACCCGAGGATAGTGCCGCGCCGGCCACCCTGGCCGCAAAGGGCACGGCAGCCCGCCAAGGGGGCGCCGGGCAGAATCGGAGGCATGCAGGTCGGCATGCTGGGTCCGTTGGAGGTCCGCACCGGCACCGGCGAGCTGGTGCCGGTGGCCGGGGCCCGGCTGCGCGCGCTGCTGATCCTGCTCGCGCTCCAGCCGGCCGCGACCCTGAGCACCGACCGGCTGGTGGAGGCCCTCTGGGACGAGCGGCCACCGGCCGGAGCGGGCAACGCGCTGCAGGCACTGGTGTCCCGGCTGCGCCGGGCGGTACCGGGCATCGCCGTGTTGCCCCGGCACTCCGGGTACCTGCTCGACCTCGACCCGGACCGGGTGGACACCGTCCGGTTCGAGCGGCTCGCGTCGGCCGGGCGGGCCCGGCTGCGCGAGGATCCGGCCGGGGCGGCGGCCACTCTGCGCGACGCGCTGGCACTGTGGCGCGGACCGGCGCTGGCCGACGTGGCCCGCGCGGACTTCGCCCGGGGCACCATCGTGCGCCTCGACGAGTTGCGGCTGGCCGCCATCCAGGACCGGGTCGACGCCGACCTGCGGCTCGGGGCCGGCGCCTCGCTGATCCCCGAGCTGGAGGAGCTGGTGGCGACCCATCCGCTCCGGGAGCCCCTGGTCGCCCTGTTCATCCGGGCGCTGGACGCGGCCGGGCGACGGGCCGAGGCGCTGGAGCTGTACGAGCGCACCCGGCGTCGCATCGCCGAGCGGCTGGGCGCCGAGCCGTCGGCCGAGCTGGCCTCGCTGCACCTCGCGATGCTGCGGTCCGGACACGACGCCGCACCGGCGCCCGCCACCCAACCGACCGCGACCGCCACTCAACCGAGCGCCGCGCTGCCGACCACAGCACCGCCGACCCCACTGTTCCGGGCCGCACCGCATCGGGCGACAACCGATCAGGCCGCAGCAGACCGGCCCACAGCGGGCGGGACCGCGCCGGACCGGGCCGCCCCGATCCAGGCCGCCCCGATCCAGGCCGCCCCGATCCAGGCCGCGCCGATCCAGGCCGCGCCGATCCAGACGGCCGCGAGCCGGGCCGGCGGGTCCGCACCATCCGCGCCCCTCCCGGGCAGCGGCGCCGGCAGCGGGACCGGCAGCGCCGACGAGCCCGCCAGGTCCAACCTGCGCGCCGAGCGCACCAGCCTGATCGGGCGGGAGGAGGACCTGGCCCAGGTCGGGGAGCTGCTCGCCGCCCATCGGATGATCACGTTGACCGGGCCCGGTGGCGCGGGCAAGACCCGGCTGGTCGAGGCGGCCGCGCGTGCCGCGCTGCACGCCCAGCCGGACGGGGCGTGGCTGGTGGAGCTGGCGCCGATCACCGACCCCGCGCACGTGGCCGCCGCCGTCCTCGACGCGCTCGGGCTGCGGCAGACGGCCCTGGCCACGGGTGGGTCGCTGCTCATGACCGGCGACCCGGCCGGCCGGTTGGTCGGCGCCCTGTCCGACAAGCGAGCACTGCTCGTCCTGGACAACTGCGAGCACCTGATCGATGCGGCGGCGGCGCTGGCCGACCGCATCCTGTCCGCGTGCCCGGACGTCACCATCCTGGCGACCAGCCGGGAACCGCTGTGCATCGGCGGCGAGGCGCTCTGGCCGGTGCGGCCGCTGGCCCTGCCGCCCGAGGCCGCCGACCCCGTCGAGCCCGCGCTGATCGCCAACTGCGCCTCGGTGCGGCTACTGACCCAGCGGGCTCGCGCGGTGCGCCCCGACTTCGAGGTCAACGCCGGCAACGCGGGCGCGGTCGCCCACATCTGCCGCGCGCTGGACGGGATGCCGTTGGCGATCGAGCTGGCCGCCGCCCGGCTGCGGTCGATGAGCCCCGAGCAACTCGCGGCGCGCCTGGACGACCGGTTCACGCTGCTGACCGGCGGCAGCCGCACCGCGCTGGCCCGGCACCAGACGCTGGCGGCCGTGGTCGGGTGGAGCTGGGACCTGCTCGACGACGCGGAGCGGGCGCTGTGGCGACGGCTGTCGGTGTTCGCCGGCGGCGCCACGCTGGAGGCCGCCGAACGGGTCTGCGCGGGCGGGCTGATCGGCCGGGACCGGGTGCTCGATCTACTGGCCGCCCTGGTCGACAAGTCGCTGCTGGTCATGCGCGAGGACGCCGGGGCCGCGCGGTACCACATGCTGGAGATCATCAAGGCGTACGGCCAGCAGCGGCTGGACGAGGCCGGCGAGCGAGTCGCCCTGCGGCGGGCCCACGGCCGCTACTTCGTGCGGCTGGCCGAGACCGCCCAGTACGAGCTGGTGGGCGCGCGGCAACTGGAGTGGCTGGACCGGTTGAGCGCCGATCACGACAACCTGCACGCCGCGGTCCGCAACGCGGTCGGGGCCGGCGACACGATGCTGGCGGCCCGGCTCGTGGCCGCGCTCGGCTTCTACTGGTGGGCACACGGCCACAAGGTCGAGGGCACCGAACTCGTCAGCGCTGCGCTGTCCCTGCCGGTTCCGGCGAAGGAGGCCGGCGACGGGGTACCCGACGACGCGCGCGTGGTGGCGTACGCGATGGGCGGCCTGCTCGCCGTGGACAGCCGGCACAGCCCGGACCTGGCGGTGCCCTGGTTTCAGACGGCGGCGCGACTGGCGGCCCGGGTACCCGAGCCGAGGCACCCGATGGTCCGCCTGGTCACCCTGATCACCTTCGTGTTCGAGGCGTCCATGGCGGTCGACAAACCGGTGTCGCTGGCCTCCCTGGAGGAGGCGATGGATGACCCGTTCCCTTGGATGGCCGCAACCGCCCGGTTGATCCGCGCCCACGTCGGACTCAACTTCGGCCGCTCACCCGTCGGGGCCCGGGCCGACTTCCAGCTGGCCCTGGATCGGTACCGCGAGCTGGGCGAGCGCTGGGGCACCGCGTTCTCCCTCGCCTCGCTGGCCTCGCTCGAGCTCTGGCGGGGCGAGTTCGCCACCGCGGCGGCGAACTACCGCGAGGCGCTGCGGGCCTGCCAGGAGCTGGGCGGCCGGGACGACGAGGCGCAGTTCCGGGCCCAGCTGGCCCGGACGCTGTGGCTGCTCGGCGAGCGGGATCAGGCGCACGACCAGCTGGCCCAGGCGCGGCGGCTGGCCCAGCGCCTCGGCCTGCCCGAGCCGAGGGGCCAGACCGCGTACATCTCCGGCGACCTCGCCAGGCTCGAAGGGAACCTGGTGCTCGCCCGATCGGAGCTGACCGGCGCCGACGAGCTGGCCGCACAGTACGCGGTGGCCTCGCAGTTCCACGCGATCCTCAGCGCCTCGCTGGCCCAGGTCGCCATCGCCGCCGGCGACCTGGACACCGCCCGTTCCCACTACACGCATGCGGCCGAGGCCGCGCTCGTCTCAGTGGACGCGCCGGTCATCGGGCAGGTGCTGGTCGCCGGCGCCGATCTCGCGCTGCACGCCGGGGATCCGGCCGCCGCGGCGGCCCTGCTCGGTGCGAGCACCGCCGTGCGGGGCTCGCCGGACCTGTCCAACCTGGACGAGCCCAGGGTGGCGGCGGCGGCCCGGGCCGCGCTCGGCGCCGCCGCCTTCGACGAGGCGTACCGGCGCGGTGGGGCCGCCAACCTGATGACGTGGAGCGAGCTGCCGGGAGCCCGCCCCGCCGGAGACCCGGACTCGCTCGGGCCCGACGCCTGAACACCCGCACGGCCAGTGGCGTGACGACCGTCGGGAACCCGGCCGCGCCCCGGGTCGGCGATCGCACCCACGCGACCAGCCTCGACGCCTACAGTCAGGACATGGCCACCTGGGATGACGTGCGCCGGATCGCGCTGGCGCTGCCGGAGACGACCGAGCGGGAGTCGCGCGGCTGCGCCCAATGGCGGGTCGGGGACAAGGGGTTCGTGTGGGAGCGGCCGCTGACCGGACGGGACCTCACCGCGCTGGGCACGTCGGCACCGACCGGGCCGGTGCTGGCCGCTCGGGTGCCGGACCTCGGCGCCAAGGAGGCCCTGATCGCCGACGACGAGAACGTGTACTTCACCACGCCGCACTTCAACGGGTACCCGGTGGTGCTCGTGAGGCTGGATCGGATCCCGGCGGCGGAACTCAAGGAGCTGATCGTCGAGGCGTGGCTCGACCGTGCACCGAAGCGCCTGGCCACCGAGTACCTGCGCCCCGCCTAGTACCTGCGCCCCGCCTAGCCGATACCTCGCCGGTGACCGGCACCGTCCCCGGTCGGGCGTACCGCCCGGTCAGGCCACCAGGTCGGTCAGCGGCACGTCCGGGTCGGCGAGCTTCCCCAGGTCCACCGCTGTGCCGGCGTACCCGGCCCGGACCAGCGCCTGGATGTCGTCGGTCACGTCCCACACGTTGACGTTCATCCCGGCCAGCACCCGGCCCTGGTTGGTCCAGAACACGATGAACTCGGGCGCCTTTCCGTCCACGATGGACGCGTTGCCGCGGAACACCACCCGGTCGTAGCCGCCCGGCTCCACGTAGCCGGCGTACTCCATGCCCAGGTCGTACTGGTCGGTGAAGAAATACGGGACGTTGTCGTAGCTGATCTCCTGGCCCGCCATCGACCGGGCGGCGGCCTCGCCACCGGCCTGCGCGTTGTGCCAGTGCTCCACCCGGACCGACCGGCCCAGCAGCGGGCGGTGCGTGTTGGCCACATCCCCGGCCGCGTAGATGTCCGGATCCGAGGTGCGCATCGCCCCGTCCGTGACGATCCCGTTGTCGACGCTCAGGCCGGCGGTGTCCGCCAGCTCGGTCGCCGGGGCGATGCCCACGCCGATGACCGCCAGGTCGGCGGGCAGCTCGGTGCCGTCCTCCAGCACCACGCCGGTCAGCGCGCCGCCCTCGCCGCGGAACTCCCGCACCCCGGCGCCGAACCGGAACTCCACCCCGTTGGCCCGATGCAGGTCGGCGAAGATCGTGGCCACCTCGTCGCCGAGCACCCGCCGCAGCGGCAGCGCGTCCATCTCCACCACGGTCACCGAGGCGCCGTACCCGCGGGCCGCCGCGGCGGTCTCCAGGCCGATCCAGCCGGCCCCGATCACCACTACGTTGCCGCCCCTGCCCAGTCGGTCGCGCAGCTCATCGGACTCCATCAGGGTGCGCAAATACCGCACTCCGGACAGTTCAACGCCCGGCACCTTGAGCTGACGCACCCGGGAGCCGGTGGTCAGCAGCAGCTTGTCGTACCCGAGGGGTTCGAAGCCGTCGAGGGTCAGCGCGTGGGCGGCCGGGTCGAGGGCGGTGACCCGGACCCCGAGCCGCAGGGTCACGTCGTGCTCCGCGTACCAATCCTCGGAGTGCACATACGCCCCGTCCCGCGGGTCGTTGCCCTGCAGGTATCCCTTGGACAGCGGCGGCCGCTCGTAGGGGCGCTCGGTCTCCTCCCCGATCAGCACTATCTTGCCGGCGAAGCCGGACTCGCGCAGCGCCTCGGCCGCCTTCGCACCGGCGAACGACGCACCGACGATGACGAATACCCGCTCGTCCACCCGACACCTCCTACGAGAAGAACACCGACGCCAACTTAACCCGCCACGGTGCCGCCGGCATCCGCTTCCCGCCCGGGCCAGGGCGCCGGGCCGCCGACCAGGCGCCGGTGCCACGAGATCGCGGCCGGGTCGGTGAGGCTGGCCACCTGATCGATGATCACGCGCAGCCGGGCGGCGTCGTTCGGGGCGGCCAACCACAGCGGGGCGAACACCGGATCGAGCCCGTGCGGGGCGCGCCTCGCCAACGCGTCCACCAGACCGACGAGGATCTCCCGCTGCTGCTCGTACCACGGCGCCGCGCCCGGACGGCGCATCACGTACCGCAGCGCGAGTCCCTTGAGCAGCGCGCACTCGGCCCGGGTGCGGCGCGGCACCGCCAGGTCGGCGGCGTAGCGGCGCAGCCGACCCGGGCCGGCCGCCGCCCGGGTGGCGCCCACCGCGGCGGCCACGAACCGGCCGGTCAGCACGCTGGTCACCTGCTTGAGCGCGACCATCGAGGCGTGGCTGCCGTCGTAGCGGTAGAGCGGGGCGAAGACCGGATCGGAGAGGAGTTCGTCCAGCACGGCGGCCAGGTCCGAGGCGGACTCGCCGGAGTACGAGGCGGCCACGTCGGCGCACAGCGCGGCCCGCTCGACGTTGTCGTCGCGCAGGTTGCGCAGCGCGATGTACCCGCCGTGGATGCCGTCCTCGACGTCGTGCACCGAGTACGCGACGTCGTCGGCCCAGTCCATCACCTGGGCCTCCAGGCAGCGCCGGGTTCCCTCCGGCACACCTCCCGACCGGTCCGGCTCGGCGCGTCCGGCGCCGCGCGACGACCCAGACCAGTCGGAGCGCAGCCAACCGAAGACCGGCAGGTCGTCGGGGTACACGCCGAACTTGCGCGTCCCCTCGGAGCGGGGCCAGGGGTATTTGCAGCAGGCGTCGAGCGAGGCCCGGGTGAGGTTGAGGCCGGCCGAGGTGCCGTCGGGGCGCATCACCTTGGCCTCCAGCCTGGTCAGCACCCGCAGGGTCTGCGCGTTGCCCTCGAACCCGCCGCACGCCCCGGCCACCTCGTTGAGCGCGTCCTCCCCGTTGTGCCCGAACGGCGGGTGCCCCAGGTCGTGGGCGAGCCCGGCGGTGTCCACGACGTCCGGGTCGCAGCCCAACTGGGCGCCCATCTCCCGGCCGATCTGTGCCACCTCCAGCGAGTGGGTCAGCCGGGTGCGCAGGAAGTCGTCCGAGCCGGCCAGGTGGACCTGCGTCTTGGCGGCCAGCCGGCGGAACGCGGCCGAGTGCAGGACCCGGGCCCGGTCGCGCTGGAACTGGGTGCGCTGGCCGTCGACCGGCAGCGTGCGGGTGTCCTTCGGCGGCTCGTCGACGCAGCGCTCCTGCTCGTGCAGGGCCTCGGCCCGCTCCGCCTCGCGGTTCGGTCCGGCCAGGTCAACGTCATCATTCTGGTGCATCGGCGTCGAGCGTAGACCCGGCTCGCTCACCGGGCCCGGCTTGCTCGGCGTCTCGGGCGCGGAGCACCGGCGTCATGATCACCTTGACGGCCGCCGCCAGCGGGATGGCGATCAACGCGCCGATCAGGCCGAGGATGGTACCGCCGAGCAGCGCCGCCAGCAGCACCGCGAGCGCGGGTATCGCCACCGTGTTGCGCAGCACCCGGGGCGCGATCAGGTAGTTCTCCAGTTGCTGGTAGGCCAGGAAGAACAGGCCCAGCAGGACGGCGTGTGGCCACAGGTCGGTGGTGGCCAGCGCGACGATCACCCCCACCACCGCGCCGATCGCGGCGCCGACGAGCGGGATCAGGTCGGTGACCGCGACGAACACCGCCAGCGGCAGCGCGAACGGGATGCGCAAGATCTCCATCATGGCCAGCGACGACACGCCGGCGATCCCGGAGATGATCAGATTGCCGATCATGTACGAGCCGACCTTGTCGATGACCACGTCCACCGCGTCGTCGACCGGCCGCCGGTACCGGCGGGAGAACAGCCGGACCACGTTGCGGCGCAGCCTCGGCAGGTCCGCCATGAAGTAGATGGTCAGCACCAGAACCAGCAGCCCGGAGATCAGCGCCCCGAAGAACTTCCGGGTGAACCCGAGGGCCTGCGCGCCCAGCCGGGCCGGCAGGTTCCGGGCCAGGTCGTCGATGGCGTTCTGGAGGTGGAACCGGCTCTCCAGCTTGCGCAGGCCCGGCGTGCTGCTCCGCAGGTGATTCAGGTACTGGGGGAAGTTGCTGGTCAACCGGCCGCTCTGCTGCACCAGGGGCGGGATGAACAGCATCAGCAGCCCGGCCACCACTATGAAGACGATCACGAGAATGATGAGCACCGCGTACGACCGCTTGACCCCCCGCCGGACCAACAGCCGCACCGGCGGGTCGAGGCTGATCGCGATGAACGCGGCGATGAGGATCTCGACCAGCACGTCCCGGACGGCGTAGACGATGTGGTACCCGAGGTAGATCGCCACCACCGCGATCCCGGCGGCCACCGTCCAGCGGAAGATCGTGCGGGGGCTCACCGGCTCCGGTGACCGGGGCTCCTCCTCCGCCTCCACGGACCTGGTCAGATCCTCTTCGCTGGCCATGCGGGTAGCGTGACATGAACAGACAGTCGCCGCTGCTCACCTAGCGTAAGCGACCCGACCGGCAAGCGGGGCGCGCCACGGAACCGGCGGCTCGACACGCCGAACGGCCGAGGCCGGCCGGCGGTGGCCCACCCGCTCGGGCGGGGCCCGCCGGCCGGCCGATCAGCGTTCCGGCCTCGACAGGATGCAGAACTCGTTGCCCTCGGGGTCGGCCAGCACTATGCGGCTCGGCGCCCGGCCGGTCCGCCCCATGTCCACGTGCCGGGCACCCATGTCCAGCAGCCGCTCCAGCTCTGCGTCCCGGTCGTCCGGGTCGAGCTCGATGTGCAGCCGGCTGCTGTCCGGCTTCACGTTCGGCACCCGCGTGAACAGCAGCCTAGGGCTGTCGTCGCGGCCGATGACCACCTCACCGGACGCCTCACGTAGCAGTCGGAAGTCCAGCACCTGGGCCCACCAACGGGCTAGCCGGTTGGGGTCCATCGCATCGACGACGACGGTGCACCACCGGCTGCTCATGCGTACCTCCGCGTTGGCCTTCGATGTCCGGCTCAGGTTACGCGCCGGGCGCCCCGGCCACTCACCCGGACGGGCGGGGGCGCCCTGTGCCGCGCGGCCTCAGCGGCTGTCCGACCCGACCGCCTCGATCGCGGCACGGCCCGCCTCCAGCCGGGCAACCGGTACCCGGAACGGCGAACACGATACGTAGTCCAGCCCCACCTCGTGGAAGAAGTGCACCGAGTCCGGATCCCCGCCGTGCTCGCCGCACACGCCAATCTTGAGGTTGGGCCGGATCGCCCGGCTGTCCTGCACCGCGATCCTGATCAGCCGGCCCACCCCGTCCCGGTCGATCGACTCGAACGGGGAGACCCGGAAGATCCCCAGATCCAGGTACCGCGAGAAGAAGGATGCCTCCACGTCGTCCCGGGAGAAGCCCCAACCCATCTGGGTCAGGTCGTTGGTGCCGAAGGAGAAGAACTCCGCCGCCTGAGCGATCTCCCCTGCGGTCAGCGCCGCCCGGGGCACCTCGATCATCGTTCCGATCAGCGCCTCCGGGGCGTCGCTCACCTCGGCGAGTACGGTCAGCGCCTCGGCCCTGACGGTCTCCAGCTCCTGTACGGCGCCGACCAGCGGCACCATGATCTCCGGGTGCGGGTCGCCACCGGCAAGCCTGACCGACGCCGCCGCCTCGGCGATCGCCCGCACCTGCATGGCGAACAGCCCCGGAATGACCAGTCCCAGCCGCACGCCGCGCAGGCCGAGCATCGGGTTCTGCTCGTGCATCCGGCGCACCGCCGCGAGCAGCTTGCGGTCGCGCCTCGACTCCTCGCCGCGCTCCTGCGCCACCGCCACCCGCACGGACAGCTCCTCCAGCGACGGCAGGAACTCGTGCAGCGGCGGGTCGATCAGGCGGATCGTCACCGGCAGCCCCGCCATCTCGGTGAGGATCCCCTCGAAGTCCTTGCGCTGCAACGGAAGCAGCGCATCGAGCGCAAGCTGGCGATCCTCGTCGGTGTCGGCCAGGATCAGCGCCTCCACCAGCTCACGGCGCTCGCCGAGGAACATGTGCTCGGTGCGGCACAGCCCGATGCCCTGGGCGCCGAAGCGCCGTGACCGGGCCGCGTCCTCGGGGGTGTCCGCGTTGGCGCGCACCCGCAGCCGGCGCCGCTCGTCGGCGTGGGTCAGCAGCCGGTGCACCGCCGCCACCAGCGGGTCGTCGCCGATCTCGCCGGTCTCGAAGTACCGCACCACCGGCGAGTCCTGCACCGGCACCTCACCCAGGTAGATCTTCCCGGTGGTGCCGTCGATCGAGATGAGGTCGCCGTCGGCCACCGTCGTGCCGTCCACTGTGAACTGTCCACTCGGGACATCCACATCCAGCGAGTCGGCGCCGCACACGCACGTCTTGCCCATCCCCCGCGCCACCACCGCCGCGTGACTGGTCTTGCCGCCCCGCGAGGTCAGCACTCCACGGGCGGCGATGATGCCCGGCAGGTCGTCCGGGTTGGTCTCCCGCCGGACCAGGATCACCCGCTCGCCGTCGGCGGCCAGCCGCACGGCGCGGTCGGTGTCGAACACCGCCTTGCCCACCGCCGCGCCCGGCGACGCGCCCACGCCGCGGGCCAGCTGCTCGGGGGCGGCGGACAGGTCGAAGGTGGGGAACATGAGCTGCACCAGTTGGGCGCCGTTGACCCGCCGCACCGCCTCGTCGAGATCGATCACGCCCTCGTCGACCAGTTGGCTGGCGATGATGAACGCCGCCGCCGGGGTGCGCTTGCCCACCCGGGTCTGCAGCAGCCACAGCTTGCCGCGCTCGATGGTGAACTCGATGTCGCACAGGTCGCGGTAGTGGCCCTCAAGGGCCGCCATGGCCCGCATCAGGTCGTCGAAGCCCGCCTTGTCCAGGCGCTCCAAATCCTCTAGGGAGACCGTGTTGCGGATGCCGGCCACCACGTCCTCGCCCTGCGCGTTGGCCAGGTAGTCGCCGTACACGCCCTGGCGCCCGGTAGCCGGGTCGCGGGTGAACGCCACCCCGGTGCCCGAGTCCCCGCCCAGGTTGCCGAAGACCATCGCCACCACGTTGACCGCCGTACCCAGGTCGGACGGGATCCGCTCCTGCCGCCGGTACAGCACGGCACGCTCGGCGTTCCAGGACTCGAAGACCGCGCGGATGGCCAGCTCCAGCTGCTCGCGCGGGTCCTGCGGGAACTGGCGGCCGGCGTGGCGGGAGAACACCTCCTTGAAGGCGGTCACCAGCTCGCGCAGGTCGTCGGCGTCCAGGTCCAGGTCCGACCGCGTACCCCTGGCGCGCTTCGCCTCGTCCAGCACCTTCTCGAACGCCCCGGCGGGTACGTCGCACACGGTCCGGCCGAACATCTGGATGAGGCGCCGGTACGAGTCCCAGGCGAACCGCTCGCCGGCCTCGCCGGCCTGCGCGGCCAGCCCGCGCACCGACTCGTCGGTCAGACCGACGTTGAGCACGGTCTCCATCATGCCGGGCATGGAGAATTTCGCCCCGGAGCGCACCGAGACGAGCAGCGGATCGGACGGGTCACCGAGCCGCCGACCCATCGTGCCTTCCAGCTTCAAAAGGTGTTCGTCGATCTCGTCGGCCAATTTCGGAGGCTGACTGCCGGTCGCCAGGTACGCCCGGCAGGCGTCCGTCGTGATGGTGAATCCAGGTGGCACTGGCAAACCGAGATTGGTCATCTCGGCGAGGTTCGCACCCTTACCGCCGAGCAGGTCGTTGAGGCCTTTGTTGCCCTCTGAGAAGTCGTAGACGTATTTCTCGGTCATGCTGGCCCTACCCTCTCCCGGCAGGCGTCAAGCCCACCGCCTGTGGCGGTTTACCGGCTTACCGCACCCCCAACGCTGTGCGTTAGGTAAGTGGTACCCCGGATGTAGGGCCGGACACTAGGGCAGTTCTCACTACTGCAACACCTGGCGTGATTATTGGCACACGGACCCCACTAATCACGTCCGTACCATTCTGAGGGAGCGCTCCCATGCGCACTATTGCGCATGAGCACTCATTCCTTGCCTGCGTGATTGATTCGACAATTAAATTCGATTGACTTTTAGCGACCGGCGGTCATTCCCTGGCGGCGATCAAGGTTTTTGGCCGCACGACCCGACCCACCGGCCCCCAGCCGGGCTGGTCCGACCACGCCGACCGGGCGGGTCGGACCACCCCGACCGGGCGGGTCGGACACCGTGGCCGGCGGTCGCGCCGGGCCGGTCGCGGCCGGGTGACCGTCCGCACCATCGCCGATCGAGATGTGGCGTTGCCCGCCCGGCATGCGATCCTCGAAGGCGTGACCGCAACGCTGACCGAGCCGACCGCCGGCCTGAGCCTGGGCCGGTTCGGCGTCGACCCGCCCGTGGTGCTCGCCCCGATGGCGGGCGTTACCAACGTGGCGTTCCGCCGGCTGTGCCGCGAGCAGGGCGCGGGCATCTACGTCTGCGAGATGGTGATGACCCGGGCGCTGGTCGAGCGCAACCCCAAGACGCTGCGGATGATCGCGTTCGGCGCCGAGGAGCGGCCTCGCAGCCTCCAGCTCTACGGCGTGGACCCGGAGACCACCGCCGCGGCGGTGCGGATGATCGTGGACGAGGACCTGGCCGACCACATCGACCTCAACTTCGGCTGTTCGGTGCCCCGGGTCACCCGCAAGGGCGGCGGCGCCGCGCTGCCCTGGAAGCGGCGCCTGTTCGGGCGCCTCATCGCGGACGCGGTGACGGCCGCCGGGGACCTTCCGGTGACCGTGAAGATGCGCAAGGGCATCGACGACGACCACCTGACCTACGTGGAGGCCGGGCTGATCGCACAGGACGCCGGCGCGGCCTGGGTCGCGTTGCACGCCCGCACCGCGGCCGAGCGCTACTCCGGCTCGGCCGACTGGGACGCGATCGCCGCCCTGAAGCAGGCGCTGGACGTGCCGGTGCTGGGCAACGGGGACATCTGGGAAGCCGACGACGCGCTGCGGATGATGCGCACCACCGGCTGCGACGGGGTGGTGATCGGGCGCGGCTGCCTGGGCCGGCCCTGGCTGTTCGCGGATCTGGCCAGCGCCATGCGGGGCGGGACCGAGCGGGTCCTGCCCCGACTCGGTGAGGTGGCCGCGGTCATGAGCCGGCACGCGCGGCTGCTGGTCGAGTGGATGGGGGTCGAGGCCGACGGGGTGGTCGACTTCCGCAAGCACGTCGCCTGGTACCTCAAGGGCTTCCCGGTCGGCTCCGACCTGCGCCGATCGATGGCGGTGGCCTCGTCGCTGGCCGAACTCGACGGCCTGCTGGGCGAGCTGGACGCGGACGCGCCGTACCCGACGGCGATCCTGGGCCAGCCACGAGGGCGCACCAACTCCCCCGGTCGGGTGGTGCTGCCGGAGGGCTGGCTCGCCGACCGCGACGACGACGCGGTGCCCGAGGGCGCCGAGATCGAGGGGTCCGGCGGCTGAGCCGCCCCGGCGTTCGGGTGCGGGCGGCGAGCCCGACCCGAACGGCGCCGGCGCAACCCGGACGACGCAACCCGGACGACCCAGCCGGCGCGACCCGGACGGCTCAGCCCGCCGGCTCGACCACCCGCTCCGTGGGCTCCGCGGCCGGCGGCACCGCGGCCAGCTGCTTGCGCCGCAGCATTCCCCGTGCGTTCCAGCGCAGTGCGCCGGCCAGATCGCGGGCGTGCTCCAGCAGCGTGTAGTCCTGCCGGGCCGCGTTCTCGGCGATCGCCCGGTCCAGATCGTTGCCGCACCTCATCAGCACGCTGTCGAAGTCGCGACGCACCGGCTCCAGCAGGTCGTAGCCCAATTCCCGGTGCAGCCGGGCGAACCGCGGCTTATAGAGCCGGGCCCGATCGTGCAGGCCGGTGGAGTATGACATCGGGTTCTTCGGCCGCCGCCTGATGTAGTCCGGCAGCAGATCGGCGAACGCCTCGCGGACTATCCACTTCTCCTGGCCGTCGCGCAGCTTCAGGCTCAGCGGCAGGCGCATGGCCAGCTCGACGAGCGCCGGGTCGAGGAACGGTACCCTCGCCTCCACGCCCTGGCCCATGCTGGTCCGGTCCACCCGCTGCAGCTCGGTGCGGTACAGGTTGGCGATCTTGTGAAGGAACAGCCGGCGGGCCGAGTCCGGACCGACCTCGTGATACATCGGGTACCCGCCGAACAGCTCGTCCGAGCCGTCGCCGGTGAGCACCACCTTCACGCCCAGCTCGTGGACCCGCCGGAACAGCGGCACGGACACCACCGCGTTGATGATGTCGCCGTACTCGGTCAGCTCCGCCATCCGGATGGCCTCGCGGATCTCGTCCGCCCTTACGTCGCGCGGGCGCAGCTCGATGATCTCGTGAGGCACGCCCAGCTCCGCGGTCAGCCGCCGGGCGTAGGCCAGGTCGGGGCTGTCCGGCGTACCGACCGTGAACGCCACGCAGTCCGGGTGCTCGCGGTGCACGTTGAGCAGGGTCAGCGAGCTGTCCAGGCCGCCGGAGAGGATGACGCCCACGGTGAGGTCGGTGTCGACCCGGACCCGGATGGCGTCCTCGATGGCGGAGCGCACCAGCGCGGCGGCCTCGCCCGGATCCTCGATCCGCGGCTGCCCCTCACCCAACCGGGCCAGGTCGACGTACGGGCGCAGCGCCGGGTCGCCCCGTCCCGACCACCAGCCGTGGTGGCCCGGCGGTACCTCGTGGATGGCCGCGCCGACCGGTACCAGCGCCTTGGCCTCCGAGGCGACGTAGAGCCGACCGGCGGCCCGGGACCAGTACAGCGGCTTCACGCCGAGCGGGTCCCGGGCCAGGTAGACCCGCCCGCTGTCGCGGTCCGCGATGGCGAAGGCGAACTCGCCCCGGAACCGGCCGACCGCCCCCGGCCCCCACTGCCGGAACGCCTCCAGCACCACCTCGGTGTCGCCGTCCGAGCGGGCCGGGCCGCAGCCGGCCGCGAGCTCGGCCCGCAGCTGCTTGTGGTTGAAGACCTCGCCGTTGTAGCACAGGGTCAGCCGCCCGTCCCGGGACCGCCACGGCTGCGCCGCGCGATCCCGGTCGACGATGCGCAGCCGCTGGACCCCGGCCAGCAGCCCGTCCTCGATGAGCGTCTCCTCGACCTCGCCGCGCGGGCGCAGGCACGCCATCAGGTGCTCGAACTCGGCGCGCTGGCCCCCCGGCCCGGCGACGAGGACTATCCCGCACATGTCAGCCTGCCGGCGCGACGGCCTCGCGGCGCAGCCGCGCGGCGGTCTCGGGGCTCAGGCACACGTGCCAGACCTGGCCCTCGTCGATCACGTTGACGTCACCCGCCGCCCGGTGCTCGAACAGCAGCCGTTGCAGGGCCCCGTGTGCCTCGAACCGGCGCATCCAGGTCATCTCCAGGTCCATGGCGTACCCGACGCAGTGCGCGCTGGGCAGCACCGTCACGTAGCCGAGGCCGCGCAGGTGGTTCTGGTGCTCGACGCTGCGCGCCATGCTGTTGACCCACAACGGTGGCGCGTCGGCGCCACAGGCCGCGAGGAACTGCACGGCCAGCCCGTTGAGCCAGGCCACCGCCTCCGGCCGGGCGTATGGGAACCGCATCCCGGCGGTGTGCGGTGTGCGGTGCGGCCATACCCGCCGCTCCGCCCTGCGCAGCGCCCGGCCGGTCAGGCCGCGCGGCTGCCGGCGGTACCGGAACCGCAGCGCCCCGTCGCGACGCAGCGCGGCCAGGCTCACCAGGTCGGGCGAGTGCGTCACGTCGGCCCGGGTCAGGTACGGGTCGAGGTGTCCCCACCACGCGACGTCGACCTGCGACTGCAGGTACACCCGCATCCAGTTGCTCAGGTCCTCGATCGGGCGCTCTTCGGTCCGGAAGTTCCAGATCTCGCGCAGCAGGTTCTGGGCGACGGACTGCGGGCCGCCCGGCGTGCGCGACAGCACCGCGTCGCACTCCCGACCGGTGACCCGCTCGTGAATCGCGCCCGCCGTCTTGACCGCGCCGTCCGGCCCGGCATGGCCGTCGAGCACGGCGAGCAGGTCGGTGACCGCCTCGCGGTAGGTGGCGAGTTCGGCGACGGAGGCACCCGGGTCGGCGGACAGCACCGCCGCGGCCTCCACGCCGGCTGGGGTGGAACCAGATTGCAGATCCCGTCCAATGGTTGCCAAGGTCAAATCATCCCCAATCAACTGGTACGGGCACATCTGGGGCCAAGCTAGCATTCGGCTTAATTCACGATCGGCGAGTTCGCCGATTCACGGCACCATCGGGTACGAACAGACCAACGAGCCGCGGGCGATGCTGTCGCTCGCGGCTCGGGTCGAATCAGCCGTTATCGGCGCACTCTGCAGCCCGAGATGGGCCGTTACGCTCCCTTTATCACCGGAACGGCGGAGGGGTCATGGCCTGTCGAGGGGGCGTTCGCCCTTTGCCTCGTGGTCGGGCTTCGCGTCGTCGCGCACCACGAGTACCGGACATGACGCCTTTTGCAGGACATCACGGGATGTACTTCCCAGCAGCCTGCTGCTGATCGCGCCGCGGCTGTGCGCGCCCACCACGACCGCCTGGCCGTCCAACTCGCGCACCAGCCGGATCAGCGTGTCGGCCACCGTCTTGCGGTCGGTCACCGCCATCGCGTCCGCCTCCAGCCCGGCCTGCCTGGCCAGCTGCGCACCCCGCTCGGCGGTGCGCCGGGCCGCGTCGTGCATCGCCTCGTCGACCTGGAACGCGTCGCCCGAATCCAGCGGCGCGGCGGGCGCCTCGAACGCGCGCACCGGCAGCGCCGAGACCTGGAAGCCGATGCCCGCCTCCCATACGGACACCACGAGGGCGTGCCGCTTGGCGAAGATCGCGGCGCCCTCCCGCAGCGCGTGCTCGGCGGCTGGCGAGCCGTCGAAGGCGTAAATGACCGGACCGGAACGCATGACTACCTACGTTACGGGACGCACCGCCCAAAGCCGGCGCAACACGCAAAGCCCGCGCCCCGCGTGCCGCGCGGGTCACGCGGTCAGGTCGTCCAGCGCGCGGAGGACCCGCTTGTCGGAGATCGGGTACGGGGTGCCCAGCGCCTGCGCGAAGTAGTTGACCCTCAACTCCTCCAGCATCCACCGCACCTGGCGCAGCCCGTCGGGTACCGGGTGGCCGGGCGGCACCTGGGCGAGCAGTTGCCGGTACTCCCGCTCGAGCTGCTGGACCGAGCCCATCCGCTCCCGGTCCCGGGCCGGGCTGCCCGTCAGCCGGTCCAGCCGGCGCTGGATGCCGGTCAGGTACCGCGGCAGGTCGGCCAGGCGCTGCGCGCCGGTCGCCTCGACGAAGCCGGGGAACACCAGCGCGGCCAACTGCTCGCGCAGGTCGGTCAGCGACGCGACCAGCAGCAGGTTGTTGGTGCCGGCCAGCCGCCGGGACACCTCGTGCGCGGCAGTCAGCACCGGCCCGACCCGCTCCACCACCTCGACCAGCGTCCGGCCCAGCCCGGCGCGCACCCGCTCGCGCAGCGCCGCGTACCCGTCCGCGTCCCAGGCCGGCCCGCCCGCCTCGGCGATCAGCGCGTCCATGGCCGCGGCGACGCAGTCGTCCATCAACGCCGTCACGCTGCCGTGCGGGTTGCGGCTCAGCGCGAGCTTGGCCTCGTTGGACAGCCGCCCCTGCAACGCCTTCACCGGCGCCGGAACGGTCAGGGTGAGCAGCCGGCGGGTACCCCGCCACATCGCGTAGGCCGCCTCGTCCTCGGTGTCGAACAGCCGTACCGCGACCGAGTCACCCTCGTCCCGCAGCGCCGGGTACGCCTTGACCGGGTACCCGCCGCGTTGCTGGGCGAAGATCCGGGGCAGCGTACCGATCGTCCAGTCCCGCAGCCCCGTGCGCTCGATGTCGCCCGCCGCGTCCGCGAGCGCCGCCTGGATCCGGCCGCGCAGCTGCCGCTTGAGCGCGGCCAGATCCTTGCCCTCGGCGACGGCCTTGCCGTGCTCGTCGACCACCCGGAAGGTCAGCTTGAGGTGGTCCGGTACCCGGTCGAGCTGCCACGCCTCGCGCGGCACCACCACGCCGGTCAGCCGGTGCAGTTCCCGCTCCAGTCCGTCCAGCAACGGCTCCACGTAGGGCGTCAACCCGGCCAGTGCGGCGCGGGCGTGGTCCGGCGCGGGGGCGAACTCCCGGCGGATCGGCTTGGGCAGCCCCCGGATCAGCGCGGTGACCAGCTCCTCGCGCAACCCGGGCACCTGCCAGCCGAACGCGTCCGCACGCACCTGGTTGAGCGCCGCCAGCGGCAGGTGCGCGGTCACCCCGTCCGCGCCGGAGCCAGGCTCGAACTGGTACGTCAGCGGGATCTCCAGCCCGTCCTGGCGCCAGGCGTCCGGGTAGTCCCGGGGGTCCACAGTGGACGCCGTTTCGTTGACGAGCATGGATTCCGAGAACGACAGCAGGTTCGGCTGTTCGTGCCGGGCTTTCTTCCACCAGGTGTCGAAGTGCCGCCCGGAGACCACGTCGGCCGGGATCCGCCGGTCGTAGAACTCGAACAGCGCCTCGTCGTCGACCAGGATGTCGCGGCGCCGGGCCCGGTGCTCCAGGTCCTCCACGTCCTCGCGCAGCTCCCGGTTCTCGTGGAAGAACCGGTGGTGCGTGTCCCAGTCGCCCTCGACGAGCGCGTGCCGGATGAACAGCTCCCGGGACAGGGTGGGGTCGACCCGGCCGAAGTTCACCTTGCGACCCACCACGATCGGCAGGCCGTACAGGGTGACCCGCTCGTACGCGAGCACCGCGGCCTGCTTGCGCTCCCAGTGCGGCTCGCTGTAGTTGCGCCTGACCAGATGCCCGGCGTGCTCCTCTATCCACTGTGGATCGACACGCGCCACCATCCGCGCCCACAGTCGGGACGTCTCCACCAGTTCGGCCGCCATCACCCAGCGCGGCTGCTTCTTGAACAGCGCCGAACCCGGGAAGATGGCGAACTTCGCGTTGCGCGCGCCCACGTACTCGCGCGTCTCCGGGTCCTTCAGGCCCAGATGCGACAGCAGGCCGGGCAGCAGGGACTGGTGGATGCGCACGCTCTCCTCGGGAGCGCTGGACAGCGTCACACCCATGTCCTTGACCACCTGGCGCAGCTGGCTGTCCAGGTCCTGCCACTCCCGCACCCGCAGGTAGTTCAGGAACTCGGTGCGGCACAGCCGGCGGAACTGGTTGGACGACCGGTCCTGCTGCTGCTCGCGCAGGTAGTTCCACAGGTTCAGGTATGCCTGGAAGTCCGACTCGGGATCGGCGAAGCGCGCGTGCAGCTGGTCGGCGGCCTGCCGGTGCTCGACCGGCCGCTCCCTTGGGTCCTGAATGGACAGTGCGGCGGCGATGATCAGGACCTCGCGTACGCAACCGTTGCGTTCGGCCGCCAGGATCATCCGGCCCAGTCGCGGGTCGATCGGCAATCGCGCCAGCTTGCGCCCGATGCCGGTCAGCCGGCCGTCCGCCAGCGCGCCCAGCTCCGCCAGCAGTGCCAGCCCATCGGCGATGTTGCGCCGGTCCGGAGGATCGATGAACGGGAAGCCCGCCACGTCTCCCAGCCCGATAGCGGTCGCCTGAAGGATGACCGAGGCGAGATTGGTGCGCAGAATCTCCGGGTCGGTGAACTCCGGCCGGGACAGGAAGTCCGCCTCGGAGTAGAGCCGGATGCAGATCCCGTCCGAGGTACGGCCGCACCTGCCCTTGCGCTGGTTGGCCGACGCCTGTGAGATGGGCTCGATGGGCAGCCGCTGCACCTTGGTCCGGTAGCTGTACCGGGAGATCCGCGCCGTACCGGGATCGATGACGTACTTGATGCCCGGCACGGTCAGCGAGGTCTCCGCGACGTTCGTCGCCAGTACGATCCGCCGCCCCGTGTGCGCGCCGAACACCCGGTGCTGCTCGGCCGCCGACAGCCGGGCGTACAGCGGCAGGACCTCGGTCAGCGGCAACTCCCGCCGGCGCAGCGCCTCGGCGGTGTCCCGGATCTCCCGCTCGCCGGACAGGAAGACCAGGATGTCGCCGGGGCCCTCGGCGCACAGTTCGTCGACCGCGTCGAGGATCGCCTGGGTCTGGTCCCGGTCGTCGCGGTCGCCCCGCGCGGCGCCACCGCCTCCGCCGCCACCGGGGCCGCCGGTCCTGGCGCCGCCCCTCGCGGGCGGGCCCGTGCCCGTGCCGGTGTCGGCGTCGGTCTCGTCGTCGAATTCGTCGGACTCGGGCGAATCGTCGATGATGGGCCGGTAGCGCACCTCGACCGGGAAGGTGCGGCCGGACACCTCGATGATCGGCACCTGGCCAGCGCCGGAGCCGCCGCTACCGGGACCGCCGGAGCCGCCACCGGGACCGCCGGAGCCGGAGCCGTCACCGGGACCTGAGCCGCCACCGGAGCCGCCAGAGCCGGAGCCGCCAGAGCCGGAGCCGCCGGAGCCGGAGCCGCCGCCGGGGCCCGCCTCCGCCGGCCCGTCCGCCGCGGCGACGACGGCGGCCTCGCCGCCGAAGTGGCGGGCGAAGCGCTCCGGGTCGATGGTGGCCGAGGTGATGATCACCTTGAGGTCCGGCCGGCGCGGCAGCAGCCGCTTCAGGTACCCGAGGATGAAGTCAATGTTCAGGCTGCGTTCATGCGCCTCATCGATGATCAAGGTGTCGTACCGGCGCAGCTGCCGGTCCCGCTGGATCTCGGCCAGCAGGATGCCGTCGGTCATCACCTTCACCAGCGTGTCGTCGCCCACCTTGCCGGTGAACCTGACCTGGTAGCCGATGGCGCCGCCGAGCTGGGTGTCCAGTTCCTGGGCTATCCGCTCGGCGACGGTGCGGGCGGCCAGCCGCCGGGGCTGGGTGTGCCCGATCATCCCGTTGATCCCCCGGCCCAGCTCAAGGCAGATCTTGGGCAGCTGGGTGGTCTTGCCGGAGCCGGTCTCCCCCGCGACGATGACCACCTGGTGGTCCCTGATAGCCGCGAGGATGTCGTCCTTCTTCTGGCTGACCGGCAGCGCCTCGGGATAGGTGATCCCGGGTACGGCGGCCCGCCGCCGGTCCAGGCGGGCAGACGGGTCTGTGCGGGGATTGGTCATAGGCCAGTCAAGGATAGGCCGCCCGGCCCCCGATCCGGCCAGTGATTTACCTCCACCCGCCCGCTCTGGCATCCTCGACAGGTATGGAGCGCACCGACCTGGCCTGCGTGATGGCCCACGGCGACAAAGCCGCCCCGGCGACCGGCCGCACTCTGGTAGCGGTGTTCGCCTCGCCGGTGGCGAAGTACCTGCTGCACTTCGGGGCCGACCTCGGCCTCCGCACCGTGCTGATCGACCCCACCGGCGACCTGCCCAGCCTGGATAAATCCATTGTGGACGGCGATACCGACGTGGTGGTCACCGACCATGACCGGCCGGAACTGGGTGAGATGCTGCGCGACGCGCTCGCGCTGCCGGCCCGCTGGATCGGGGTCATGGGCAGCCCCCGCCACCCCGCGCCGCACCTCCCCGCGCTGCGCGCGCTCGGCGTCGACGAGGCCGACATCGCCCGGGTGCACCGGCCGATCGGGCTCAACATCGGTTCGCACACGCCGCCGGAGATCGCGATAGCCACGCTCGCCGGCCTGATCGCCGACCGCAACGGCCGGCCCGGCGGCTTCTACGGCTGACCTGCCGTAGCCGACGACAACGCGGACCGGCCGGCCCCGCGACGGGGCCGGCCGGTCCGGGCGCCGCGCGCGGGGCCGCCGTGCCGGCGTGGACTCACCTCAGCGGACTCAACCCAACGGGCTCACCTCAGCGGACTCAGCTCAGCGGGCTCAACTCAGCAGCGCGGCCTTGACCAGCGGCGCGTAGCCCTGTGCCTGCCCCGTCTGGTTCGGGTGGTACGACTCGCCGACCGGGTTGGACAGGCCGTTGATCCACTCGGTGCCGTCGCAGATGGCGTGGCCGGTGAATGCCGTACGGGGGTCCACGAAGGTAAAGCCGTGCGCGGTCGCCCGGGCCTTGATGGTGGTGTCCAGCAGGTCCGCGCCGCCGTTGAGCTCGCTCTGCTCGGTCGGGCTGATCCGGGCCAGCGACTGGCAGTCGGTCACGTTGAACAGCCTCGGGTAGCCGACCACCGCCACCTTCGCGGCCGGAGCCTTGCTCCGGATGGTGGTGTAGAGCTGGTCCAGCTCGCCCGGCAGGGTGTTCCTGATGAAGGTCTCGGCGGTGGAGATGTCGCCCTCACAGGTCCACGGCCACGGCAGCGCGCACTGCTCGATGACGCTGGAGAAGCCGGCGTCGTTGCCGCCGACCGACACCGTGACGTAGGTCGTGCTCGCGTTCAGGCTGGCGAGCTGACCCTGTACGTCGGCCACCTTGGCGCCGCCGCAGGCGGCGAAGGTGAGCTGCGCGCCGATGCTGGCCGCATCGAGTACCGGGTACGCGTACTGGGAACGCTGGCAGCTCCCGCTGTCGGAGTAGTAGGAGCGGGTACCGACGCCGGACGAGTACGAGTCGCCGAGGGCGGTGTAGGTCGCGTTGGCCGCGGTCGCGGGGAGAGCCCCCGCCACCAGCCCAACGGTGGTCACGAGAACGGTCGCGGCGGTCAGCACCGCGGCGCGGCGGCGCCGGGGCGGAACAGGACTTCGCATGGGGGCTCCCGCTGGCGTATTGACTCACGTCAAACAACCTGATCACTACATGGTGACCGGGGAGGGCATCACGATCAATACCTGTGGGTAGCCTGGCGGATAACGCCCGGAAACGCGAAACGGGCCGGGCCCGGCGAAGGGACCCGGCCCGTGTCACGGGCGGTGCGCGGTCAGCAGCCGGGCAGCCGCTCGATCAGGTACCGCTCGACCTGGTCGATGGAGACGCGCTCCTGGCCCATGGTGTCCCGGTCCCGTACCGTCACGGCGTTGTCCTGCAACGTGTCGAAGTCCACGGTCACGCAGAACGGCGTACCGATCTCGTCCTGGCGCCGGTACCGGCGGCCGATGCCCTGCGAGTCGTCGTACTCCACCGTCCAGCGCTGGCGCAGCGTGGCGGCCAGCTCCTTGGCCTTCGGGGACAGGTCGGTGTTGCGCGACAGCGGGAGCACCGCCACCTTCACCGGCGCCAGCCGCGGGTCGAAGCGCATGACGGTCCGCTTGTCCACGCCGCCCTTGGTGTTCGGCGCCTCGTCCTCGTCGTAGGCCTCCAGCAGGAAGGCGAGCACCGCGCGGGTCAGGCCGGCCGCCGGCTCGATGACGTAGGGCATCCAGCGCTCGCCCTTCTCCGAGTCGAAGTAGGACAGGTCGACGCCGGAGTGCTTGCTGTGCGTGGACAGGTCGAAGTCGGTGCGGTTCGCGACGCCCTCCAGCTCCGCGAACTCCGTGCCGCCGAAGCGGAACCGGTACTCGATGTCGACCGTGCGCTTCGAGTAGTGCGAGAGCTTCTCCTTGGGGTGCTCGTAGAAGCGCAGGTTCTCCTCGGACAGGCCCAGGCCGCGGTACCAGTTCCAGCGCTCGTTCAGCCAGTAATCGTGCCACTGCTCGTCGGTGCCGGGCTCGACGAAGAACTCCATCTCCATCTGCTCGAACTCGCGGGTACGGAAGATGAAGTTTCCGGGGGTGATCTCGTTGCGGAAGCTCTTACCCACCTGGGCGATGCCGAACGGCGGCTTCTTGCGCGCCGAGGTCTCCACGTTCTTGTAGTTGATGAAGATGCCCTGCGCGGTCTCGGGCCGCAGGTAGTGCAGGCCCTCCTCGCTCTCCACCGGGCCCAGGTAGGTCTTCATCAGACCGTTGAACATCTTGGGCTCGGTGAACGTGCCCTTGTTGCCGCAGTTGGGGCAGGAGATCTCGTCCAGCGATGTCGGCGGCCGGCCGTGCTTGGCCTCGAACGCCTCTTCGAGGTGGTCGGCGCGGAACCGCCGGTGGCAGAACTGACATTCGGTGAGCGGGTCGACGAACTCCGCAAGATGGCCAGAGGCGGCCCATACCTCGCGGGCGAGGATGACCGCGGAGTCCAGGCCGACGATGTCGTCGCGCTGCTGGACCATGGTCCGCCACCACTGGCGGCGCACGTTGTCCTTCAGCTCCACGCCCAGCGGGCCGTAGTCCCACGCGGACCGGGTGCCCCCGTAGATCTCACTGGACGGGTAGACGAAGCCGCGGCGCTTGGCCAGGCCGGTGACGGCGTCAACGCGATCGATGGGCATGCTTCCTCCAGATGGATGCCGCCGGCTGGCTGTCGGCGGAGGTCCGCCGGGTGCGGACTATGGAGCTGACGGATACCGCGAGCATACGGTCCAGGTCGGCTCCGGTCGCACCAGATTACCTGGGTCCGCCGCAGACCTTCAGGCCGCCGCCGCCCTGCCCGTCGGCGACCACGATGTACGTTTCGGTGCCGCTCGACTCCGGGGTCTGCACATTGGTGGGCACCTGAAATCTCGAGCCATCGGCCGCCGGCTGGCCGATCGAGAACCGCTCGATCGGCGGCAGCGACTGCTCGTGCTCGGTGAACTGGGCCAGGGTCTGGGAGCGGCGGCCGGTGCAGAGTTGGTTGTACGCGTCGCGGTAGTTGTGCCGCGCGAGCCCGTCGAGGTAGTCCCGGACCGTCGTGCGGGCCTCGGTCACGGTCGCCTTGGAGGTGGTCACCACCAGCGCACCGAAGCCGACGAGACCGCCCGCACAGCACAGCAGGAGCACCGCTCCGCCCACGCCCAGGCCGATCCACATCCGCTTGCGGTCGCGCTCGGTGGGCGGGGCGGCGAACGGCACCCGCACGCCCGGACCGCGCGGCGGGGCCGGTGGCCAGGCCCCCGGGGGGGCGGGCTGCGGGTATGCCGGCCGGAAGAACTGAGGGTCGGGCGACGGCTGCCCGGACGGCGCCGGCCCGGGCGGCGCCGGATACTGCGGCGCGAACGGCTGCCCCGGCGCCATCGGCTGTTCCGCCGCCAACGGCTGCCCCGGGGCCAACGGCTGCCCCGGCGCCATCGGCTGTTGGGCCGCCATCGGCTGCCACGGGGCCGCAGGCTGTTCCGCGGCCAACGGCGGCGGCGCCACGGGCTGTTCCGCGGCCAACGGCGGCGGCGCCGCGGGCTGTTCCGCGGCCAACGGCGGCGCCGCGGGCGACGGTGGCTGGAGCGGAGGCGGGGAGAACGGCGCCGGCTGAGGCTGCGACGGCGGCTCCTCGGTCATGATCGAGACTCCGGCAGCGGATCGGGTGCCCGATCGCTCGCCGCGCCCACCGCCGGACCCGCCGGCTGCGCGCTGGTCAGCACCTCGAACGCCGACGGCTCGTCCAGCGACTCCGCCAGCAGCGGGGTGGCCGCCACCTTGACCTCGAAGGCGCCCAGCGCCCGCCGGTACGCGCCGACCGACTCCCACTCGGTGACCAGGCTCCACCGGCTCGGGTCGTCGTACGCCCGGCCCAGTTGGCCACGCAGGTACCCCGGCCGGGCGGCCAGCGCCTCCACCGCCGCCCCTGCCCGTTCGGTGAAGGTCGCCACGGCCTCGTCGTCGTCGGCATCGATGACGAAGCGGTTGACCACCAGCACGTCGCCCTCCGTTAAAGGTCTAAGGTGCGGTTGAACACGACCGGTCCAGCCTATCGGGGGGACGCGCATGGCTAACCAACGGTTCGCTCCGGGCCGAGCCAAGGGCACGCAGGCGTTCCTGATCGCGCTGGTCGTTGTCCTGCTGGGGCTGTTCGCCCCGGGCTGGTTCGGCGCCGGCCTGCTGTTCGCGATCGTGGCCGTCCTGCTGGTCCTGCTGTCCGCCAACTGGCGAACGCAGCGGCCGCCCGTCATCGGAGTCCGGCTCGTGATCATCGCGGTCATCGTGATCCTCGCGATTTCGAAGATCTCCTGAAAACGATTATCGTGTGAGCATGACCGGTCCGGACGGGTACGAGACGGCCGGCGAGCTGCTCAGGGCGCTCGCCTCGCCGTTGCGGATCGCGATCGTGTCCGAATTGGGGGCCGGCGCCCGGTGCGTGCATGAGCTGGTGGACCTCCTGGAGGTGCCCCAGCCGCTGGTCTCCCAACACCTGCGGGTGCTGCGCGGAGCCGGCGTGGTGCGCGGCGCCCGGCGCGGCCGGGAGATCGTGTACTCGCTGACCGACCAGCACATCGCCCACATCGTCGCGGACGCGATCAGCCACGCCGGGGAGGCCCGGCCCGCCGCGGTCGACCCCGATTCCGCCAGCCCCGGCGACAGCGATGACGCCGCGAGTGCCGAGGCATTTCCGCCCTCCACCGGCCGGCCCGACAGGCGCGCCGGCTGAGGGCTGGCTGAGCCGACGCATCGATCAAGATGCGGGCCCCGCGATACCGCGGGACCCTGTCGATATGAAGGTCTACGCCGATGTGCCGGCGGTCCGGATACGGCAGCTGTTCACGGATCTGTTCATCGTCGTGTGGCTGTGGTTCTGGATCCGGCTGGCGGTCAAGCTCTACGACCTGGTGCTCAAACTCGCCGTACCGGGCCGGAAGCTGTCCGGCGCCGGCGACGGGATGGCCGGCGGGCTGTCCGACGCCGGCTCCACAGTGGACAAGGTGCCCGGCCTGGGCGGCGCCCTGTCCGCACCCTTCAACAAGGCCGCGGACGCCGCGCGGTCGCTGGCCGACGTCGGGCGCGAGCAGGTGAGCGTCGTGCACGACCTGGCCTGGGCGATGTCCCTGGCGCTGCTGGCCGGGCCGGTCATCGTCGTGGTCGCGATCTGGCTGCCGCTGCGCCTGCGCTGGATCCGCCGGGCGAGCTCCGCCGCTGGGCTGCGCTCCGACGCCGCCAGCCGGGATCTGCTCGCCCTGCGGGCCCTGGCCAACCAGCCGCTGCGTCGGCTCGGCAAGGTGAATCCCGATCCGGTGGCGGCGTGGCGCAGCGGCGACCCGGAGACGGTGGACGCCCTGGCCGCGCTGGAGCTTCGACGGCTCGGCGTGCGGATGCGTGCCGGGAGCCCTCCCGCGGTGGCCGCCCATTGATCGGCTGGGCCGGCCGGTGGCGGACCGGCCGGCCCCGCCGACGACCTAACCCCGCCGACGACCTGACGCCGGCCGCCGTCCGGCGCCACCCCTAGGCGGGCGAGTCCGACGCGGGTGGGTCCGGCGCGGGTAGGTCCGAGACCGGCGAGCCGACCGGTGCGAGCCGGCGGCGGACGTCCTGCTCGGTCGACGGGCCCGGGTGCCACCCGGTGACCCACTCGCCGTCGGCCGGTGGCGGCAGCACGCCGTCCTCCAGGAACGCGTACCGCCCCGCCACCACCCGAGCGGCCGCCACCGTGTCCAGCGCGTCGGTGTTGTCCCACAGCGCGGCGAACAGCGCCTCGGCGCGCTGCCTGGCCTGTCGGCAGAACAGGTCGGCCAACTCCAGCTCGGCGTCGCTCGCCGAGCGGGCCCGCACGCAGGTGGCCGACATCGCGAACAGTTCCGCGCCGATGTCCACCACCCGGCCCAGGAAGCCCTGCTTGCGCTCCAGCTTGCCCTGCCACCGGGCCATCGCGTAGAACGTCTCGCGGGCCAGCTTGCGGGAGGCCCGCTCCACGTAGCGCACGTGCGGGGCGAGCGCGCCGTACTCGGCGAAGGCACCCGGCGCCTGGCCCTTGCCGACGACCAGGGTCGGCAACCATCGGGCGTAGAACCCGCCGGCACGCGCCCCGGCCCGCGCCTTGCGACCCAGCGACGCGTCCGGGTCGATGATGTCGCCGGCCACGGACAGGTGGGCGTCCACCGCCTCCCGGGCGATGAACAGGTGCATGATCTCGGTGGAGCCCTCGAAGATGCGGTTGATCCGCAGGTCGCGCAGCATCTGCTCGGCGGCGATCGGGCGCTCGCCGCGGGCGGCCAGCGAGTCGGCGGTCTCGTATCCCCGGCCGCCCCGGATCTGGATCAGCTCGTCCGCCATCTGCCAGGACATCTCCGAGCCGTACAGCTTGATCAACGCCGCCTCGATGCGGATGTCGTTGCGGTCGTCGTCGGCCAGCATGCAGGCCAGTTCGAGCATGGACTCCAGCCCGTACGTGGTGGCCGCGATGAACGCGATCTTCTTGGCCACCGCCTCGTGCCTGGCGACCGGCAGGCCCCACTGCACCCGCTCGGCCGCCCACTGCCGGGCCACCGCGAGGCACCACTTGCCGGCGCCCACGCACATCGCGGGCAGCGACAGCCGGCCGGTGTTGAGGGTGGTCAGCGCGATCTTCAGGCCCTGCCCCTCGCGGGCGATCACATTCTCTGTCGGCACGAACACGTCGTGGAAGCGGGTGACGCTGTTCTCCAGGCCGCGCAGGCCCATGAAGGCGTTGCGCCGCTCGACGGTCACGCCGGGCGAGTCCGCCTCCACCACGAACGCGGTGATCCCGCCCCGGTGCCCTCCGGACTGTCGATCGCCGCCTTGCTGGTCCGGCCCACGAGCGGGCACCTGCGCCATCACCACCAGCAGCGTGGCGAGCGTGCCGTTGGTCGCCCACAGCTTGACCCCGTTCAGCCGGTAGCCGCCCTCGACCGGGGTCGCGGTGGTGGACAGCCGGGCCGGATCGGAGCCCACGTCCGACTCGGTGAGCAGGAACGCGGACACCTCCCCGGCCGCGAGCCGGGGCAGGAACCTCCGCTTCTGCTCGTCGTCACCGAACAGCTTGAGCGGCTGGGGCACGCCGATGGACTGGTGCGCGGACAGCAGGGCGCCGATCGCCGGGTTCGCCGACCCGACCAGTGCCAGCGCCCGGCAGTAGTGCAGGTTGGACAGGCCGAGGCCGCCGTACTTCTCATCGATCTTCATGCCGAACGCGCCCAGTTCGGCGAGGCCGCGGATGACTTCGTCGGGGATCCGCGCCTCACGCTCGATGCGGGCGCCGTCGATGCCGGCGGCGAACTCGCTGAGCCGGGCGAGGAACTCCTCGGCCTTGGCCGCGCGCGCCGGATCGGGCGCCGGCCACGGGTCGATCAGGTCCATCCTCAGCCGGCCGAGGTACAGCTCCTTTCCGAAGCTGGGCTTGCGCCACTCCGTCTCGCGGGCCGCCTCGGCGGTCTGTCGGGCCTGCCGCTCGTCGACGCCGGCCGACCCGTCGGTCGGACTCCGATCTGTCCGCGCGGTCACCGGCCCGGTCGCCGGATCAGGGTCGGTCCTCGCCGGCGGTTGCTGGGCGGTCGCCTCCGAGGGCTCACCGCCGTCCGGGCCGAACTGCGCGGAGCGTTGATCCATCGTCGTCATGGCCACCCCCCAGTGGTCTGGTCGGGCTTCCTGTGACCCACGCTACTCGCGGGTACTACCCGGCGGTAGCGTCTTGTCCGGTGCTACCCTCGGCGGCACAACTTCATGCGAAGACTTCGTTTCCCGTGATCCACGAGACACCGATCCACGGGGCCCGAGCCTTCGTCCGACAGGGGAGCGCGCAGCGCTGAGAGTGTGGCCGGGACGGTCACAGACCCTCGAACCTGATCTGGGTAATGCCAGCGCAGGGAGTTCGGTCGATCTCCAGCCGCGCCATGTCCATTGGGGGCATGGCGTGCGTCTTCTCCTGGTATGTCGTCTACCGGGAGGAATTGTCCATGGAAATCCGTCGCTGGCGGACCGTCGACATCGTGGTCGCCGCAGTGATCGCGGTCGCCTTCGGCGTCGTGTTCTACGCCTGGGATCAGATCTGGAACGGTCTCGACGGCGCGTTCCCCGGCTTCCCGCCGGCCCGCGCGGCCCTCAACGGGATCTGGTTCCTACCCGCCGTGGTCGGACCGCTGGTCATCCGCAAGCCCGGTGCCGGCCTGTTCGCCGAGCTGGTCGCGTCGACCATCGAGGCACTGCTCGGCGCCCAGTGGGGCCTGTCCACCATCCTGTACGGCCTGTTGCAGGGCTTCGGCGGAGAGCTGCCGTTCGCGGCCACCGGGTACCGCTCGAGCAAGCTACCCACCGCGCTGGTCGGCGGCCTGTTGGCCGGCGCGGCCGCCGGACTGCTGGACATCGTGCTCTACTACCCCGACTACTCGACCGCCTGGAAGATCGGTCAGGTCGCCGTCTCGGCCGGCAGCGGCCTGGTGATCACCGGCCTCGGCGGCTGGGCGCTGACCCGCGGGCTGGCCCAGACCGGGGTGCTGGACCGCTTTCCGGCCGGTCGGGAGCGGACCGCCGTTTGAACCGCACCGACGCCATCCGGCTGGACGGGTTCGGCTGGCGGCACGCCGGCCGCAAGGCCTGGGCCGTGCGCGGAGTCGATCTGCGCATCGAGCGCGGCGAACGGGTGTTGCTGCTGGGCCCCTCGGGGGCCGGCAAGAGCACCCTGCTCGCCGCGCTCGCCGGGCTGCTCGCCGAGGACTCGGGCGAGCGCGAGGGCACCATCGACCTCGGCGGCCTGACCCCGGGCATCGTCTTCCAGGATCCGCAGACCCAGTTGGTGATGTCTCGGGCCGGCGACGACGTCGCGTTCGGCCTGGAGAATCACGGCGTACCCGTGGCGGACATCTGGCCCCGGGTGGACGAGGCGCTCGCCACGGTCGGCTTCCGCTACGGCCGGGGCCGCGACACGGCCGCCCTCTCCGGCGGCGAGGCGCAGCGGCTGGCGCTGGCCGGCGCGCTCGCGCTGCGCCCGTCGCTGCTGCTGCTGGACGAGCCGACCGCGAACCTCGATCCGGCCGGCGCTGGGCAGATCCGTGCCGCCATCGCCCGGATCCTGGCCGCCCGCGACACCACCCTGATCCTGGTCGAGCACCGGGTGGCCGAGGTGCTGCCGCTGGTCGACCGGGTGGTGGTGCTGGAGGCCGGCGGCGGGGTCGTCGCCGACGGCGTACCCGAGGCGGTGTTCGCGACGCACGGTTCGTGGCTGGTCGAGCGGGGCGTGTGGGTACCGGGGCACCAGGTCACATTCGCCCGCGCGACGAATGCCGGATCGCTGGCTGGCCCGGTTCGGCCGGCCGGCTCCCCCGGCCCGGTGCTGCTGCGCGCCGAACGGGTGGCGGTACCCGACCGGCTGTCCACTATGGACATCACGGTACCGGCCGGCGAGGCGCTGGCCGTGGTGGGCCCGAACGGCGCCGGCAAGTCCACGCTCGCCCTGCTGCTGGGCGGCCTGCTCGCGCCCGGCTCCGGCACCGTGGCCGCGACCGAACGGCTGGCCGGCCCGCTCGCCGGTCGGCCGCCGCACCGGTGGCGGGCCGCGTCCCTGGCCCGGCACATCGGCTCGGTGTTCCAGAACCCGGAGCACCAGTTCGTCACCTCGCGCGTGCGGGACGAACTCGCGCTCGGGCCGCGCCGCACCGGGGCGAGCGAGGAATCCATCAAGTCCACTGTGGACAATCTGCTGGTACGGCTGCGCCTTGACCGGTTGGCGGCGGCCAACCCGTACACGCTGTCCGGCGGCGAGGCCCGCCGCCTGTCGGTGGCCACCGCCCTGGCCACCGCGCCCGGGCTGCTCATCCTCGACGAGCCGACCTTCGGTCAGGATCGGCGCACCTGGGTCGAACTGGTGGAGCTTCTGGCGAAGCTGCGCGACGAGGGCCGGGGGGTGGTCGCGGTGACCCACGACAGCGACTTCGCCACCGCGCTCGCCGACCGCACCGTCGCCCTGTCCGTCGAGGGAGGTCCCCGGTGACGCGCACGACCACGGGCCGGGACGCCGGCGCGACCGAGCCCGTGGCGGACCCCACGACCGTGGGCGCGAGCGCGAACACCGCGACCACGACCCCGGGCGCGACCACGACCCCGGGCGCGGGCTCGGGTACCGCTGGCGGGGGGCGGGCGCGCGGTGCCGTCCTGGCCCGGCGCAACCCACTGGCGAAGCTGGCCGCCGCGGCGCTGCT
Source organism: Rugosimonospora acidiphila (assembly GCF_039543385.1). Lineage (NCBI taxonomy): Bacteria > Bacillati > Actinomycetota > Actinomycetes > Micromonosporales > Micromonosporaceae > Rugosimonospora > Rugosimonospora acidiphila. Next base: position 350,641 of record NZ_BAABJQ010000006.1, read on the forward strand.
CGGCTTCGGCCTGCTGTTCACCCTCGACCCGTTGACCCCGGTGCTCGCGCTCGCCGTCGACCTCGCCGCCGCGCCGCTGTTCGGGGTGCGGCCGGTCCGGCTGGCCCGGCGCTACTGGCCGCTGCTGCTGTCCGCCGCCGGGATCGCGGGCGGGCAGCTGCTGTTCACCGACGCCGGTCCGGTCCGCGCGCTCGGGCTGGGGTTGCGGGTACTGGCGGTGGCGCTGCCGGGCATCATCTCGTTCGGTACCACGGACCCCACCGACCTGGCCGACGCTCTGGTGCAGAATGCGAAAGCACCGGCCCGGTTCGCGATCGGTGCTCTCGCCGCGTTCCGGTTGATGCCGCTGCTCGGCGAGGAGTGGCGGACGCTGCGCCAGGCCCGACGGGCCCGGGGCGTGGACGCCGGGCGCAACCCGATCGCCATGGTCGCCCTCGCCGCATCGCTGTCCTTTGGACTGCTGGTCGGCGCCATCCGGCGGGGCATCCGGCTGGCCACCGCCATGGACGCCCGAGGTTTCGACTCCGGCCGGCCGCGCACCAGCGCGCGCCCCAGCCGCTTCACCCGGGCCGACGCGGCGCTCATCGCCGCGGCCGCCCTCGCGGTGGCGCTGATCCTGACCATCAGCATCACGGCGGGCGCCTACCGCCCCGTCTTCACCTGACGGAGCGCGACCGGTCTGCGTCGTCGCGCGGCGTCAGTCGCGCCGAACCAGATCAGTCGCCAACGCCGCCGCCCGGCCGCCGGGCCGGCCCGAAGGTCGGGCCAGCCCGCGGTCGGGCCGGCCACGAAGTCGGGCCGGCGGCGGAATCAGGCCCGCGGGGGCGGGGGCGCGACCGGGTTCGGGATCGCGCCGCCGAACCGGCGGTCGCGCTGCGCGAACAGCTCGCAGGCGTACCACAGGTGCCGCCGGTCGAAGTCCGGCCACAGCGTGTCCAGCGCCACGTACTCCGCGTACGCGCTCTGCCACAGCAGGAAGTTGGACAGCCGCTGCTCACCCGAGGGGCGCAGCACCATGTCCACGTCGGGCACCTCGGGGCAGTACAGGTAGCGCCCGATGGTCTTCTCGCTGATCTTGTCGGGGTTCAGCCGGCCGGCCGCCACCTCGGCCGCCATCGCCGAGAACGCGTCCGCGAGCTCGGCCCGGCCGCCGTAGTTGACGCAGAACTGGAGGGTGAGCCGGTCGTTGTTCCTACTCGCCTGCTCGGCGAGCTCCAGCTCGTGGATCACCGAGCGCCACAGCCTCGGGCGCCGGCCCGCCCACCGGACCCGTACCCCCAGCTCCACGAACTGATCGACCCGCCGGTGGATGACCTCCCGGTTGAAGTTCATCAGCCAGCGCACCTCTTCCGGAGAGCGCCGCCAGTTCTCCGTCGAGAACGCGTACGCGGACAGGTACTTGACGCCCAGTTCGATGCAGCCCTCGATGACGTCGAACAGCGCGGCCTCGCCCATCTTGTGGCCCTCGGTGCGCGGCAGGCCACGCGCCTTGGCCCACCGGCCGTTGCCGTCCATGATGATGGCGACGTGCTTCGGGATCGCCTCACCGGGCAGCTTCGGCGGCTTGGCGCCGGACGGATGCGGGGACGGGGGAACGTAGCTGCGCTTCACACTCGGTCTCCATCGATGGTTCGTTGATCATCATCGGCCCCCCGGTCGGGGCCGGTCTGGGTACCGGAGCCAGCCCTCGGACCCCGGTCGACCAGCGGCAGCGAGCGCAGCCCGCGCTCGAGGTGCCACTGCAGGTGGGCCGCCACCAGGCCGGCGGCCTCGCGGCGCGGCCCCGCCTCGGCCGCGTCCGCGACCGGCCAGTCGCCGACCGCCAGGGCGGATAACAGCTCCAGGGTCGCGGGCGACGGGTGGGCCGAGCCCGGTGGGCGGCACTCCGGGCAGACACAGCCCCCGGCCGGCACCGAGAACGCCCGGTGCGGCCCCTCGGTGCCGCAGACCGCGCAGTCCGCGAGCGCCGGCGCCCAGCCGGCCAGGCCCATCGCCCGCAGCAGGTACGAGTCGAGCACCAGGGAGGTGGCGTGCGAGCCCTCGCTGAGCACCCGGAGCGCGCCCAGCGTCAGCAGGTACAGCCGCAGCGCCGGCTCCTCCTCGATCGGGGTCAGCCGCTCGGCGGTCTCCGCGATCGCGCTGGCCGTCGTGTAGCGCGGATAGTCGTCAGACAGCCGCTTACCGTACAGATCGATCGCCTCGACCTGAGAAACGGAGTGCAGCGAGCGCCCCTCCGCGATCTGGATGTCCACGTGCCCGAAGGGCTCCAGCCGGGCGCCGAACTTGGAGGTCGTCCGGCGGACTCCCCGGGCCACCGCGCGCACCCGACCGTGCCTGCGGGTGAACAGGGTGATGATGCGGTCCGACTCGCCCAGCTTCTGGCCACGCAGCACCACCGCGTCGTCGCGGTACAGCTTGGCCTGCCACCCGTTCACCCTTGCGATTCTGCCAGCCCTGGGGTGCGGGCCTGGCCGCCGATCCTTGCTCCGAGCTGGCCGTTCATGATCCTTCACGGACCGTGGCTACGGCCGGCCGGCGCCAGGCGGCCGCGTTCGCGAACGCGACGCCCAGCAGCACGAGCAGGCTGAGTTCCCCGACCGCCCTCGACCAGGACACCCGGGCGAACACGGAGTGGTCGAACAGCGCGCGGCCCACAGCGGGCGATCCCGCCGGCGCAGGGGTGCGGTCGCCTCGTCCGGTGACGAATCGCTCACCGGGCACGCCTACCCAGCGCCGGGCCGCCTACCCACCCATCCGTCGGGGCGAGCGCGCCTGTCCGGAGCCGGATGCGGGGATTGGCCGGCCCGCGCCCGGGTATGGCGCTGCCATGACGAGCATGGGCCGCTCGGGCGTCGTGTCGCGCCGGTTCCCGTTCGCGTTCGACCGGCGGTTCATCCCGCCACTGGCCCTGATGGGAGTGCTGCCGCAGACCGCCTCGGTCAGCGTGGATGTGAACGGCCTGGCCGTGCGGTTCGGGCCGTGGCGGATGCTGACCCCCACCGAGAACGTGATCGAGGCGAGGCGTACCGGCCCGTACCGGTGGTGGCGGGTGGTCGGCATGCACGTCTCGGCCGCCGATCGCGGGATCAGCTTCGGTACGAGCACGGCCAGCGGGGTCTGCCTACGGTTCGAGGAGCCGGTGAGCGGGGTCATCGCGCGCTTCCTGAGCCATCCGGCCATGACGGTCACGGTCGAGGACCCGGACGCGCTGATCGACGCGCTGGGCACGCCCACCCGTCCGGCCGCCTAGAGACCGGCCCGGCGCCGCTCAGAAACCCAGCCGGCGCAGCTGCTTGGGGTCGCGCTGCCAGTCCTTGGCGACCCGCACGTGCAGGTCCAGGTACACCCGGCGGCCCAGCAGGTCCTCGATGGCCGCCCGCGACCGGGTGCCGACGTGCTTGAGCCGGCTGCCGCCAGCCCCGATAACGATCGCCTTCTGGCTGGTCCGCTCCACGTACACGTCGGCGTAGATCTTGGTGAGGTCCCCCTCCGGGATCATCTCCTCGACCAGCACCGCTATCGAGTGCGGCAGCTCGTCGCGGACCCCCTCCAGGGCCGCCTCCCGGATCAGCTCGGCGATCAGCACCTGCTCCGGCTCGTCGGTGAGCATGTCGTCCGGGTACAGCTGCGGGGACTCGGGAAGATGGCCGCAGAGCACGTCGACCAGCTCGCCGACCTGCTCGCCGGAGACCGCGCTGACCGGCACCACATCGGCGAAGTCGGCCAGTTCGCTGACCTCGACCAGCTGCCTGGTCAGGTCCTTCTTCGACACCAGGTCGGTCTTGGTGACCACCGCGACCAGGGTGGCCTTGAGCCCCGCGATCTCGGACGTGATGAACCGGTCGCCTCGGCCGATCTCCTCGTCCGCCGGGATGCACAGGCCGATCACGTCGACCTCGCTCCACGCCTCGCGGACCAGGTCGTTGAGCCGCTCGCCGAGCAGGGTGCGGGGCCGGTGCAGGCCCGGCGTGTCGAGCAGCACCAGCTGGGACTCGGGTCGGTGCAGCACTCCCCGCACCACGTGCCGGGTGGTCTGCGGGCGGTTGGAGGTGATCGCGATCTTCTGACCGACGATCGCGTTGGTCAGCGTCGACTTGCCGGCATTGGGCCGGCCGACAAAGCACGCAAAACCAGCACGGTACGCCGTCACGGCGCCAGCTTACCGGTACCGGAGGCGGCGCTGCCCGGCCGGAGTCAACACCCGGGTCGCGGGGCTCGCGCCATTCGCACAATCGGCGCCGCCGACCCGCAACGCGACCCGCCTGGCCGGCGTGTACCTATCGATAGCGTTGCGCGCCGGCCCGCCGGTGGTCGCGGCCCGAGGCTCACGCCGACCGACCGCCCCTCCCCCGGTCCGGCCGCCCCCGGCGCAAGGAGGCGTCGTGACTACACATTCCTCGAAGCGGACCCGACCAGCGTCGCCCGTCCGCCTGACCATCCTCGCCGCGCTGAGCGGCCTCGCCGGAATCTCGGCAGTCGCCGGGATCGCCGGCTGCTCACACTCGCCCGCCGCACCACCGGCGGCCGCGCCCCCGTCCCAGGCCACCACGATCGCCGAGCCGACCACACCGATCGTCGGTCCGACCGGCTCCGGCCCGCAGCTGCCGGTACCCACGGGCGCGTCCCCGGCGCCCACCGGTCCTCAGCAGGTCCGCACCACCCACCGTCCGGCGCCCGGTCCCTCGTGCCGCGCGGGCGATCTCTCACTCGTCTCGATACAGGCCGACGGGGCGGCCGGCAGCTCGTACGAGACGGTAACCGTGGCCGACGACGGCCACCGGTCGTGCGGGCTGTCCGGCACACCGTCGCTGGTCTACACCGACTCGGTCGGCGTGACGCGCAACCTGCCGACCTCGCCGTCCCAGCCCGCGCAGCCCGGGATGACCGTCCGGCCCGGACAGCGTGCCCAGTTCACGTTGCGCACCGTCAACGGGTACGGCGGCTACGACCCGACGTCGCCGGCGTGCGCGCACCCGGTCAAGTACCAGCACATCGCCCTCCGGTTCGCCGACGGATCGCGGCTGGCGCTGACCGGCCTGGTCCTCGACGTGAAGTGTGAGGGCGTCCAGTCCACCGGCTGGCAATCGCCGCTGACCGACTGACCCGTGACGGGGCGGGTACGGCCGGACGTCAGTCGGTGATCGAGGCCAGCACCGCCCCGTTCGGTGCGACGAGGTGGATGGCCGCGTCCTTGGTCAGGTCCCGGACGGCAGCCCGCCCCAGATCGTCCAATGTGGACGCCTCGGTGACCACGGCGGCCGCCTCCAGCGTGCTGGCACCCGCGGCGACGGCCGAGGCGACCGCGTACTGCAGCGCGGTGAGGGTCAGCGACGGCAGCGCGATGCTGGCCCCCGCGTAGGTGCGGCCGTCCCCGTCCCGCACCGCCGCGCCCTCCACCGCGCCGATCCGGGCGCGCGCGGACCGGGCCAGGGTCACCAGCTTGTGGTCCTCCGCGGCCAGTTGCTCGGCCATCCGGGGGGCGTCGGCGGGGTTGGGCTCGTCAGGCATCGGCAGGCTGCCTCTCGTCTCTGTTCTCGGGCACCGGTTCCTCCTCGGCGGGGACCCGCCGCACCAGTACCGTATCGATCCGGTTGCGCCGGCCGGTGGTGCCCTCGGCGGTCATCTGCAGCCCACTGACCGTCGCGTCCGCGCCGGGGATCGGTACCCGCCCCAGCTCGTGCGCCATCAGCCCGGCCACCGTCTCCACCTCGTCGTTGGGCAGCTCGACGTCGAACAGCTCGGCGAGGTCCTCCACGGACAGTCGCGCGCTGACCCGGATCGAGCCGTCACCCAGCCGCTCCACCGGCGGCCGTTCGACATCGTACTCATCGGTGATCTCGCCGACGATCTCCTCGAGGATGTCCTCGATGGTGACCAGGCCGGCGGTGCCGCCGTACTCGTCGACGACGATGGCGATGTGGGAGCGGGCCGCCTGCATCTCGGAGAGCAGGTCGTCGACCGCCTTGAACTCGGGCACGAAGGACGCCGCGCGCATCAGGTCGCGGACCTCCTTGGTGTCCTGCGCCCGGACCACGTCCTTGAGGTACAGGATGCCGACCACGTCGTCGATGTTCTCCCCGATCACCGGGATCCGGGAGAAGCCGGAGCGCAGGAACAGCGCCAGCGCCTGGCGGCCGGTCTTGGTCGCCTCGATCCACACCATCTCGGTGCGCGGAACCATCACCTCGCGCACGATCGTGTCGCCGAGGGAGAAGACCGAGTGGATCATTTCGCGCTCACCGTGCTCCACCACGCCACGCGCCTCGGCCAGGTCGACCAGCTCGCGCAGTTCCACCGTGGTGGCGAACGGGCCCTGCCGGAAGCCACGGCCCGGGGTGAACGCGTTGCCGATGAGGATCAGCAACCCGGCCAGCGGCCCCAGCACCCGGCCCAGCCAGAGCACCGGCGGCGCGGCGAACCGGCCCACCGCGTACGCGTGCTGCCGGCCGAGGGTGCGTGGCGCCACCCCGACCACGACGAAGCTCACCACGAGCATGCCGCCGGCGGTCAGCGCGCCGGCCGCCCAGCCCGCGCCCCAGGCGTCGATGGTGACCAGCGCGACCAGCGTGGTGGCGGTCAGTTCGCAGGCCAGCCGCAGCAGGAGCAGCAGGTTGAGGTGGCGCACCACGTCGCCGGCGACGGCCTGCAGGGCCTTGGCCCCGCGGATTCCTTCCCTGGCCATCTCGGCGGCGCGCGCCGGGGAGATCCGAGACAGCGCGGCGTCGCTCATCGCGAACAGCCCCGCCAAAATGATCAACCCGGCGGCCACCAGGAGCAACATCATGCTCTCCTAGGTGGGGTCCGTGACGCCGGGGCGGTCTTCGGGCTCGCGGCCGGCCGCCCGCGCCTGCCAGCCCGACAGCAGCCGGGCCTGCAGACCGAACATCTCGCGCTCCTCCTCCGGCTCGGCGTGGTCGTAGCCGAGCAGGTGCAGCACGCCGTGCACGGTGAGCAGGTGCAGCTCGTCGGCGGTCGAGTGGCCCACGTTGGCGGCCTGTTTCGCGGCCACGTCCGGGCACAGCACGATGTCGCCGAGCAGCGTCGGCTCCGCCCCGGCGCCCTCGCCCGGGCCGTGATCCACGGTGCCCTCGTCCATGGGGAAGGCCAGCACGTCGGTCGGGCCGTCGCCACCCATCCAGCGGTGGTTCAGCTCGGTCATGTACTCCAGGTCGACGAGCAGGACGGACAGCTCGGCGAGCGGATTGACGCCCATCTCGTCCAGGGCGTGCCGGGCCACCGCCAGGATCGCGTCGGTGTCGGTGTCGACCCCTGACTCATTGGCGATTTCGATGGACACTGCCTGCTCCTCTTGTCCCCGCCGGCGATGTTCCGGCGGATGCTTCCTCCGCTCGACCGGTCCGGCTCGGCGCGGCTGACGCCGCCCGACCGGGACCAGTCGCTGCCCCTGTCCGGCCCGCTACCCGCGCGCCGCCGGTCGACACCATGCCGGCCCGGTGGCCCGGACCTACCGGCCCCAGCCGGCCCACCAGTCCCGGCGAGCCCGCCGATCCCGGCAGCCTCGTGGGCCCCGGCAACCTCACCGACCCCGCGGCCGTCCGGTGCCGCCGCGCCGGGACTAGCCGCGCCGCGCGGCACGCCCGTGCGCCGTACGGCTGGCCGGCAGCGTGTGCGGTGCCGGTGCCTCCTGCGCGGCGTCCCATTTGGCGTAGGCATCGACGATCTCGCCGACCAGTCGGTGCCGGACGACATCCGAGCTGGACAACCGCGCGAAGTGTACGTCCTCGACACCTTCCAGGATCTCCTGGACCACGCGCAGGCCGCTGCGGGTGCCGCCGGGCAGGTCCACCTGGGTGACGTCGCCGGTAACCACGATCTTGGAGCCGAAACCGAGCCGGGTCAGGAACATCTTCATCTGCTCCGGCGTGGTGTTCTGCGCCTCGTCCAGGATGATGAACGCGTCGTTGAGCGTCCGGCCGCGCATGTACGCCAGCGGCGCCACCTCGATCGTGCCGGCCTGCATCAGCCGCGGGATCGAGTCCGGGTCGAGCATGTCGTGCAGCGCGTCGTACAGCGGCCGCAGGTACGGATCGATCTTCTCGTACAGCGTGCCGGGCAGGAAGCCCAGCCGCTCGCCGGCCTCCACCGCGGGCCGGGTCAGGATGATCCGGTTGACCTGCTTGGCCTGCAGCGCCGCGACCGCCTTGGCCATGGCCAGGTAGGTCTTGCCGGTGCCGGCCGGACCGATGCCGAAGACGATGGTGTGCTTGTCGATCGCGTCGACATAACGCTTCTGACCGAGGGTCTTGGGCCGGATCGTGCGGCCCCGACGCGAGATGATGTTGAACGTGAGCACTTCGGCGGGCCGCTCGGCGGTGCCCTCCTGGAGCATCCCGACGGTCCGCCGCACGGCGTCTGCGGTCAGTGTCTCGCCCTTCTGGATCAGTTCGAGCAACTCGGCGAATACCCGCTCGGCGAGCGCGTTCTCGGCCGGGCGGCCGGAAATGGTGATCTCATTGCCCCGCACAAGGATGTCGCTGGTGAGGGACTTTTCGAGCAGTTTGAGAATTTCGTCACCCGCACCGAGCAGGCTGACCATCTGCTGAGGATCGGCGACCGAGATCTTGATCTGCGCCCGCGACGCCGCCGCGGTGGGGCCACTGCCGGCCGGGGCCGCGCTGGGGGGTGGGTCGCTTGTCATGGGTCGGCCTCGCGGGCCTGCTGCCACCTTCCGATCGGGCGAGTATCAGGGTTTCCATGGTATCGGCCCGTCGCCCGAACAGCCTCCCCCGGCGCGAGGATCATCGCGTCGCGACCAGGAATCTCAGGAGCCGAAGGTCTGCTGGTCCCGGGTGAACCGGTAGGTCGCCCAGTGCATCCGGATCACCGCGCCGGTGGCCGGGTCCCGGGTCAACCGGAGCAGCTCGCCGACCTCCCGGCCGGAGACGGTACGCAGCAGGTCCGGCTCCAGCTCCTCGAAGATCGCCGGCGGCCGGCCGGACTCGTCGCCGGCACCCCTGGCCCGCAGGGCACCCTCGTGCCAGGAGAAGACGTACTCGCTCCCCTCGCCCCACCAGTGGCCCAGCGCGGACCGGAAGCGCTCCGGGGCGGGGGCGCCCGGCCGCCACGGCTTGATCTCCACCGGATCGTGCTCGGCGGCCTCGGCCAGCAGGGCGTGCGGCAGCGTCAGGGTCTCGGTCGCGGTACCCGACGCGCCGAGCACCGCCACGCCGCAGGCCGGCGGCGCGTCCTTACCCCGCCGCCCGTACACGCCGGCAAGGAAGCCCGGCATGGCGCCGTCGTGCCCGACGTGCATGATCCGCTCTCCCCGCGGCACCAGGATCAGGCCCAGCCCGTACCCGATCCCCCACTGCGTCTCGTCGGTGACCGTGAGCGGCCAGCGCATCTCGTCCAGGGTGGCCGGCCGCAGTACCCGCCCATCGGGATCCATGGCCGCCGGGTCGGCCAGGAACGCCGCCCACCGCGCCAGGTCCGAGGCGGTGCCCCAGAGCTGGGCGGCCGGCCCGACCGCGCCGAAGTCGGTCGACGGCTCCGGGCGGGCCTCGTCGCTGTACGCGTCGACCAGGTACCCGGTGGCCGCCCGGTCGGTCGGGCGCACGGTGGTGCCGGACAGCCCCAGCGGGCCCAGGATCTCGTCGGCCAGCACCTCTTCCCAGGTGCCGCCGCGCAGCCGGCCGACCAGGTACCCGAGGATGGCCACGCTCAGGTTCGAGTAGTGGAACCGGCGGGCCGGCGGCAGTACGCGCTCGGCCCGGGCCAGGTCGGCGAGCAGCGCCTGGGTGTCCGGCGCGCGCATCGAGTCCCACACGTCCCCGAACGGCTCGCGCTGCAGGCCGGAGGTGTGCGAGAGCAGCCGGCGGATCGGCAGCTCGCCGTGGGCCGGCAGGTCCACGTGCCGGCCCACCGGGTCGTCGAGATCCAGCAGGCCGTCGTCCCGGCAGCGCATGACCAGCGCGGCGGTGAAGGTCTTGGTGACCGAGCCGATGCGGAACTGAGTGTCCGGTTCCGCACCGATCTCGTGGTGCCACAGCGGGCGGTCGGCGCGGTGCAGGGCCACCGCGAGGGCGGGAATGCGGCCGTCGCGCTGGGCCCGCTGGGCCAGCCGCGCGTACCGCTGGGTGGGTTCGGAGGGCTGGAAGGTCACGCGCAGAGCATAGGACCAAGCGGCTTGCCGCCCAGCACGTGCGCGTGCACGTGGGCCACCTCCTGGCCGCTGTCCGGCCCGGAGTTGAACATCACCCGGTACCCGCGCTCCTCGATTCCCTCGCCGCGGGCCACCTCGGCGGCCGCGCCGAGCACTTCGCCGGCCAGGGCCGGGTCGGCGGCGGCGACCGCCGCGACGTCCACGTGGTGCTCCTTGGTGATGACCAGCACGTGTACCGGCGCCTTCGGCGCGATGTCCCGGAAGGCGAGGGTGCCCGGCGTCTCGTGGACCACGGTGGCCGGGATCTCCCCGGCCACGATCCGGCAGAACAGGCAGTTGTCGACCATGGCAGGCAACTTACAGTGCGCCTCCATCGCGCACCCGGAACGGATCACACGTTAGCCAGCTAATGATACGGTTAGCCGGCTAACGGTGTGCGGTCAAGTAGCGTAGGGGCCGTGCAACGCGACGAGTTCCAGTCCGCGTTCTGGGCGACGAAGAAGGCCATGGCCGAGGCGGCCGAGGCCGCCTTCAATCAGCACGGGGTCCGGGCCGGCCAGCAGTTCATCCTGGAGTGCCTGTGGGAGGCCGACGGGCAGACCCCGGGCGAACTGGCCAAGCGACTCGAGCTGGCCACGCCGACGGTGACCCGGGCGGCCACCCGGATGGAGGCGGCCGGCCTGCTGCGCCGCGAGGCTCACCCGCACGACGCCCGGCTGGTGCGGCTCTGCCTCACCGAGCGGGGCCGCCACCTGGAGAAGACGCTCGAACAGGAGCGGCTCCGGCTGACCGACCGCGCCCTGAACGGCCTGTCGAACGAGCAGCGCGAGCAGCTGATCCGGCTGCTGGAGACCATCCACACCAACCTGGGAGGGCGCAAGTGAGCCGAGCGGTACTGATCACCGGAGCATCGCGGGGCATCGGGCGGGCCGCCGCCATCGCCTTCGCGGAGCTTGGCGACCGGGTGGCGGTACATCACCGGGACTCCGTCGGGCTGGCCGAGAAGCTCGTGGCCGACCTGCCCGGCACCGGCCACCTGGCGGTGCAGGCGGACGTGGCCGACCCCGAGGCGGTACGCGCCATGGTCGACACGGCCGCCGAGGCGCTGGGCGGGATCGACGTTCTGGTGAACAGCGCCGGCCAGTACACGCCGCACCGGATCACCGAGGTGACCTACGAGCAGTGGCAGGAGCAGTGGCGCCGTACCGTCGACGTCAACCTGATCGGCGCCGCCAACGTCACATACTGCGCGGTCAAGCACATGAAGTCGGGCGGCGCGATAGTCAACGTGTCCTCGCGCGGCGCGTTCCGGGGTGAGCCGGGCCAGCCGGCCTACGGCGCCACCAAGGCCGGGCTCAACGCGATGGGCCAGTCGCTCGCGGTGGCGCTGGGCCCGCTGGGCATCCAGGTGGCCACGGTGGCGCCCGGGTTCGTCGAGACGGACATGGGCAACGTGCACCTGAAGTCGCCGCGCGGGCCGGAGATCCGGGCGCAGAGCCCGTTCAACCGGGTGGCCCAGCCGGAGGAGATCGCCGCCGCGATCGTCTGGCTGGCCTCGCCGGAGGCGCAGTGGGCCAGCGGGACGGTCGTCGACCTCAACGGCGCCTCCTACCTGCGCACCTGACCGCCGCACCGGCCGCCCCTGCCCGGAGCTACCAGCGGCCGAGCCGCGCCGACAGGACGGCGAGGGCGGCCACCCCGGCCGTCGAGGTACGCAGCACCTCCGCGCCCAGCCGCACCGGTACCGCGCCGGCGGCGGCGAACGCCTCCAGTTCCTGCGGCGCGATGCCCCCCTCGGGCCCGACCACCAGCACGACGTCGCCGTGTCCGGGAAGCTCCACGGCCGACAGCGGCACCTGGGCGCCGGCGTCCAGCACGAGGGTGGCCCGGGCGGCCAGGGCCGGCGTGGACAGCGGCGCCGGTATCGACGGGATCCGGCTGCGACGGGCCTGCTTGGCCGCCTCCCGGGCGGTGGCCCGCCACCGGACCAGCGGCTTCTCGTCGCGCCAGATCGCCACCGAGCGGGCGGCCTGCCAGGGCACTATCTCGTCCACCCCGGCCTCGGTCATCGCCTGGACCGCCAGCTCGCCCCGCTCCCCCTTGGCGATGCCCTGCGCCACCACCAGCCTGGGGTCGGGCGGCTCGGCGTACCGGCGCGCTGCGATGGACAGGTCGAGGGCGCCGCGCCGGGCGGCCGTGACCTCCGCCCGCGCCGTACCGCCCCGGCCGTCGGCCAGCAGCAACTCCTCGCCCACGCGCAGCCGCGCCACGTCGGCGGCGTGGTGCCCCTCCGGCCCGTCGAGCGTGAACTCCCCGCCCTCCGGCAGCGCCTCGACCAGGAACAGCGCGAGGCTGCTCACCGCCGGCCCACCGGTCGGAGTCCGCGGCTCACGCGTGACCGTTGAACGCGTCACGCCAACGGGAGAAGAAGCCACCCTGCTTGCTCAGCTCGGCGACCTCCTCGCCCCGGGTCTTGGCGAAGTCGCGCAGCATCCGCTCCTGGTCAGGGGTGAGCTTGGTCGGGGTACGCACGTCGAGGTGCACGAACAGGTCGCCCCGGCCGGTGCCGCGCAGGTGCGGCACGCCCTTGCCCCGGATCCGCACGGTGGACGCCGGCTGGGTGCCCGCACGCAGGTCGAGGTTCTCCTCGCCGTCCAGGGTCTTGATGGTCAGCCGGGTGCCCAGGGCGGCGGCCGTCATCGGGACCGTGACCCGGCAGTGCAGGTCGTCGCCCTTGCGGGAGAACACGTCGTGCTGCCGCTCGTGGATCTCCACGTACAGGTCGCCGGGCGGGCCGCCACCGGGGCCCACCTCGCCCTGACCGGCCAGCCGGATGCGCATCTGGTCCTCGACCCCGGCCGGGATCTTCACGGTCAGCGTCCGGCGGCTGCGGACCCGGCCATCGCCGGCGCAGGTCGGGCACGGGTTCGGGATCACCGTGCCGTAGCCGCCGCAGTTGCCGCACGGCCGGGAGGAGACCACCTGGCCGAGGAAGGTCCGCTGCACCGACTGGACCTCGCCGCGCCCGCCGCACACGTCGCAGGTGGCGACGTGGGTGCCGGCCGCGGTACCCGCGCCCTGGCAGGTCTGGCAGGTCACCGCCGTGTCGACGGTGATCGGGGCCTCGACCCCGAACGCCGTCTCGTGCAGGTCGAGGGGCAGCGGCAGGATCGCGTCGGAGCCAGGCCGGGTGCGCGGACGCGGGCCGCGAGACCCGGTCGCACCGCCGAAGAAGGCGTCCATGATGTCCTGGAAGCCGACGAACGCGCCGCCCGCCCCGGGCCCACCGGGGCCGCCGCCGCCACCGGGCGCCAGCGGGTCCCCGCCGACGTCGACGATCTGGCGCTTCCGGTCGTCGGACAGCACCTCGTACGCGGCGTTGATCTCCTTGAACCGCTCGTGGGCCTCCGGGTCCGGATTCACGTCCGGGTGGTACTGCCGAGCCAGCTTGCGGTACGCCCGCTTGATCTCGTCGGCGGTGGCGTCCTTTGCCACACCGAGGATGCCGTAGTAGTCCTTGGCCACCGTTGTCATGCCCTCATTCAGTTCTGCGCCAGGATTTCACCGACGTATCGCGCCACGGCGCTGACCGTGGCGATCGTGCCCGGGTAGTCCATGCGGGTTGGACCCAACACGCCCATTCCGCCAACCACCGTGCTGCCCGGTCCGTAGCCGGTGCTGACCACCGACGTGGCCCGCAGATGCTCGATCTCGTTCTCGTCGCCGATCAGGACCCTCGTCGCGGTGATGTCCTGCTCGGCCGATCCGATCAGCTTGAGCAGCACGACCTCCTCCTCGAGGGCTTCGAGGATCGGCCGAAGCGATCCCTGAAAGTCCAGGATGCCACCACGCGTCAGGTTCGCCGTACCGGCCAGCGCGATCCGCTCCTCGGTCCGCTCCACCAGCGTCTCCAGGAGCACGCTGGCCAGGGTCGACATGGCCCTCCGCAGGCCCGAGTCGGTCTCCTCGACCAGGTCCTGCACCAGCGGCGGCGTATCGACCAGCCGCTCGCCGCCGAGCTTCTCGTTGATCGCCGTACGCAGCCGGAGCACGTCGGCCTCGGGCACCGGATCGGGCATCTCCACCAGGCGCTGCTCCACCCGTCCAGTATCGGCGATCATGACGAGCATGATCCGGGTGGTGGACACGGGCACCAGTTCCAGGTGGCGCACCGAGGAGCGGGACAGGCTCGGGAACTGCACGACCGCCACCTGACGGGTCAGCTGCGCCAGCAGCCGGACCGTGCGGTGCACCACGTCGTCCAGGTCGACCGCGCCGACCAGGAACCGCTCGATGGCCCGGCGCTCCGCCGGGGACAGCGGCTTGATCCGCGAGAGCTTGTCCACGAACAGCCGGTAGCCCCGGTCGGTGGGCACCCGGCCGGCGCTGGTGTGCGGCTGGCGGATATAGCCCTCGTCCTCCAGCACCGCCATGTCGTTGCGGATGGTGGCCGGCGACACCCGCAGGTGGTGCCGCTCGACGAGCGCCTTGCTGCCGACCGGCTCCTGGGTCGAGACATAGTCCTGGACAATCGCCCGCAGCACGTCAAGCTTCCGGTCGTCGAGACTCATCGACCACCCCTCTCCGCCCGTCGTCGGCTGCTGGCACTCGGCGTTTGTGAGTGCCAGTCTACTTCCGGTCGAGCGGCGCAGGGGATCGGCGCGTCGTCCGATTCCCGCATACCCCTCCTGGCGTCCCCCTTGCCGTACCCCTACCGTGACGCACATGACCCAACCACCCACCCCACCATGGGACGAAACGCAGGCCGGCGGGCAGCCGGGATCGGGCGCGCCGGCGGGGTCGGGCGCGCCGGGGTCCGGCGTGCCGCCCCAGCCGGGACCGGCCGGGCCGGGCCCCACTCAGCCGGGTTACGGCCAGCCGGGCCAGCCGGGCCAGTCCGGCCCGGGCGGCGCGCCGGGTTACGGGCAGTCCGGCCCGGGCGGAGCGCCGGGTTACGGGCAGCCCTACGGGTACCCCCCGCCCGGGTACTCGACCGGGCCCGGCCAGCAGCAGCCGGGCCCGCCACCACCCGGCTACCCCTCCTCCCAGGACAAGACCTGGGCGCTGGTCGCGCACTTTGGCGGGGCGGTCGGCGCGGTCGTCGGCGGCGGCCTGCTCGGCTTCGTCGCGCCGTTGATCGCGCTGCAGGGACGCGGCAACCAGTCCCCGGCCGTGCGGGCGCACGCGGCCGCGGCGCTGAACTTCTTCGGCCCGGCCAGCGCGGTCGCGCTGATCCTGATCGTGGTCCGCATTTGCGTGGGCGCGTCGGGCGGCTGGCTGTTCACCGGGGCCGCCCACGCGCTGCTGAACCTCGCCCTGGGGGCCGTGGTGGTGCTCAGCGCGATCTTCGGCGTGGTCGGCGGGCTGCGGGCCAACGACGGCGAGCTGTACAAGTACCCGGTCAGCTACCCGGTCGTCCGTTGACCTATCGCGCGCCGTCCGCTCTGTCCACCCCTGAGCGGCAACTGTCGACAACTGGTCATCCGGGCTGTCTGGCGCGCGGTTGATTGGGCCACCTACCGTGACGGACATGACCGAACCCCCCAGCCCCACCTGGGATCCCGGCGCCGCAGGCGGCCAGCCCCAGGATCCCTCCGCGCCCCCGCAAGGCTTCCAGCCGCCGCGCCAGCAGCCGCCCGGCCAACCGCAGGACGGCCCGGCGTGGGACGCCACCGCGCCCGGCGGTTACCCGCCGGGCGGCTATCCCCAGGGCGGCGGCGCGCCGGGCGGCTACCCGCCGGGCGGCATGCCCCCGGGCGGCTACCCGCCGCCGACGTACTACCCGCCCACGAGCCCGCCGCCGCTGGGCTACGCCACCGCCGACGACAAGACCTGGGCCCTGATCGCCCACTTCGGCGGCGCCGCCGGCATGTTCATCAGTGGCTTCCTCGGCTGGGTGGCTCCGCTGATCGCGCTGGTGAACAAGGGCAACCAGTCGCCGACCGTGCGCGCGCACGCGGTGGCCGCGCTGAACTTCCACCTGACCTGGACGATCGTCGCGGTGGTCGGCTACATCACGCTGTGCTTCTTCATCGGCTTCATCATCCTGCCGATCGCCTGGCTCGTCGGAGTCATCCTGGGCATCATCGGCGGGCTGCGCGCCAACGAAGGGCAGCTGTACCACTACCCGATGTCGATATCCATAGTGAAGTAGATCCGATCGTCCCCGGAGACCGGTGAGTCTTCCCGGCTGGGAACTCACCGGTATCACCCGCCCGGTGCCGGCTCACGGCAGCAGGTCACGCACCACCGCGTCGGCCAGCAGCCGGCCGCGCAGCGTCAGCACGGCCGCCCCGGCCGAGTAGCGTGCCGGGTCCAGCAGACCGTCCCCGAGTGCCCGCCCAGCCGCCTCCCGCCCCGCTACGTCCAATGTGGACAAGGGGAGCCCGCCGGCCAGCCGCAGCCGCAGCATGACCTCCTCGGTCTGGCGCTCGTCCTTGGTGAGCAGTTCCCGACCCTGCCCCGGCGACCCGCCCCGGGCCAGCCGGTCGGCGTACGCCGACGGATGCTTCACGTTCCACCAGCGGACCCCGCCGACGTGGCTGTGCGCACCCGGGCCCAGCCCCCACCAGTCCCCGCCGTCCCAGTAGATGAGATTGTGCCGGCAGCGCGCCGCCTCGCCGGCCGCCCAGTTGGACACCTCGTACCAGTCGAGCCCGGCCTCGGACAGCGTGTAGTCCGCCGCCAGGTACCGGTCGGCCGCCACGTCGTCGTCCGGGTACGGCAGCTCCCCCCGGCGCATCCGGGCCGCCATCCGGGTGCCGTCCTCCACTATCAGGGCGTACGCGCTGACGTGATCCACGCCCGCGTCGAGCACCGCCTGCAGGGAACCGGCGAAGTCCGCCGAGGTCTCCCCCGGCGTTCCGTAGATCAAGTCGAGGTTGACGTGCTCGAACCCGGCGTCGCGCGCCTCCCGCGCGGCCTGGATGGCCCGGCCCGGGGTGTGCCGGCGATCCAGCACCCGCAGCACGTGCGGGGCGGCGGACTGCATGCCCAGCGAGATCCGGGTGAACCCGGCCCGGCGCAGCCGCGCCAGGGAGTCGGGCGTGACCGATTCGGGATTGGCCTCGGTGGTCACCTCGGCGCCCGGGGCCAACCCCCAGGTCCGGTCGATCCCTTCCAGAATCCGGCCGAGTTCGGCGGGAGGGAGCAGGGTCGGGGTGCCGCCGCCGAAGAACACGGTGTCCACCCGGGGCACCGAGCCGTCGAGCGCCCGGGCCGCCAGGGCCAACTCCGACAGCACCGTGTCGGCGTACCCGGCGGAGTCCACCCCCTCGCCCGGCGCGTACGTGTTGAAGTCGCAGTACCCGCACCTGGACGCGCAGAACGGCACGTGCACGTACACGCCGAAACCGCGCGCGCCGACGTCGGCGGTGGCTGAGGCCGGCAACCCGCCGTCGAAAGGAACCGGCTCACCGTCCGGCAACGCTCCAGGCATACCTACTAGTGTGCCGTCATGGGTTCTGAAGCCTCGCCGGTCCAGGTCGACATCGAGCGCGGGGTGGCCCGCGTCACGATGAACAGCCCACACAACCGCAACGCCCTGTCCGGGGCCATGATCGACGGCTTGATCGACGCGGTGGAGGCGGCGGTCGCCGATCCCGCGGTCCGGGTCCTCGTGCTGACCCACACCGGCCCGGTGTTCTGCTCCGGAGCCGACCTCAAGGAGACCGCGGCCGCACTCGCGGGCCAGGGCGGTCCGGCCGACCCCGCGGCCCAGGGCGGTCCGGCCGACCCCGCGGCCCAGGGCGGGTCCATGATCGGCGGGCGGGGCGGCGCCGAGGGGCCCGGGCCGGTGCCGGCCGGCCGGCTCGGCGAGTTGATCGCCACTATCTGTGAGTGCCCGAAGCCGGTGCTCGCCCGGATCGCCGGGCCGGCCCGGGCCGGCGGCCTCGGCCTGATCGCCGCCGCCGACCTCGCGGTCTGCGCTACCGAGGCGAGTTTCGCGTTCACCGAGGTCCGGGTCGGCGTGATCCCGGCGGTGATCTCGGCGGTGGTGCTGCCGCGGCTCACCCCCCGGGCCGCGGCCGAGTTGTACCTGACCGGGGAGCCCTTCGACGGCGCCCGGGCGGAGCGGATCGGGCTGGTGACCGCCGCGGTACCGGCGGCCGAACTGGACGCCGCGACCGACCGGTACGTCGAGGCGCTGCGCCGCGGGGCTCCCGGCGCCATGGCCGGGGCGAAGAGCCTGCTCCTGCGGGAGGCGACTGCTACCCTCCGTGATGATCTGGCCGATCTCACCGAGCTGTCGATCGCCTATTTCGGGTCGGCCGAGGGTATCGAGGGCATGTTGGCCTTCCGGGAAAAGCGGGACCCAGGCTGGATTTCGCAGTCCTTATAGGTGATTACCGATCATCCCAGCTAATAGAGTCGCTGAGCGTAGCGTGTAATTCCGGCGTACTCTGACCGTGTCCGACCACTGTGGAGGATTACCGTGCGTATCCGGGTCGTTCTCGCGGTCTTCGCCGCGTTGGCCTTAATCGCCGGTGTCGGCATATACGTCGCGGTTCGAACCCTCGGCAGCGGAGCGCTGCACCTGATCACGCAGCAGTGCGTGGTCAACGCGAGCGGCAAGGCCACCCTGGAGCCGGCTCAGATGGCCAACGCCGCCACCATCGCCGCGGTCGGCCTCCGGCGCGGGCTGCCCACCCGGGCCGTGGTGATCGCCCTGGCCACCGCCATGCAGGAGTCGAAGCTGCAGAACCTGGCCGGCGGCGACCGCGACTCGATCGGCCTGTTCCAGCAGCGGCCCAGCCAGAACTGGGGGACCCCGCAGGAGATCGCCGACCCGCGCTACGCGGCCGGCGCCTTCTACGACGCTCTGCAGCGGGTGAACGACTGGCAGGAGGACTCGATCTCGGACGCCGCGCAGTCGGTGCAGCACTCCGCCGACGGCTCGGCCTACCAGCAGTGGGCCGACGAGGCCCAGGTGCTCGCCAACGCCCTGTCCGGCGACGCGGCCAGCGCCGTGGCCTGCACGATCACCGCTAAACCCGCGGTCCGCGGCACAGCCGCCCTGGGCGCGCTGGAGCAGAGCCTCGCGGCGGACTGGGGCGAGGTGGACAGCGTGACCGACGCCAGCCTGCCCGGGCTGGAGCTGAGCGTGAGCGAGACGCGCGACGGCTGGCAGTTGGCGCACTGGCTGGTTTCACACGCGGCTGACCAGAACGTTAAGAGTGTGCGGTTCGGCGGCGAGGAGTGGACCGCCAAGGCCGGCGCCTGGACCCACGCGTCGGGCAACCTCACGCTCGCCGCCGGTGACCAAGTCGTCGCCGAAGTTTATCCGCAGAGTTAGCTTACGAGTTCATTCTGTAAGCTCCTGGCGCCTTGCAGCCGTTATAGAGCAACGGAAACGGCGCTCATTCAACGATCAGCGCTCGCCGATGCCGGCGAGCCGGTCCAATTGCAGCGCGTTACCATCGGGAGTCTTCGTCGCCACCCGGGCGCGCGCCGGGGGGAGGCAGCATCGTTGAGGGAGGGCAGTAACACCATGGAGGCAGCCAAGCCTGCTGCGTTCGACTACGACGGCCGGACCGGTTACGAGCCGATCAGTGAGGTCGATCGCAAGGAGTTTTTGGAGCAGGGCTTCTTGCTGCTCCGCAATGTACTGACCGAGGACCACCGGGCGGCGCTGGAAGAGGCCGTCGACCGCGTGTACGCGGAGGAGAAGGCGGCGGGTCGCACCACCAAGGACGGCACCCTGCACCTGCTCGGCTTCCTGGACCGTGACGAGCTGTTCGGCGAGCTGCTCACGCACCCGATCGCGTTCCCGTACATGTGGGGCCTGGCCGGCTGGAACATCTACACCCACCACAACCACCTCGACGTGACCCCGCCGGCCCTGGAGCCGGAGAAGCCGTACTGGGGTTGGCACCAGGACGGGTACCGGCAGAACTCCGACCCGGAGACCATGGACCCGAACGTGCCCCGGCCGATGTTCTCGCTCAAGGTCGCCTACGTCCTGTCCGACCTTTCGGAGACGGGCCGCGGCGCCACCAAGGTGATCCCCGGCAGCCACCTGTGGAACTCGCTGCCCCGCCCGGCCGACCTGAGCGTTCACAACCCGGACCCCGAGGGCACCGTCGAGATCACCGCCAACCCCGGTGACGCGTTCATCTTCGACCGCCGGCAGTGGCACTCGCGCTCGACGAACCTGTCGAACATCACCCGCAAGATGCTGTTCGTCGGTTACACGTACCGGTGGATCCGCCCGCTCGACGAGCTGCACCCGGACCCGAACAGCCCCTGGTGGACCAACCGGACCCCGGTGCAGCGCCAGCTGCTGGGCGAGGGCACCCACACCGCCAACTACTGGGGCATCAACTGGGACGGGTACATCGACGACGAGATCCCGCTGCGCAAGGAGCTCAAGACCCGCGGCCTGCTCGACCGCAGCGTTCCCTGGCTGCGCTGAGCTCCTGGCCCGACGTCACCGAGGCCCGCTCCGGACTCCCGGAGCGGGCCTCGGTCGCATTTCCAGCTGATCGTTGGTGCGCTCGCGTTCCGGCCGGAGCCGGGGACGCTCGCTACCGGTGACTCAGAGTCCTCCGGCCTCCACCGATGCCGCTGACCAGCGCCACGCCCAGTGCCGCCACACCGATCTGGATGAAGAACTCGATCCAGTCGAAGCCCGAGGTGTCGGCCACGCCGACAGCCTTCGCCACGGCCGTGCCGATGAAGGCCGCGACGATACCGACAATGATGGTGAGCCAGATCGGGATGTTCTGCCGGCCCGGAATCACCAGGCGCCCCAGCGCGCCGATGACCAGACCGACCAGGATCGCTGAGATGATGCCTGCCACAGTCACGGGATCCTCCTCAACCCTCTTGTTCGGGGCAACGATCCAGAAATACCCGTGGCGTCGAATACCGAAACCTCAGTGACCGCGGACCAGCATCGCGGCGGCGTCAGGCAGGGCGCTGTCCATAGTGGAGAAGGCCATCGACGGCGGATCGCGCAGCGGCAGCCAGCCGTGGTCGGTCGCCTCGCTCGGGTCCGGGCGCAACTGCCCGTCCACGATCGTGGCGAGCCAGAACATGTCCAGCACCGGCAGCAGCTCGCCCTGGAACTGGTACTCGCCGAGGTACATGCCGACGAACTGGTCGAGGCGTACGGCGACCCCCAGCTCCTCCCGGGCCTCCCGCACCGCCGCGTCCCTCGGCAGCTCCCAACCGTCACAGAAGCCGCCCGGCAGGTCCCACCGCCCGGCATTGGGCTCCCGGGCCCGCATCAGGGCGAGGAACCGGTCGCCGTCAACGATGATGACCGACGCCGTCGGACGGGCGTTGAGGAACATCGCGTACCCGCACGCCGGGCACTCGACCGGCGGTGCCGAGGCGAGCGGCGCGCCGCAGCGGTGGCAGTGGTACGTCATTTCTTGCCGGCGCCGCGCTGGTCGGCGCCGTCGTCCGAAGTGGACAGCGCGGCGATGAACGCCTCCTGCGGCACCTCGACCCGGCCGACCATCTTCATCCGCTTCTTGCCTTCCTTCTGCTTCTCCAGCAGCTTGCGCTTGCGGGTGATGTCACCGCCGTAGCACTTGGCGAGCACGTCCTTACGGATCGCTCGGATGGTCTCCCGGGCGATCACCCGAGAGCCGATCGCCGCCTGGATGGGCACCTCGAACTGCTGGCGGGGGATCAACGAGCGCAGCTTGGCGGCGATCCCGACGCCGTAGTTGTACGCCTTGTCCTTGTGCACGATCGCGGAGAACGCGTCGACCGCCTCGCCGTGCAGCAGGATGTCCACCTTGACGAGGTCGGCCTGCTGCTCGCCGTTGGGCTCGTAGTCCAGCGACGCGTAGCCCTTGGTGCGCGACTTGAGCTGGTCGAAGAAGTCGAAGATGATTTCGGCGAGCGGCAGCGTGTATCGCAGCTCGACCCGGTCGGCGGACAGATAGTCCATGCCCTGCAGGCTGCCCCGGCGCCCCTGGCACAGCTCCATCACCGCGCCGACGTAGTCGTTGGGGGTCAGCACCGTGGCCCGCACGATCGGCTCGAAGACCTCGGCCACCTTGCCCGTCGGGTACTCGCTCGGGTTGGTGACGGTGAGCTCACCGCCGCCGTCCAGGTTGACCCGGTAGACCACGTTCGGCGAGGTCGAGATCAGGTCGAGGCCGAATTCGCGCTCCAGCCGCTCCCGGATAATCTCCAGGTGCAGCAGCCCGAGGAAGCCGCAGCGGAATCCGAAGCCGAGCGCCGCGCTGGTCTCCGGCTCGTAGGACAACGCGGCGTCGTTGAGCTTGAGCTTGTCGAGCGCGTCGCGCAGATCCGGGTAGTCCGAGCCGTCGATCGGGTACAGGCCGGAGTAGACCATCGGCTTGGGGTCCTTGTATCCCCCCAGCGCATCGGTGGCCGGCCGTGAATTGATGGTGACCGTGTCGCCGACGCGGGACTGCCGCACATCCTTCACGCCGGTCATCAGGTACCCGACCTCGCCGACGCCGAGCCCCTTCCCCTTGAGCGGCTCCGGCGAGATCACGCCTATCTCCAGCAGCTCGTGCACCGCCCCGGTGGACATCATCTTGATCCGGTCGCGGGCCTCGATCCGGCCATCGATAACCCGGACATAGGTGACCACACCGCGATAGACGTCGTACACCGAGTCAAAGATCATCGCGCGGGCCGGGGCATCGGCGACGCCGACCGGCGCCGGGATCTGCCGGACGATCTCGTCCAGCAGGTGCGACACACCTTCCCCGGTCTTCCCGGACACCCGCAGGCAGTCCTCGGGCTGGCAGCCGATCAGGTGCGCCAGCTCCTCGGCGTACTTCTCCGGCTGGGCGGCCGGCAAGTCGATCTTGTTGAGGACCGGGATGATCGTGAGGTCGTCCTCCAGGGCCAGGTACAGGTTGGCCAGGGTCTGCGCCTCGATCCCCTGGGCCGCGTCGACCAGCAGGACGGCGCCCTCGCAGGCGGCCAGACTCCGGCTGACCTCATAGGTGAAGTCGACGTGACCGGGCGTGTCGATCATGTTGAGGACGCTGTCCTCGCCGCTCAGGCCACCCTCCCGCACCCGCCAGGGCATCCGGACGGCCTGGCTCTTGATCGTGATGCCGCGCTCGCGCTCGATGTCCATCCGGTCGAGGTACTGCGCACGCATCTGCCGTGCGTCCACAACCTCAGTGAGCTGCAGCATCCGGTCGGCCAGGGTGGACTTCCCGTGGTCGATGTGGGCGATGATGCAGAAGTTGCGGATGCGCTCCGGAGCGGTAGCGCCCGCAGCTGGCGTCGATGGCACGGTCGTCCGTTCGTCGTCGGTTCTTCGTATTCGGTTGGTTGCTCGTCGGTGCTCGTGATCGAGTGCGGCGCGCCCAGCATGGCCCGGCGCGCCGCGGTCTCGCTTCTATCGTCCCATGCCCGGCCCGCGGGGCGCGGGGGCCGGCTGGCGGGTTCCGGGCGCCACAGCGGCCACCGAGCGGACGGACGGCGCCCGCCCCGCCGGCCCGGGTCCGGGGCGGCTTGTCGCTCGGTTACGCACAATTCGCGAAACAGATACCGCAAAGATCGTCAATGTGTCTGGAGATCCACCTTGAGGTGTGACATAAACATCGAAGGTCATCACGACCCCCATTACCCCGAGGAGCGCAAATGCCATCACCCCGCAAGCGGCTCGGCCTGCTGGCCGGACTCACCGTCGCGGCCACCGCCGCCGTGAGTATCCTCTTCGGCACCGGCGCCGTCGCGGCCCCGGCCGGAGTCCAGGGCCAGGACGTGTCCTCCTACCAGGGCAGCGTCAACTGGCAGGCGCAGTGGAACGCCGGCTCGAGGTTCGCCTACATCAAGGCCACCGAGGGCACGTACTACACCAATGCGTCCTTCGCCCAGCAGTACAACGGCTCGTACAACGTGGGCATGATCCGCGGCGCATACCACTTCGCCCGCCCGGACACCACCACCGGCGCGGTCCAGGCCGACTACTTCGTCAACCACGGCGGCGGCTGGTCGAAGGACGGCAAGACCCTCCCGGGCGCCCTGGACATCGAGTACAACCCGTACGGCGCGGAGTGCTACGGCCTGTCCCAGGCGTCGATGCGCAGCTGGATCACCTCGTTCTCGAACGAGTACCACGCCCGGACCACCCGGTGGCCGGTGCTCTACACGACCACGGACTGGTGGAACACCTGCATCGGCAACTCCAACCCGTGGGCGGCCAACTCGCCGCTGTGGATCGCCCGGTACGCCAGCACGGTGGGCGCGCTTCCGCCCGGGTACTCGGTCTACTCGTTCTGGCAGTGGAGCAGCGCGGCCACACTGGCCGGCGACTCCGACGTCTGGAACGGGACGCTGGACCGGCTGAAGGTACTCGCCTGCAACGGCGCCTGCTGAGCGACGCCGCGGGGCCGGCTGGGGCGTACCGTCGCCCCAGCCGGCCCGTTTTGGCCCGACAGCCGGTGACCTGGTACTCTGGCTGCTCGCGTGTGGCGACGTACAGTCATCCACGCCCAAGCAACCAACCGAGCTATCAGGACGAGGCTGTCGCGTGGCGAACATCAAGTCCCAGATCAAGCGCAACCGGCAGAACGAGAAGGCCCGGCTGCGGAACAAGGCGGTCAAGTCGTCGCTCAAGACGGCGATCCGCAAGTACAACGAGGCGGTCCAGGCCGGCGATGCCGCCTCGGCCGAGACCCTGCTGCGCGACGCGTCCCGCAAGCTGGACAAGGCCGTGAGCAAGGGCGTCATCCACAAGAACCAGGCGGCCAACCGCAAGTCGGCCATCGCCAAGCGCTACACGTCGCTGGCGGCCTGAGCGCCCTTTTCGCGTACCGCCGTCCGGGCCCTCCCGGGCGGCGTTTTCGCGTTCCTGGGCCCAGACTCCCCGCTGGGGCTGGACTCTGTCCGGGTCTAGCCACTGCCCGGGTCTAGCCACTGCCCGGGTCTAGACCGGGCGTCGAACCGCCGCTGGTTGGGCCGGACGGCGCGACGCATCGGCAGCGCCGGGTTCATCCCGCGACCGGGGTCCTCGGCCGGTCTCGGCGCGGCAGACGGAGGAATCGGCGTACCGGGGCCTCCGGGGCCACCGTCCGTGGCACCGCCGGCGAGATCGGCCGGCTTCCCCGATGCGCCCGACGTGCCTTGTTCGCCCATAGGTGCCGTTTCTTCGTGCCCGCTCCCTCGGATCGGATCGGCCGGTCCGGCCGACCCGCCGGCTATGGCCGATCCACCCACCTCGGCCGATCCACCCATCTTGGCTGATCGACCCATGTCGGGCGGTCCGCCCGTGCCACGCGCCCCGCTCGGTGCGGCCGGGCCAGCCTGGTCGCTCGATCCGCTCGCGGCCGGGTCGACCGGGCCACTATCCGACGGGGCGCCGCCACCGGCAGGAGCCCCGCCATTCCGGTCCGCACCGCTCGGCCCGCCCTCTCCACGCAGGCCGGTCGCACCGTCCGGGCCGGTCGCACCACTCTGGCCGGTCGCAGCACTCTGGCCGGTCGCACCATCCGGGCCAGGCTCGGCGTTCGAGCCGGCCGCCCCCGACCCGTTCGGAGGCCCGAAGGCACCCAACGCTCCCGGCACCACCGGGAAACCGCTCGCCAGCTGGTTCCGCCCGACCGGAAGTGCCTGTGCGACCGGGACGGCGGGGACCGGAACGGTAGGGGCGTGGACGGTAGAGGCCTGGACGGCGGGGGCCGCGGCCGTGCCCACGGCGCGCCCGACGGCACGGCCCACCGCCCGACTTGTCCGTTGCGACGACGCCCCGGCCGCCTTCAACTCGACCGTGGCGCTCCCCCGGGCAACCTCCGGAATCCGCCTCGGGAGCACCGTCTTCTCGCCGGGGTACGGGAAGGACAGCCCGGCGATGATGTCGTTGATCTTCACCATGGCCGCCACCGAGACGGGCAGAATGATCACGATCCACCAGGTCACCAGCTCGGCGAGCGCGAGCAGGATGGCGAGCAAAATCATGCCTTCGAAGAAGACGAAGCACAGCAGGCCGCCCGGGTGCATGTAACGCAGCCGCAGCACGCGGGCGTAGAGCGGCCGCTTGGCCGTCGCCCCGCCGCTCACCCGGCACGCTCCGCACCGCTCGCCCGGTGCACCGCGGTCTTCACCGGCCGTCCCCCGCGTTGCGCGCGGCGGTCACCGCAAAGATCGCGGACTCCAGCGCGTAACCCCGGTCGTCCGACCCGCCCTTGACCGCGGCATTACAGTCCGCGGCCGCCCGCATCGCATCGACCAGGCCCTCGGCCGTCCACCCACGCGCCTGCCGCTGCGCGCGCTCGATCTTCCAGGCCGGCATGCCCAACGTCGAGGCGAGCTGGTACGCGTTGCCCCGGCCAGCCGAGGCGACCCGGGCCACCGTACGCACCCCGTCGGCCAGCGCGTCGGCGATCGGCACCGGGTCGACGCCCACCTGCAGCGCCCAGCGCAGCGCCTCCAGCGCCCCCGGGACGTCGCCCACCATCGCCGCGTCGGCCACGGTGAACCCGCTGACCTCGGCCCGGCCGCGGTAGTACCGGTTGACCGTGTCGGCACCGATCCGCCCGTCGGTGTCGGCCATCAGCTGCGAGCACGCCGATGCCAGCTCACGCAGGTCGTGACCGACCGCGGCGAGCAGCGCCTCGGCGGCGTCCTCCGTGCACTTGCCACCCAGCCGGCGCACCTCGTCCCGGACGAAGTCCACCCGCTCCCGGGGCCGGGTCAGCTTCGCGGCCCCCAGGACCTTGGCGCCGGCCTCCCGCAGCCCCTCCGCGAAAGCCTTGCCCTTGGCTCCGCCGGCGTGCGTGACGACCAGGCTGACCTCGGGATCGGGGTCGCGGGCGTACCCGAGGAGCGCGGCGACGAGATCCTTCTTCGCGTCCTGCCCGTTGCGGACCACCAGCACCCGGCGGCCGCCGAACAGCGAGGGGCTCAGCAGCTCGGCCAGCTCGCCGGGGACGAGCGAGCCGGCGTCGAGTTCACGCACGTCGGTTTCGGGATCGCTGGCGCGCGACAGCGCGGTCACATCGGCTACCGCACGTGCGACAAGCAATTCTTCATCACCGCTGACGAGGCAGAGCACGGGAGGCGCCGTTGTCACCCTCACATCGTCCCACGTCGACCGCCGCTTCTGGAGAGGGTCAACCGCTCCAGTACTCCACATACACCCCCAGTACGCTGCTCCAACGCCTCCAGACGGGGTCGGACGGCGTATCCGGGCACCCGGAGCCGTCCGGGAACCGCCGACCCGGCGGCGTCACGGCGGCCGGCGGCCGGGGCTCGACCCGTGCCGTACCGTCGCCAGCCCACCCCGATCGAGCACCGCCGCCACGTCCCCGTCCTGATCCGTACGCAGCACCCGGGCACCGTTGCGCGCCAGGTGCGCGAGCATCGGCAGGTTCGGATGCCCGTATGGATTGCCGACCCCGACCGATACCAGCGCGATCGACGGGTGCACCGCGTCCAACAATTCTTGATCTTGATTTGCTGACCCGTGATGGGCGACTTTCAGCACGTCCGCCCGCAACGCGTCCCGGCCGTCCGTGGCCAGCACCTCGGTCTGCTCCTGCGCCTCGGCGTCGCCGGGCAGCAGCATCCGCACCCCGTCGGCGACCGCCATCACGATCAGCGAGTTGTTGTTCGGGTCGGAGTCGGTACCGGTGACCCGGCCGATCGGCCCGAGCACCGTGAGCGACAGCGGCCCCTGCGCCCACCGCCAGCCCAGGCCCGGTACCACCACCGGAATGTGGTGCCCGGCCGCCTCCCCCAGCACCTCCTGCCGCCCGGCGACCGGGTCCGGGAACGATCCGACCGCCACCTCGTCCACCCGCCGGCCGCGGAAGACCCCGTCCACGCCGCCCACATGATCGGCGTGGTAATGGCTGATGAGCAGCAGCGACACCTCCCGGATGCGCAGCTCGCGCAGGCACCGGTCGGTGGCCGCGGGCTCCGGGCCGGCATCGACGACGACGGCGCGGCCCGGCGCGATCGGGAGCACTATCGAGTCGCCCTGGCCCACGTCGCAGGCCACCATGAGCGCACCCGTCGGCGGCCAACCCGACACCACCACCGCCACCGGCACCCCGCCGAGCACCCCCGCCACCGCGCACACCGCCGCCACGACCCGTACCGCTGGCCGCCGGGCGGCCACCACCCCGACCAGCAGGATCAGCGCGAGCAGCAGTCCCCCGGTCGCGCCACCCGGCCAGGTCACCACCGCCGACGGCACCGACGCGCCGATCCTCGCCACGCCGACCAGCCAGCGCGCCGGCCACGAGGCGAGCCATGCGAGGAACGCCGCGCCCGCCGGCCAGACCGTGGACACCGACGCCGCCGCCACGCCCACCACGGTCGCCGGGGCGACGGCCGGGTCGGCGACCAGGTTGGCCGGCACGGCGACGAGGCTGACCGTGCCCGAGATAGCGGCGATCACCGGCGCGCAGGCCACCTCGGCGGCGGCCGGAATGGCCAGTGCCTCGGCCAGGCCGGCCGGCACCCGGCGCCGGCGCAGGGCGTCGCGCCAGCGGGGGGCGATGAGCAGCAGCCCAGCGGTGGCGAAGGCGGACAGCGCGAACCCGGGGTCACCCGCGAGCGCCGGTGAGACCAGGATCAGGATGACCACGGTGGCCGCCAGGCCCGGTACGGCGGCCCGGGGGCGGCCGGACACCAGCGCCAGCAGGCCCAGCCCGCCCATTGCCGCGGCCCGCAGCACGCTCGGCGACGGCCGCGCCAGGATCACGAAGCCGACCAGCGCGACCGTGCACAGGGCACCCGCGAGCCGCGGCCCGGCCCGGCACCACCGGGCCAGCAGGAGCACCGCACCCAACACGTAGGCGACGTTCGCCCCGGAGACGGCCACGAGGTGCGTCATTCCGGTCGCCCGGAAGTCGTCGGCGACGGCCAGATCGAGGCCCGCCGTGTCCCCATCCACCAGGCCGGGCAGCAGCCCGCCCGGCCCGCTCGGCAGCGGCTCGCACGCCCGGCGCAGGCCGGAGCGCAGCGCGCCGGCCGCCCGCTGCACCCATGGCGCCCTACCCGTCCGGTCCGGTGCCGCCGACGCCGACAGGACGGCGGCCGTCAGGTCGCCGGCGTCGGGCGGGGACAGCCGGCCCGAGGCGAGCACCGGCGTCCCCGGCAACAGGGCCCGCCAGGCCGGATCGTCGGCGAGCACCAGCACGCCCGCGTCGAGCCGGAAACGCCTGCCGTCCTCGGTGCGCACCGTCGAGGCCGACGCGGGCACCAGATAGAGCGGCGGCCTTCCCGCCGTGCCACCCACCAGTTTCGGATCGCCGGCAACCGTCAGTTCCAACTGCACACTCGCGTGCCGCCGGACGAGACCGGCGAGGGGCTGCGCGTCCCGGACGGCCAACCGGGCGGCGGTGGCCGTCGCGCCGCACACCGAGCCGAGCAGCACAGCCACCACGAGCCAACGCGCCGGACCGAGCCTCCTGACGAATCCGGCACCGGCAGCCAGCAGCGCGGCCGCCGCGGCCAGCTCGGCCGCGTGGACGGCGCTCACATACAGGCAGCCGAGCGCGGTCGACCAGGCGCCGACGGCGATGCCGGCCAGCCGGAGGTCGGGCAGGGCCCGCCGGGGTGGGGCCTGATCCCTCGCGGATCGCCGATCACGCTCCGGAGCGGCGCTCACACCGTCACCAGATCCTTGACGGAGGCGAACTTCGCGTCTCCGATGCCGGAGACCTGGCGCAGTTCGTCCACGCTGTGGAAGCCACCATGCTGGGTTCGGTAGTCGATGATGCGCTGCGCCAGCGCCGGGCCGATGCCGGGCAGGGTCTCCAGGGCGGTGAGCGAGGCGGCGTTGAGGTCGATCTTGGCACCCGCGGCCGGGTCCGACCCATCGGCCCCGTTCACCCCGTCGGCGCCCGTCCCCGGCGGAGGGGTCACCCCGATGACGATCAGCTCTCCGTCGGCGAGCTTGCGGGCCAGATTGACGTATGACACGTCAACCCCGGGCAACGGCCCGCCCGCTGCGGCGATGGCGTCGGCGACGCGGGCGCCGCCGGGCAGGCGCACCAGGCCGGGGTGGGTCACCTTGCCCTGCACCGCCACGACGATCGTGCTCGGGGACGGGGACGGCGCCGCGTCCAACGGGCCGGCGGTGTACGAGGAGACGGGGCTCACCGGCTCCGCGCGCGGCTGCGCCCGCCAGGCGAGAACCGCCGCGACCAGTACGACCAGGACGGCCACCACGATGAGCGCCCTGATCCCCCGCCGCCCGGGATCGAAGGCGCCCAGCACCCGGCGGCCCGATCCCCTCAGCGATCCCGGGCCGAGGTCGCCGCTCGCGGCACCGCTCGCCCAGTCGTTACCGTCCCAGCCGGCACCGGTCGAAGCGACGCCGGTCGAGCCGGCGCCCTCCCACCCGGCGCCCTCCCAGGCCGCACCGTTCGAGGCCGCACCGTTCGAGGCCGCACCGTTCGAGGCCGCACCGGCCAAGCCCTCGCCGCGCCAGCCCTCGCCACGCCAACCGTCGCCGCCCCAGCCATCGTTCCGAAGGCCGCCGCCGCGCACGGCGCCGCCGTCAACGATGCCGCCGCCCACGATGCCGTCGTTGACGGCTCCGCCATTAACCGCACCGTCGTCAACCGCACCGCCGTTTACCGCACTGCCGTCAACCGCACCGTCGTTTACCGCACCGGGGCCGACGGCCCCGTCCGGCGCGCCCGGACGGACCCGATGCCCGCCGCCCGGAATCCCCAGCGAGTTCGTGCCGGCCAGGGGCGGGCCGGCCAGGGGCGGGCCGGCCAGGGGCGGGCCAGCCGCGGGCGGGCCAGCCGCGGGCGGGCCAGCCGCGGGCGGGCCAGCCGCGGGCGGGCCAGCCGCGGGTGGGCCTGGCTCGAGGTCGTCCCTCGAGTCATGCCGCCGCCAGCCGTCGACGGCAGCCGGATTCCGCGGCGGCGTGGTCGGCCACACCGCGTCGAACCGGCGCCGAATCTCGTCCTCGTCCCGCTTCCGATCGCCTCTGCGCACGGCCGGAACGCTAGGCCGATCGCCCCCGGTGACGCCCAGGCCACATCATGATCTGTGGATGGCGAGGGTGGTTGTGGACGCCGGATCGATCAGACGGTCGATCTGGTATGCACGACCACCGACACCGTGCCGGGCCCGACGTGCGCGCCGATCGCCGCGCCTATCTCCGTCTGGTAGCGGGTCCGGATGCGGGTGCCCAGCCGATCGGTGAGCGCCGCCAGCAGCTCCGCGGCCCGCTCGGGCGCCGCCAGGTGGTGCACGGCAATGTCCACATCGGACAGACCGGCCGCCTCCGCCGCGAGGTCGACGAGCCGACCCATCGCCCTGGTCGCGGTGCGCACCTTGTCCCGCACCACGATCTCGCCGTCGACCATGTGCAGGATCGGCTTGACCGACAGCGCCGTGCCCAGCAGGGCGGAGGCGGGGCCGATCCGCCCGCCTCGACGCAGATATTCCAGCGTGTCCACATAGAACAACGTGGTGGTCCGGCCGACCGCGGCGAGCGCCGCGTCCCGGGCCTCCACCGGGTCGTCGCCGCGTGCGTGCAGCGCGGGAAAGCCCAGGCCCATCCCGGTGCTCCGGGAGTCCACCACCTCGACCCTGCCCGGGTGGCTGGCGGCGGCGAGCACCGCCGCGTCGTAGGTGCCGGACAGCTTGGCCGACAGGTGCACCGAAACGATCCCGGTCGCCCCGCCGGCCAGCAGCCCCTGGTACACCTCGGCAAGCTCGGCCGGCGACGGACGCGACGTGGTCACCGCCAGCCGTCGGGCGGTCAGCGCCCGCGCGACGTCAGCCGAGGACACGTCGATCCCCTCACGCCCCTGCATCCCGCCGATCGCCACGATCAGCGGCACCACGGTCAGCCCGTCGCGCGCGACCAGCTCCGCCGGCAGGCAGGCGGTCGAGTCGGTCACGACGGCAATGGACATGCCGGCACGGTATCCGATCCGGACCGGGACCGCCGCGACGGTCGCCGCCCGCCCGATCACCCGCCGCCAGGCGCCCAGCACCCCACCACCAAGCACCCAGCGACCCACGGGTAAGTGCCCGATGACCCACCGCCAACTACCCGACAACCCGCCTCGGAGGCGCTCGACAAGCCGCCGCCGACCGTCCGACCACCGCCGACCGTCCGACCACCGGCGACCGTCGGATCACCGGCGACCGGACCATCGGCCACCGGGCGCGGGTCACGCCGGACGGGCGCGGGTCACGCCGGACGGACGTCCGCGTGGCGGGGCCACGCACGCCCAGGTCAGCTGCGGTGCGCCTCGGTGATCTGGAACGGACGTCCCTGCATGCAGTAGCTCATCACGCCAGTGATCACGTGACCGGTGACCGAGACGTCGGCACCCGCGTACACGACCGTCGGGTCACCGCCCAGCAGCTGGTACACGCCCGTGGAGTCGCGCAAGATCAAGCAGCCCCGCTCGACGCCCTCCTCGACCTGCCCGGTCAGCGTCTGGTCCGCCATCGTCGGGGCCGGCCTGGTGGGCACCGAGATGGCCGGCGCGGAGGTCGTGAGGTCCGACGGCCCGGGGCTGGCGGGCGTGAGGTCCGACGGCGGAAGGCTGGCCGACGGCGTACCCACCGGGGACGGCAGCGGCATGGGCTGGATGGACGGTTCGGCGGACGCGGAGCCGGTGACCCCCACGGTCGTGCCCGACCCTGCCTGGTCGGCCGAGCAGCCGGCCAGCCCACCGGACGCGACCAGGCCGGCCGTCACCAGGCCGGCGCACAAGACGACAAGTCGACGCGTACCCATTTCCATGGGACGTTACCCCGGCCCGCCCGGTTCCCGTGCGCGGATAACTACGGCAGGTTGTATCCGCGCAGTTGCCAGCCCGGGACCGGATACGCACGCAGGTCGATCCAGTGGCAGTTGCTCAGCGCGCCGATCCCGCCCAGCACCGTGCTCGGCCAGCCGAGCAGGGCCACCATGCCGTACTTGGCGCTGCCGCCATGGCCGACCGCCACCACCGTGCCGCCCGGGGCCAGCTCGGCGGCCTCCCGCATCGCGCCGGACGCCCGTTTGCCGAGGTCGTCGACCTCCTCCACCCCGCAGCCGTCGATCGCCTGGCCGGCCCGCCAGCGGGCGTACTCCTGCGGGTAGCGCTCGGCGGCCTCGGCGTTGGTCAGGCCCTGCCAGTCACCGAAACAGCGCTCACGCAGCCGCTGGTCGTACTGGACGGTCAGGCCGGTGGCCGCCGCCAGGGCGGCCGCCGTGTCGGCGGCCCGGCGCAGGTCGCTGCTCACGATCGCGTCGGGTTTCAGCTCGGCGAGCCGGGAAGCGACGGCCTCGGCCTGCGCCAGCCCGACCGGGTTGAGCTCGATGTCGAGCTGCCCCTGGATCCGGTTGTCGACGTTCCACACGGTCTGGCCGTGCCGGAGCACGATCAGCCGGGTGGCGGTCATGACGCCTCGAAGGAACCATCGCGGTCAGCCGAGACCAGGTCTCGATCGACGAACGGGATGGTCGGGCAGTCCTTCCACAGCCGATCCAGCGCGTAGAACTCGCGCTCCTCGCTGTGCTGGACGTGGACCACAAGATCGACGTAGTCCAGCAGCACCCAACGGCCCGCGCGTTCGCCCTCGCGGCGCACCGGCTTGGCCTTCTCCGGCAGTTCGAGCAACGCCTCCTCGATGGCATCCACGATGGCCTGGACCTGGCGTTCGTTGGGGGCGGAGGCGACCAGGAACACATCTGTGATCACCAGTTGGTCGGCTACGTCGATGATGACGATGTCGTTGGCCTTCTTGTCGGCGGCCGCCTGGGCGGCGGCCAGCGCAAGCTCGATGGCGCGCTCGGTTGCGGGCACCTGGCTCCTCTCGGTTTTGCCGCTTCGACCGGTCTGGCTCGGCGCGCTCGGCGCGCCGCGACCCAGGCCGGTCGCCAGCTACCAGCCTCTCACAAACGGCGGCGAGGTCGCCGTCCAGCCACGACCGAGTGGGGCGAACGGCAATTAGAGGTACAAGTGGCGCTTTGCGATATATTGCACCACCCCGTCGGGTACCAGGTACCACACCGGTTGGCCGGCGGCGACCCGCTCACGGCAGTCCGTGGAGGAGATGGCCATGGCCGGCACCTGGATCAGACTGATCTCGTGGTCCGGCACGTGATCATCGGACAGGTCGAACCCGGGCCGGGTCACCCCCACGAAGTGGGCGAGTTCGAAGATCTCGTCCACTTCCTTCCAGGACAAGATCTTGTCCAGGGCGTCGGCGCCGGTGATGAAGAACAACTGGGCCGCCGAGCCGTACAGCGTCCGCAGGTCCCGGAGGGTGTCGATGGTGTACGTCGGCCCGCCCCGGTCGATGTCGACCCGGCTCACCGTGAAGCGCGGGTTCGACGCGGTGGCGATCACCGTCATCAGGTACCGGTCCTCGGCGGGGCTGACCTTGTCGTCCGCCTTCTGCCAGGGCTCTCCGGTGGGCACGAACACGACCTCGTCGAGATCGAAGCGCATGGCCACCTCGCTGGCCGCGACGAGGTGACCGTGGTGAATCGGATCGAAGGTCCCACCCATGATCCCGATCCGGCGTGTACGAGCCTCCATCGTCCCGATGCTACCCGCATGATCGACTGCTCGGTGGTGAGCGGGAAACCCGGCGGGCCCGATCGGGGTGGACGAGGGCATGAATCCGGGCCGCGAATACGGACCGGGAGTACGGACCGCGAATACCGCTACGGATGGGTAGGTATCGATCTGTGAGGCTGCCAGACATAGCCGGACCTCGCCGTATGCGGCAGCCGCCGGTAAGGTTGGCGCAGGAGCCAGCCCGGACCGGGTGGCTCCGCCGTATTTCCCGCTGTCCTACCCCTTCACCGTTCCGACGTTTTCCGGGCTAACCGAATCGGAGCGGCTGCCGCTTAGCCGTCGGTCATCGCCGGCGGCCAACCCGGAAAGAGGAGCCAACGGCGCCATGAGCGTGACGACCGTGACCCCCCCGCCCCAGCCATCGCAGACGCAGGACGCAACACCACCCCGCAACGCCTTCGACCGGTTCTTCGAGATCAGTCGGAGGGGCTCGACGGTCCGGCGCGAAATCCTCGCCGGCCTGACCACGTTCGCCACGATGGCCTACATCGTGGTACTCAATCCATTGATCATCGGTACCGCCCCCGACAAGGGCGGACATCTGCTCGGCATAGCCCCGGTAGCCGGGGTCACCGCCCTGGTCGCCGCCGTGATGACGATCCTCATGGGACTGATCGGCAAGGTACCGTTCGGGGTCGCCACCGGCCTCGGGCTCAACGCGTTCGTCGCGTACTCGGTGGCCTCGAGGATGAGTTGGCCGGAGGCCATGGGCCTGGTCGTCATCGAGGGTCTGCTCATCGCCGTACTGGTGATCACCGGCTTCCGCCAGGCCGTCTTCCAGGCGATTCCCCGTGAGCTCAAGGCCGCCATCGCGGTCGGCATCGGCCTGTTCATCTCGCTGATCGGTTTCGTGGACGGCGGTCTGGTGCGCCGGATACCGGACGCGGCCAACACCACGGTTCCGGTGCAGTTGGGCTCCGACGGGACCCTGCACGGCTGGACCAGCCTGGTGTTCGTGGTCGGCCTGCTGCTGACCGGCGTGCTGGTGGCCCGCAAGGTACGCGGCGGCATGCTGATCGGCATCATCGGCACCACGGTGTTCGCGGCCATCGTCAACGCGCTGGCCAAGCCGGGCCCCTCGGTCGTGAACGGCAAGCCGAACCCGACCGGTTGGCAGCTGTCCGTGCCCACCCTGCCGCACCCGCTGTTTCAGGCCCCGGACCTGCACCTGGTCGGGCACGTGTCGTTCGGCGCCTTCGCCAGCGTCGGCGTGCTGACCGCGATCCTGCTCGTCTTCACCCTCGTGCTCTCCGACTTCTTCGACGTGATGGGCACCACGGTCGGACTGGCCCGGCAGGCCGGGCTGGCCACGCCGAAGGGGGACATCCCGCGGCTGGGTCGGGTGCTGTTCGTCGACGGCATCGCGGCGGCGGCCGGCGGCGGCGCGAGCGCGTCGTCGGCGACCACGTACGTCGAGTCCTCCTCGGGCATCGCCGACGGCGGCCGCACCGGCCTGACCAGCGTGGTCACCGGCGTGCTGTTCCTGGCGGCACTCTTGCTGACCCCGCTGGTGCAGTTGGTGCCCAGCGAGGCGGCCGGACCGGCGCTGGTCATCGTGGGCGCGCTGATGATCCGTCAGGTGCGCGACATCGACTTCAGCGATCTCGGGGTGGCGATCCCAGCGTTCCTCACGATGGTGCTGATGCCGTTCACGTACTCGATCACCGACGGGATCGGCGCCGGGTTCATCAGCTGGGTGGCGATCCGCCTGGTACGGGGCAAGGGTCGCGAGATCCACCCGCTGATGTGGGGCGTGACCATCGTCTTCGTGATCTACTTCGGCATCAATGTGGTGAAATCCCTCACTGGCGTGAGCTGAGCCGGCGGCCGGCCCGCGCCGTGCGGGCCGGCCGCACCAAACAGCGCCGTCCAGGCCGGCCGCACCAACGACCGTCACTCCAGGCCGGGCAGCGGCGCCGGGCCGGCCTGCCACCGGATCACCCGGCGCGCCTTGCCGACCTCGGTACGCGGCAGGGCACCCGGCTCGACGATCCGGACGTCGCAGCCGAGACCGAGCCGGCGGGCCAGCGAGTCGCGCAGCCGGGCCCCGACCTCCAGGCCGTCGATGTCGGCCGACGACGGCTCGGCGCACACGAGCAGCCGGAGCAGCGCCCCGCGGGCGTCGACCACTATCGCGTACTGCGGCCCGATCGCCGCGTCGGCGAGCACCACCGCCTCCACCTCGCTCGGGTACACGTTGATCCCGCGGACCACCAGCATGTCGTCGGAGCGGCCGACCACCTTGCTCATCTTCACCGTGGTCCGGCCGTCCGGCGACGGCTTGCGCGACAGCCGCGCCAGGTCACCGGTCCGGTACCGCAGCAGCGGGAACGCCTCCTTGGTGAGCGTGGTGAAGGTCAGCTCCCCCAGCTCACCGTCCGGTACCGGCCGGCCGGACAGCGGATCGAGCGCCTCGACGAAGAAGTGGTCCTCCTGTACGTGCAGCCAGCCGCCGGAGTCCAGGCTCTCGCAGGCCACACCCGGCCCGATCACCTCGGACAGCCCGTAGATGTCCAGCGCCCGGATGCCCAGCAGCAGCTCGATCTGCTCGCGCATGGCGTCGGTCCACGGCTCCGCACCGTGCACCCCGACGCGCAGTCCCAGGCCGGTCGGGTCGATCCCCTCGGCGCGGGCCGCCTCGGCGAGGTAGATGGCGTACGACGGGGTGCAGGTCAGCACGTCCGGGTGCACGTCCTGGATCAGCCGCAGCTGCCGGGCGGTGTTGCCGCTGGACATCGGGATCACCGTGGCACCCAGCGCGCGGGCGCCGTGGTGCACGCCGAGGCCGCCGGTGAACAGCCCGTACCCGTACGCGTTGTGGATGATCGAGCCCCGGGTCGCGCCGGCGGCGGCCAGGCCGCGCGCCATCACGTGGGCCCACAGGTCGAGGTCGTTCGAGGTGTACGGGACCAGGGTCGGCCGGCCGCTGGTGCCCGAGGATCCGTGCACCGCGGCGCAGTCCTCCAGCGGCACGGCGAGCATGCCGAACGGGTAGGCCTGCCACAGGTCCGGCTTGCTCAGCGTGGGCAGGCCGGGCAGGTCATCGAGGGTCAGCCGGTCGCCGCGCTCGACGCCCGCCGCGCGCAGCGTCGCGGCCTGCGGGCCCCGGGCCGCCAGCAACCGGTCGACCAACGCGCGTAGTCGCCGGGTCTGTAGCGCGCCGCGTTCGTCCACCGACATGGTCTCGGCCAGATCGAAGATCACGAAGCACCTCCTCGGCCGCGATCCGTTGCCCCAGAATCGCGACTGTCGATCTACTCCTGCCCGGCTGACGCCGCCTTACCGACCCGGCTCGCGAGCCGCCAGCGAGCGGACCAGCTCGTCGGTGGCGTCGACCACCGCCCGCCGCAGCGTCGGGGTCAGGTCGTCGCGGGCGAGCAGCCGTCGCATAGTGTCCAGTGTGGCCGGTGCCACAACATACCGGGGGTACGCCGAACCGGCTAGCTTGCTGACCACCTGGGGGCTGCGCCGGGTCGCCATTTCGGGCATCTGGCCGGCGTAGCGGTCGACGTAGGGCTCGGCCAGCGACTCCTGACCGGGCTGCC
This sequence comes from Rugosimonospora acidiphila, assembly GCF_039543385.1. Classification (NCBI taxonomy): domain Bacteria; kingdom Bacillati; phylum Actinomycetota; class Actinomycetes; order Micromonosporales; family Micromonosporaceae; genus Rugosimonospora; species Rugosimonospora acidiphila. Next base: position 388,818 of record NZ_BAABJQ010000006.1, read on the forward strand.
AGATCCCGTCCGCGATGGCGAACAGCATCCGCTGGGACAGCTGCTCGTCGCGGACTATCGCCTGCCAGGCCGCGGCCTTCGCCGCCGGGTCCGGGCGGGCCGCCCGGCAGCGGGCCGCCTGCTCCGCGCCGGTGCCGCTGCGGTCGCGGTCGTACTCCGCGTCGATCTGCGCCGGCCCCAGCTCGCCGAGCGCGGCCAGCCGGTACAGCAGCAGCCAGCGCAGCTCCGGATCGACCCGCACCCCGAAGTCGGTGCGTTCCTCGGCCAGCCAGCCGCGCAGCTGCTCGGCCGCCGAGGCGTCCCCAGGCGGCGCGAACCGGGCCGCGCCCCGTGCGAAGGACAGCCGGCGCTCGGGCTCGCCGGCCAGCAGGGACAGGCACACGTCGCGCATGCCGGCCAGCGCCTCGACGCGCCGCCCCTCCGGCAGGTACCGGGTGGCCGCGGTCCACGCGTTGTCGAGCACGTCGTCGATGACCGGTACCCGCGTCTCGGTGGGCAGCCCGGCGGCGGCCAACTCCAGGTAGAACCCGGCCGGCAGCACGGCGTCGCGAACCGCTTCCCACGCCGCGTGCCACAGCAGGGCCCGGGTCAGCGAGTCGGTGATCCTGGGCAGCAGCCCGAGCAGCGGCCGCCAGTCGGCGAGCCGGACCTTGACGAAGCTCAGGTCGCCGTCGTTGGGCAGCACCAGCTCCGCCGGCGCCAGCTCGATCGGGGTACGCCGGGCGTCGAGGTCCACCTCGACCCGCTCCAGCAGCGAGCCGGACGCGTCGTAGCGCCCGATGCCGAGCCGGTGCGGCCGGGGCGGGTCGCCGTCCTGGACTATCACGCCGCCGTCCAGGCTGACCGTGTTGACCCCGGTGGTCTGCAGCCAGAGCCGCGCCCAGCCGGACAGGTCCCGGTCACCGGCCCGACCCAGCGCGTCGAGCAGGTCGGCGAGCGTGGCGTTGCCGTGGCGGTGGCGCGCGAAGTAGTCGCGCAGGCCGGCCAGGAACACCTCGTCGCCCAGCCACGCCACGAGCTGGCGCAGCACCGAGGCGCCCTTGGCGTAGCAGATTCCGTCGAACATCAGCGGGGCCGACTCGACGTCCGGCACGTCGCCGACCACGGGGTGGGTCGACGGGCGCTGGTCCGTCGCGTACCCCCAGGCCTTGCGCCCACTGGCGAAGCTCGCCCACGCCTCGCGGTACCGGGTCGCCTCGGCGGCCACCCGGTGGCCCATGTACTCGGCGAACGACTCGTTGAGCCACACGTCGTCCCACCAGCGCAGGGTGACCAGGTCACCGAACCACATGTGCGCCATCTCGTGCGCGATCACGACCGCCCGGGACTCAAGCTCGGTCTCGGTGGCGGCGGAGCGGAAGATGAACTCGTCGCGGAACGTCACCACGCCCGGGTTCTCCATGGCGCCCATCGTGAACTCCGGAACGAACACCTGGTCGTACTTGCCGAACGGGTACCGGATGCCGAAGTGCTCGTGGTACCAGTCCAGGCAGGAACGGGTGATCTCGAAGATCTCGGGCGCGTCCCGCTCCAGGTACTCGGCGAGGCTGCGCCGCGCGTACAGGCTCATCGGGATGCCGTCGTGCTCGGCGCCACGCACCTCGTGGTACGGCCCGGCGGCCAGCCCGACGAGGTAGGTGGACATCGGGGCGGTCGGCGCGAACTGCCACCGGCCCGGTTCGCGCGCGCGCAGGGCACCGTTGGCCACAACAGTCCACTGTGGATCCACCGTGACGTTCAGGGTCAGCGATGCCTTGAGGTCGGGCTGATCGAAGCAGGCGAACACGGTGCACGCGTCGTCGAGGAACATCCACGCGTAGATGTACAGTTCGCCGTCGGCCGGGTCGATGAACCGGTGCAGCCCGGTGCCGGTCTTCGTGTACGCCATCGTCGCCTCGACCACCAACTCGTTGTCGGCGGCCAGGTCGGGCAGCGGCAGCCGGCCGTCGGCGAGCCCGGCCACGTCCAGCGGCACGCCGTTGAGGGTGGCGGAGCGCAGCGTCCGCGGCTTGACGTCGAGAAAGCTGGGGCCGGGCGACTGCGCGGAGAACCGAATCCTGGAGATCGAGCCGAAGACCTCGTCGCCAAGGGTCAGGTCGAGATCCACGTCATATGAGTCGACGCGCAGCATCCGCGCTCGCTGCGACGCTTCGATCCTGGTCAAGCTCGGCATGCCGACCATACTGCCACCGATCTTGGTATGCGCGACCCCGTCCGCAACCCGCCGATGACCGACCGGTACCCGACGCGAGCACCGCGACCGCGCACCGTGCGGATAGATCGGGTGTCCGACAAGGCAGGAAAGCCGACACGTTGTCGCGATCTACCGAGCCGGGGCCGTCGTTACCATGCAGGAGACCGCCCCGGCATTAGCGGAAGTAGCCATGAAGCCACTTGGCGTCGCCGACCCCACGACCATCTCGTCGTACCGGCTGCTCGGTGTGTTGGGCAGCGGCGGGATGGGGCGGGTCTACCTGGCCCAGTCCGCCACCGGGCGCCGGCTGGCCATCAAGGTGATCCGCCATGAGCTGGCCGACAACCCGGTGTTCCGGCGCAGGTTCGCGCGCGAGGTCGCCGCGGTCCGCGCGGTCAGTCCGCTGTTCACCGCCGCCGTGGTGGACGCCGATCCCGACGCCGAGTCGCCCTGGCTGGCCACCACCTACATCGACGGACCGAGCCTGGAGCAGTGGGTCGCCGAGCACGGTCCGCTCGCGCCCGAGGCGGTGCTCACCCTGGCCGCCGGGCTCGCCGAGGCGCTCGGCTCGATCCACGGCGCCGGACTGGTGCATCGCGACCTCAAACCGGGCAACGTGCTGCTCGACGACGCCGGCCCGCACATCATCGACTTCGGCATCGCGCAGACCCCGGACTCCACCCGGCTGACCACGAGCCTGGTCGGCACCCCGGCCTACATGGCGCCGGAGCGCCTGCGCGGCGCGGAGGCCGCCGCGCCCGCCGACGTCTTCTCGCTAGGCGCCACCCTGGCGTTCGCCGCCACCGGCCGGCGGCTGGCCGACGGCGACAGCGTCTACGAGCAGGTCCTCAAGATGACCGCCGGGCGCTTCGACCTCTCCACGATCCCGCAGCCGGTGCGGCGGGTCGTCACCCGGTGCGTCAGCCGCCGGGCCCGGGAGCGGCCCACCGCCGCCGAGCTGACCCAACTGCTGTCCTCGACACCGGAGGTCCGCCCGGCCAGACCCGGCTGGTACCGCCACGCCGGGGCGCCGGCCGTGTCGCTGGCCCCGGAGCCGACGACGCTCCGGCTGCCCCGCCGCCAGGTGATCGCCCTGGGCAGCGCATTTGGCGTGGCGGCCGTCGTCGGCGGGGGGGCCGCGCTCGTCCACGGGCTCCTCGGCCGGACGCCGCCGGCCTCCGCCGGCGCGCTGCGGCCCGGCTCCGTGTTGTGGCAGGCGGCCTCCGGCGCCACCACGGTGACCGGTGAGCCGGGCTCCTCGGCGCCGAGCGAACGGATAGCGGTGGATCCGTCCGGCTGGACGGTCACCTCGGTAGGCGCGCGGGTGATCGCGATGGAGGCGGGCGGCCACCAGCGGTGGACCAGGACGCTGACCGGGGGGCCGTTCGACGTCCGGCTGTGGGGCGACGCGGTACTGGTCAGCGACGCGCGCCGAGTCTGGCTGCTGGACGGCGCCACCGGTGCGCAGCGGTCCTACGCCGACGTGGCCGGCGCCGAGGCCGCCGTACGGGGAGTCGACCCGAACCGGGTCGCGCTCCGGCAGGTGGCGCTGCTGCCCGACCGCGCCTTCCTGGATCTGAGCGGCACCACCGTCGCGCTCGACCGGGCCCTGCGCCGGCTGTGGCGCGCACCGTCCGGGTCGCCGGAGCGATCGGGGCAGCCCTCGACGGCGGCGCTGGCCGCCTCGGCGCCCCTGCTGGCCGCGGCGGACCGGTCCGGTTCGACGGTCCGGGCCGCCGTCTACGACGCGGGCACCGGCGGCCGGCGATGGTCACTGTCCTACGAACTGCCGGCGATGCAGTACCAGCAGATGCCGCCGCCACCGCCACCGGGAGACGGACCGCCGCTCGGCCCGCCGCCCGGGTTCGCGCCCGGTGGGCCACCGCCCAGCGGCCCGCCACCGCCGCCCGACGCCGCGTGGCAGCGCGGCGAGGTGAGGCTCGGCGGGAGCCTGGTGGCGCTGCGCAACGCCGGTTCGATCCAGGTCCGCCGCACCGGCGACGGCGGCCTCGCCTGGCAGTACACGTCGCCCATGCCGGTGGCCGGCATCGAGGTCTGCGGCGACCTGCTGCTGGTGGCCGCCGACGTGCTGACCGCGTACGCGCTGCCCACCGGCAGGCCGGTCTGGCACAGTGAGCTGCGCGGGGCACGGCTGGCCGCCCTGCCGGACGGACGCACCGTGGTGGCGGCGACCGGGCACGACATCTCGGCGTTCGACCCCAGCGGCGCGGTGCTGTGGCGCGCGGACCTGCCGGCCGTGGTGGATGACGCGCTACCGGATCGGCTGACCGTCCAGGGCCAGGTCGGGTACCTCACCCTGCAGCCGAGCGTGCCGCACGGCGCGCCGCTTCCGGTCGATGTGCTCGCCGTGCGGCTGAACGGCTCCCGGTAGCGTTCGATCGCCGTCGCTGTCGTACCCCGTCGATAGCGTGTGCGCATGCTCATCGCCGACCTCCCCCGCACCGAACGACCCCGCGAGCGCCTCTCCGCGCTCGGTCCCACCGCGCTGGCCGACCGCGAACTGCTGTCCATGCTGCTGGGCACCGGCGGACCCGGCACCGGAGCGCATGCCCTCGCCGAGCGGCTGCTGGCGACCTTCGGCTCCATTCCGGCGTTGGCCCGAGCCCACCCGACCGACCTGACCGCGCTGCCCGGCATCGGATGGGCGAAGGCCGCCACCCTGGTCTCCGCCTTCGAGCTGGCCCGCCGGGCCGGCTGCGTCGAGGCTCGACGCCAGGTGACCAGCACCCTCGACCTGGTGGACCTGGCCGCGCCGCTGCTGCGCGGGCGCACCCGGGAGCGCCTCGTCGTGGTCATCTGCGACACCGCCAACCGGGTGCTGCACTGCGAAGTGGTCAGCGAGGGTTCGGCCGAGCGCTCGCTGGTGCCGGTCCGCGAGGTGATCGTCTCGGTGCTGCGCCGCGATGGTCAGGCGTTCGCTCTGGCACACAACCACCCGGCTGGCGATCCCACACCGAGCCCGGCCGACCGCGAGGCGACCGACCGGATCGAGCAGGCCGCCGGCGCGGTGGGGCTGCGCTTTCTCGACCACGTGGTGCTCACCGACGCGGGCTGGGCACGGGTCTGCGATTGATCTCGGCTACGCTGGCCACATGCGGACAACGCCGAACCTCGGCTGGTGGGCGCCCTGACGGGCGGCCACCATCTCCGCGTACCCATGCCACACGCGGCCGCCCACTTCGGGCGGCCGCTGTTGTTTGCCCGAAGTGGTGGCCCTCCCAGTCAGGAGCCACCCACATGTCCCGTCAGATCACCGGCCTCAAGCCGACCGGCCACCTCCAACTCGGCAACTACCTGGGTGCGATCGCGCCCGCCGTGCGGGCCCAGCACCAGACCGACCTGTTGGTCTTCGTCGCCGATCTGCACGCGCTGACCGTCGACCACGACCCCGGGCAACTCTCCGGCCTGACCCGGGAGGTAGCCACACTGCTATTGGCGGCCGGCCTCGACCCGGCGCACTGCACGCTGTTCGTCCAGTCGCAGGTGCCCGAGCACGTTCAACTGCACTACCTGCTGGAGTGCGCGGCCACGTACGGCGAGGCGCACCGCATGATCCAGTTCAAGGAGAAGGCGAAGGCCCAGCAGCAGGTCCGGCTGTCGCTGCTCAGCTACCCGGTCCTGATGGCCTCGGACATCCTGCTGCACGACATCGACGAGGTGCCGGTCGGCGACGACCAGTCGCAGCACCTTGAGCTGACCAGGGACGTGGCCACCCGGTTCAACGCGAAATATGGGCATACCTTCGTGGTTCCCAAGATGGTCCATCAGGTATTCGCCGCACGGTTGATGGATCTGTCGGACCCCAGCGCGAAGATGGGGAAGACGGGGTCGTCCGGCGCTGGCGTGCTGTTCCTGCTCGATCCACCGGAGGCGTTGCGACGGAAGGTTATGCGTGCGACCACGGATGCCGGCCGCGAGGTGAGCTACGACCGAGCGGCTCGGCCCGGCGTGGCCAACCTGCTGGACCTCCTCGCCAGCCTCACCGATGGCTCGCCGCAGGCGCTGGCCGACCAGTTCTCGTCGTACGCGGAGTTGAAGGGTGCGGTCGCCGACGCGGTGATCGAGACCGTGCGGCCGATCCAGCGGCGCTATGCCGAGCTGACCGCCGATCCGGCGCAGGTCGACGCCGTGCTTCGCGAGGGTGCGAGCCGCGCCCGCGACCGGGCTTCGGCGACGGTGCGCCGAACCACGGAGGCCCTGGGCCTGCTCACGAGTTGAGGGTCGCGACCCCGGGTCATATACTCCGCGTGGAGTATATGATGAGGTCTAAGCCACACCGGACATTAACCCCACTCGCACTGGTGGCCCTGCGGCTCCTGCGCGAGCGCCCCATGCACCCCTATGAGATCCACCAGGTCATCCGGGATCGTGCGATCGACTATGCGATCAAGGTGCGGGCCGGGTCGCTCTACCACACCTTCGAGCGTCTCCACCGGCTCGGCTTCGTCGAGCCGGTGGAGACCGGTCGCGAGGGGCGCCGGCCCGAACGGACGATCTACGCCATCACCGAGGCTGGTCGGGACGAGTACCTCGACAACCTGCGTGACCTGGTGCGCTACCCCGAGGAGGAGTATCCGGTCTTCGCCGCCGCCGCGGAGATGATCCGCACTCTGGACCGCGATGAGGCCGAGCGGCTGCTGGAGCACCGCACCACCGCGCTGGAGGCGCGGCTGGCCGCCGACGAACAGGTGATCACCAGCCTGACCAAGCGGGGCCTGTCCAGGATGGCCATGCTCGACGTCGAGCTCCGCCAATCGACGCGCCGAGCCGAGCTGGCCTGGGTACGGCAACTGATCAGCGATATCCGGTCCGGCGCGCTGCCCTGGACCGACGAGACTGAGGAGTTGACATGACCGCACCGGCCGAGGTCGAGCGCCGGTACAACCCCTGGCTGGTGCTGATCGCACTGTGCCTGGGATTCTTCATGATCCTGCTGGACACCACGATCGTGAACGTCGCCATCCCCGCCCTGGCGACCGGGCTCAACGCCCAACTGTCCGACCTGCTGTGGATCCTCAACGCCTACATCCTGGTGTACGCCGTCCTGCTGATCACGGCCGGGCGCATCGGCGACCTGTACGGGCCCAAGCTGCTGTTCATGTCCGGCCTAGTGATCTTCACGGCGGCATCGGCGGCGTGCGGGTTCGCCCACAGCCCCACCCAGCTCATCGTCTTCCGGGTAATCCAGGGCCTCGGCGGTGCCCTGCTCACCCCACAGACCCTCTCCGTGATAACGATGATCTTTCCGCCCGAAAGGCGCGGCGCCGCCTTCGGCGTCTGGGGCTCGGTGGCCGGCGTGGCCACGGTCGCCGGACCCGTACTGGGCGGCTGGCTGGTGACCGATTACGGGTGGCGCTGGATCTTCTACGTCAACGTTCCGATCGGCATCATCGCCCTGGTGATGGCCGGCATCGTGATGCCCAACCTCAAGCTCAACCGCCGGCACCGGCTCGACGTCTCGGGCGTGCTGCTGTCCACGGCCGCGCTGTTCCTCATCGTGTACGGGCTGATCGAGGGCCAGTCGCACGACTGGGGCAAGGTCTGGGGGCCCATCACGATCGTGGAAATCGTCGCCGTCGGAGTGGTCATGCTCGCGGCCTTCATTTACCTGCAGTGGGCGGAGCGCCACGGCGAGCCGCTGGTGCCGTTCTCCATCTTCAAGGACCGCAACTTCTCCATCATGAACGGCGTGGTGTCCGCGATCAGCTTCGGCATGCTCGGGCTGTTCCTGCCGCTGACCATCTTCCTGCAGTCGGTGCTCGGCCTGACCGCCCTGCAGGCCGGTCTCACCACCGCGCCGATGTCGGTGATCTCGATGTTCATCGCGCCGCTGGCCGGCCGGTACGCCGACAAGATCGGCGGCAAGTGGATCCTGTCGCTGGGGGTGGCGCTCTTCGCCGGTGGCATGGCCATCCTGCTCTCCTCGTCGCAGCTGGGCGTGTCCCGGTGGCACCTGCTGCCCGGCCTGATCGTGGCCGGCTTCGGGCTGGGCATGACCTTCGCGCCGCTACAGACCATCGCCATGCGCAACATCGAACCGCGGATGGCCGGCGCGGCGTCCGGGCTCATCAACACCACCCGCCAGCTGGGCGGCGTGGTCGGTTCGGCGGCGGTCGGCGCGCTGCTGCAGGCCCAGCTGTCCAGCAAGCTGGGCACCGCCGCCACCGAGAACGCCGGCAAGCTGCCGGCGCAGTACCGCGAGTCGTTCATCAACGGCTTCAAGGACGCGGCCGGCAGCCTGGACGTCGGCGCGGGTCAGAACGCGATCAAACTGCCGGCCGGGGTACCCGCCAGCGCCGCTCACGCGCTCGACGCGATCGGCAAGACCGTGTTCGACACCGGTTTCACCAACGCGATGCGGGTCACGCTGTGGCTGCCGATCATCGTGATGGGGGTGGCCGCGGTATCGGTGACGCTGGTCAGGCACCGGCGCGCCGCCGGCCCCGGCGCCAGCCCCGAGCCGGTCGAAGATCCGGTGCCCGCCTCGCACTAGGCAGGCACCAGGCCGGCTCTGACCGACCTCGCCCCGCCGGCGATCCGCCGGCGGGGCGGGTCAGGCCAGGGCGGCGACCAGCGACTTCTCGAAGCAGACGCTCTGCGGGTTGCCGGCGTACTCACCGTAGGCGGGGATCGCCGCGAACCCCGCGGCACGGTAGAGGCCGATCGCCCGGTTCATCATGCGACCCGCCTCCAGCCGCAGGGTGTGGTAGCCCCGCTCGAAGGCGCGCTCCTCCAGCGCAGCCAGGATGAGCTTGGACAGCCCCTGGCCGCGGTACGCCGGGCGGACATACACCCGCCGCACCTCACCGATACCGGCAGTGATCGGCTGCAGCGCGCCGCAGCCGACCGGATGGCCATCGATCAGCCCGAGCATGAACTCGATGTCCGCGCGCAACCGGTACTCGACGTGCCCGGCCCCCTGGAGCACGGCAACCTCGGCCTGCTGCTCAAGGATCAACTGGCGGGCAATCGGATCGGTGGATTCGCGTGGTTCGATCAGCACCGGTCCATGCTAGCGAGCGCCCGTTTCACCCCGGTTGCCGGTCGGGGGCGAAGACTTGCACAGTTCGAGTCGTCAAGCACTCTCGGTATCGGCGGCGACCTCGTCGGCCGGGCGCTGCCGCCGGGCCTTGCGGGCGGCCAGCCGCTGCGAAGCGGACGGTCGGCTGATCGGCTCCTCCAGCCGGTAGTCGGTGCCCCGCACGCCGGGGACGAACTCCTGCTTCGCGAAGTGCGTGGGCCGCCAGTCGAACTCGCGAGTACCGATGCGCACCCCGCAGCCCGGCTCCGCACCGGCCTTGGCGAGCGCGTCCTCGACACCCAGCCGGGCCAGCCGATCGGCGAGGAAGCCGATCGCCTCGTCGTTGTCGAAGTTGGTCTGGCGCACCCAGCGCTCGGGCTTGGGCCCGCGCACCACGTACACGTCGTCCTCGAGCTCGATGGTGAACCCGTCGTCGTCGACGGCCGACGGCCGGATCACGATCCGGGTCGGCTCCGGCGCCGCCGCCGCGGCCCGGCGCTCGCGCACGATCTCGCCCAGCGCGTACGTCAGCTCGGGCAGTCCCTCGTGGGTCACAGCGCTGATCTCGAACGTGCGCAGTCCCCGCGCGTCCAGGTCGGGCCGGACGATCTCGGCGAGGTCCCGCCCGTCCGGTACGTCGATCTTGTTGAGCACCACCAGCCGGGGCCGGTCGGCCAGCCCGCCGTACGCCTCCAGCTCGTGCTCGATCGCGTCGATGTCGGCCACCGGATCGCGCCCGGGCTCCAGCGTCGCGGCGTCCACCACGTGCACGAGCACGGCGCAGCGCTCGATGTGGCGCAGGAACTCCAGCCCGAGCCCCTTGCCGGAGGCGGCGCCCGGGATCAGACCGGGTACGTCGGCGATGGTGAACGTCTCGTCGCCCGCCGCCACGACCCCCAGGTTGGGTACCAGCGTGGTGAACGGGTAGTCAGCGATCTTCGGTCGGGCCGCGGACAGCACGGAAATCAGCGAGGACTTGCCGGCGCTCGGGAAGCCGACCAGACCCACGTCCGCCACGCTCTTGAGCTCCAGCACCACCTCAAGCCGGTCGCCGGGCTCCCCCAGCTCGGCGAAGCCGGGCGCCTTGCGCCGGGTGTTGGCCAGCGCCGCGTTGCCCCGGCCGCCCCGGCCGCCCCGCGCGGCGGGGAAGCTGGTGCCCACGCCGACCAGGTCAGCCAGCACGTTCCCGGCGGTGTCCTGCACCACAGTGCCGTCGGGTACCCGCAGGATCAGGTCGGCACCGTTGGCGCCGTGCCGGTCGCCGCCCTGGCCACCCTTGCCGTTCTGCGCCTTGGCGTGCGGCCGGAAGTGGAAGTCCAGCAGGGTGTGCACGCCGGGATCGACGACCAGGGTGACGTCCCCGCCGTGCCCGCCGTTACCGCCGTCCGGACCGCCGAACGGCTTGAATTTCTCGCGCAGGATCGACACACAGCCGTGACCACCGTCGCCAGCCTGCACCTGCAGCACTACGCGATCGACGAATGAGGCCATCGCTACGCTCCCATCCCTGCTTCTATGAGGGAAACACCCGCCACCGGCGGTGGCTTCCCACTTCGCTCTTCTCGCGGAGCCTCACGCGGGCCGCCGAGAACACCGACCCGCCAAACCCAGCGACCCGCCAAAACCACCGACCCACCAAAAACCACCGACCCACCAAAAACCATCGAGGGCGGGCCGGGACTGACGTCCCAGCCCGCCCTCAGGCGGTTGTCTCAGCTCTCGACTGGAACGATGTTGACGACCTTGCGACCACGCTTGTGGCCGAACTGCACGTTGCCGTATGCCAGCGCGAACAGGGTGTCGTCGCTGCCCCGGCCGACCAGCTCGCCCGGGTGGAACTTGGTGCCGCGCTGGCGGACCAGGATCTCACCGGCGTTGACCAGCTGGCCACCGAACCGCTTGACGCCCAGCCGCTGCGCGTTCGAGTCGCGGCCGTTGCGGGAGCTGGATGCGCCCTTTTTGTGAGCCATTGTTGACGCCTACTTCCCGGTCGAGATGCCGGTCACCTTGACCTGGGTCAGCGGCTGGCGGTGACCCTGGCGCTTGTGGTAGCCGGTCTTGTTCTTGAACTTGTGGATCCGGATCTTCGGACCCTTCGTGTGCGCGACGACCTCACCGGTCACCGCGACGTCGGCGAGCTTGGTCGCATCGGTCACCAGGTCGCTGCCGTCAACGAGCAGCACGGCCGTGAGCGACACGTTGTCGCCGGGGGCGCCCGTCAGCTTCTCGACCTCGATCACGTCGCCCTCGGCGACCTTGTACTGCTTGCCGCCGGTCTTGACGATCGCGTACATCGGACGCGGACTCCTGTCGTAGCTGCGGGCGGATGGATCATGTTGGCGCGGTAGCCGGCTCGATGAGCCGGGTGAACACGCGACATCATTGCGCACGGAGGTGCGCCGCAGGAAAGCGTACGTCATGATGCCCTGGCGCCCCAAACCGGGGGCCGGCTCCGCCACCAGGCCAGCTACGCCACCAGGCCGGCTCCATGACCAGGCCGGCCTCGCCACCCCTGGCGGCCGGGCTACGGGTCGGCGGGCTACGGGTCGGCGGGATCCTGGACGCAGACCGCGGCCAGCGGGTAGGCGGTCGACGTGATCCGGTTGAGTACCAGATTCAGGTCGTCGGCCGTCTTCACCGCGGTCAGCAGGTCCGGATCCGCGGCGGTGTGGTCGAGGTTGTCCGCCGTACTGACGCCCGCGGCCCGCAGGGCCGGATCGAGGGCGGGCGCGGCGATCGTGCGCACCCTGCCGGACAGGGCGCCCAGCTCGCTCATGGCCGATCTCTTCGCCGCGTCCGCGCCCGCCCGGTTGCCGCCGGCCAGGTGCCCGACCATCGTGCCCAGGTCAGCACCGAACGCGGTGGCGCCCTGGGCGACCGCCTGGTTGATCGCGACGCACACCGTCCGGGTGTCGGCGGCGGTCGGATCGGGCGCCGGCGGGCCGCTCGACGCCGGGCCACCCGGTTGGGACGGCCGGACGGTGGCGCCGTCACGGCTACCGCTGCCGCACCCCGCGACCAGTGCGAGCGCGGCGCCGGCGGCGGCGCCGGCGGTCAGCCAGCGTCCCAACGCGTCACCTCCCGCGTGCCCACGACCAGGTCGGAGTCTACGCAGGAGGTGCCGCGCGAGGGCGGAAACGCCGGTCTAGGAGGCGGAACGGGCACGGCGGCGGGTACCGCCCCGGCGGCCGCGCCGTCGACCCTCCGCGTGCTGCTCGTCCTCGTCGTGGGCCGCCTCGAGCTCGTCCGGGCTCTCCGCCTGGTCCGAGGTCGCGGCCAGGGCCGGCTCCGCGTCCGGGTCCCAGGTGGTGGCGACCAACTCCTCCTCCTCGGCCACCGGCTCTGCCGGCGCGGCGGCCTCGGCGGCGGCGGCCGCCTTGCTGCGGGCCCGCCGGCGGCTCGATCCACCGGTAACCTCCGAGGCCGCGGCGACGGCCGCGGTGGCCTTGGCGGCCGGCTTCTTCTCCGATACCGGGTCGGTGTGCACGATCAGGCCGCGGCCCTTGCAGTGCTCGCAGGTCTCGCTGAACGCCTCCAGCAGGCCCAGCCCGATCCGCTTGCGGGTCATCTGCACCAGGCCCAGCGAGGTGATCTCGGTGACCTGGTGCTTGGTGCGGTCCCGGCCGAGGCACTCGGTCAGCCGGCGCAGCACCAGCTCACGGTTGGACTCCAGCACCATGTCGATGAAGTCGATGACGACGATCCCGCCCAGGTCGCGCAGGCGCAGCTGGCGGACGATCTCCTCGGCGGCCTCGAGGTTGTTGCGGGTGACCGTCTCCTCGAGGTTCCCGCCCGTGCCGGTGTACTTGCCGGTGTTCACGTCGATGACCGTCATGGCCTCGGTACGGTCGATCACCAGGGTTCCGCCCGAGGGCAGGAACACCTTGCGGTCCAGGCCCTTGAGGATCTGCTCGTCGATGCGCCGCTCGGCGAACACGTCGGACACCCCGGTGTACCGGTGCAGCCGGCCGAGCAGGTCCGGGGAGACGTGCTTGAGGTACATCTCCACCAGGTCGTAGGCCTCGCCGCCCTGGACGACGAGTTCCCGGAAGTCCTCGTTGAACAGGTCCCGGACGACCCGGATGACCAGGTCCGGCTCCTCGTAGAGCAGCACCGGCGCGCCGCCCTCGGCGGCCTTGGCCTGAATGTCCTCCCACTGCGCCTGCAGCCGGATCACGTCGCGGGACAACTCGTCCTCGGAGGCACCCTCGGCGGCGGTGCGCACGATCACGCCCGCGCCCTCCGGTACCAGCGACTTGAGCACGTCGCGCAGCCGCTTGCGCTCGTTGTCCGGCAGCTTACGGCTGATTCCCGACGCGTTGCCGTGCGGCACGTAGACCAGGTGCCGCCCGGACAGGGCGATGTGGCTGGTCAGACGGGCGCCCTTGTGGCCGATCGGGTCCTTGGTCACCTGCACCAGCACCGAGTCGCCGGACTTGAGCGCGTGCTCGATCGAGCGCGCCCGACCCTCCAGGCCGGTGGTGTCCCAGTTGACCTCGCCGGCGTACAGGACCGCGTTGCGGCCCCGGCCGATGTCGATGAACGCCGCCTCCATGCTGGGCAGCACGTTCTGCACCTTGCCGAGGTACACGTTGCCGACCATGGAGCCCGCGCTGGCCCGGGTGACGTAGTGCTCGACGAGGATGCCGTCCTCCAGCACCGCGACCTGGGTCCGGTCGCCCTTCTCGCGCACCACCATGGCGCGGTCGACCGACTCGCGACGGGCCAGGAACTCCGACTCGGACAGCACGGGCGGGCGGGTGCGCCGCTGCTCCCGGCCGTCCCGCCGGCGCTGGCGCTTGGCCTCCAGCCGGGTCGAGCCGCTGACACCCTGGACCTCGTCCCGCGGAGCGCGCGGCTGGCGGACCTTGACGACGGTGACCACACCGTCCTCGTTGGTCGACTCGCCGTCGCCGGTGCCTCCCCGGCGCCGGCGCCGCCGGCGGCGGGTGACCGGCTCGCCGGCCTCCGCCTCCTCGGACTCGGTCTCCTCCTCGGCGGCCTCGGCCTCCTCGGCGGCCTCCTCCTCGGACTCGGCCTCGTCGTCCTCGCCGTGCCCGCGGCCACGGCCACGGCCGCGACGGCCGCGGCGGCGACGGTGCCGGCCACCGCCCTCTTCGTCCTCTTCCCCGCCGGCCTCGGCGGGTTCGGCCTCGTCCGGCTCGGGCTCGGGCTCCGCGATCTCGGCGGCGACCTCGGCCGGCGCCTCGGCGATACGGCGGCCCCGCCGCCGCCTGCCGGCCCGGCCAGCCTCGGTCTCCTCCTCGGCGGCCTCCACGGCCTCCGTGGCTGCCGCGGCCGCCGCGGGCTCGGCCGGCTCCGGGGCGGCCTCGGGCGCCATGAACAGCACGGTGGCCGCCGCGCGGCGGCGGCGACCCGTGGTGGGCGCCGGCTCCGGCTCGGCCTCGGGGGCCTCGGCGGTCTCGGGGGGCGGTGCGGCCTCGCTGGTTGGCGCGGCCTCGCCGCCGGAGGTCCCCTCGGCGGCCTGCTTCGCCCTGGAACGCCGCGACCTGGAGGTCGCGGCCTTGGCCGGCTTGGTGCCCGCCTGTTCGGCCGGCTCCTCGATCGGGGTGGGGCCGCCCTCGCCGGCGGCGTCGCCGGTCCCGGACGGTGCCTCGGCCTCGGCCACCGGCTCGGCGGGCGCGGCCTTGGCCCGCCGGCGGCGGGTCGTCGCGGCGGGGGCTTCTGGCGCCTCTTGCACGGGTTCGACGGCTTCGTCGGTTTCGGCTGCTTTGCGGCGGGTACGGGTGTGGCGGGCGGGCGCCTCGGCGGCCGGCTCCGCGGCTGCTCCGGACGGCTCGCCAGCGGTACCGGCGGTCGTCGCCTCGGCCGCCTCGGCGGCGGCGCTTCGCCGACGCGTGGTGCGGGCGCGGCGGGTGGGTGCTGTGGTGGCCTCAGCCGGCTGCTCGCCGGTCGTGTCGCCACCCATAGGCTCGTCTTCGAGCATCCGGACGTTCTCCAGTTCTGGCCTCCCCGGGCGCGTAGGACGCTGCCACGCAGGGACGCCTCAGTGTTTCCCGGCACCCACGCCGGAGCGCGCGCACCGAAGTCTGCCAACCTCGCCTAAGCCGGCGAAGCGCCGCTGGCCGCCCCGTCCCGATCCGCCAGCAGCGGATCGACCAGTTCACCCTGCGCGGTCAGCGATCCCTGCGCCAGCCGGATCGCCCTCGGCGGGACCGGCAGCTCCAGATCGGCCACGACACGCAGGCCGGACAGGACGTCATCGGGTCGAACGGTAGGAGTGACCTGCCGTACAACAAGGTCGAGTATGGCACATGTTCCGGCGTCACCCACGCTGGGCGGCGCGGCGACCGTTATCCGGGTCACCGCGACCCGCGCGTCGAAGGTCCGATTGCCCTGTTTGGTCAGCCGCGTCACCAGCACCTCGTCGGCCGCCTCGAACGCCGCCACGGCCCGGTCCAGCGCCTCCGGCGCCACCCCGGGCAGCTCGATCCGCCAGTGCGAGGCGTCTATGCGGTCCGCCAGGCTGCCGCCGCGCGCCTCGACCGCGTCCAGCACGTCCAGCCCCGGCGAGAGGGCCGCATCCAGGGCCTTGACCAGGTCCTGAGGGTCGACCGGAGCGCGCAGGCCGATCTCCAGGTACTCCGCCTCGCTGGCCGTACCGGTCGGCGCCGCGCTCGCGTACGAGATCCGCGGGTGCGGGGTGAAGCCCTGCGAATAGGCGATCGGCACGCCGGCCCGCTGCACCCCCCGCTCGAAGGCCCGGGCGAAGTCACGGTGCGAGGTGAACCGCAGCGGGCCGCGCTTGGCGTACCGGATCCGGATTCGCTGGACCACCGGGGCCTGGTTGGACTCCGGCTGGCGCTTCGGCGTCATTGAGCGTCCACGGGGACGCGCAGGCCGGTACCGGACACCGGAGTCAGCGGGAGCATGGTGCGTCCGCTGGGGCCAATCTGGATCTCGGTGTCCATGCTGGGACACACGCCGCAATCGAAGCAGGAGGTCCACCGGCAGTCGTCCTGCTCATATTCGGACAGCGCGTCCTGCCAGTCCTTCCAGAGCCAGTCCTTGTCCAGCCCGGAGTCCAGGTGGTCCCAGGGCAGGACCTCCAGCTCCTCCCGCTCCCGGGTGGTGTACCAGTCGAGATCCACCCCGAAGCCGGGCAGCACCTCGGTGGCCGCCTCGATCCACCGTTGGTACGAGAAGTGCTCGGACCAGCCGTCGAACCGCGCGCCCAACTCCCAGACCCGGCGGATCACCGCGCCCACCCGGCGGTCGCCGCGCGCCAGCAGCCCCTCGATCAGCGAGGGCTCGCCGTCGTGGTACCGGTACCCGATCGCCCGCCCGAGCGAGCGGTCCGAGTTGATCGCCTGCTTGAGCAGCTTGAGCCGGTGGTCGATGACCTCGGGCCGGCTCATCGGCGCCCACTGGAACGGCGTGTGCGGCTTGGGCACGAACCCGCCGATCGACACCGTGCAGCGGATGTCCTTCGATCCGGTGGCGGCCCGGCCGGCCTTGATCACCTCGTGCGCGAGGCGGGCGATCTGCACCACGTCCTCGTCGGTCTCGGTGGGCAGGCCGCACATGAAGTACAGCTTCACCTGGCGCCAGCCGTGCGAGTAGGCGGTCACCACCGTGCGGATCAGGTCCTCTTCGGAGACCATCTTGTTGATCACGCGGCGGATCCGCTCCGAGCCACCCTCGGGTGCGAAGGTCAGGCCGGTGCGCCGGCCGCCCCGGGACAGTTCCTCGGCAAGGGTGATGTTGAACGCGTCCACCCGGGTACTGGGCAGCGACAGCGACACGTTGCTGCCCTCGTACGCCTGGGCCAGGCCCGAGCAGATGTCCCCGATCTCGGAGTGGTCCGCCGAGGACAGCGACAGCAGGCCGACCTCCCGGAATCCGGAGAACTCCAGCCCCTCGGCGACCATCTGGCCGACCGTGGTGATCGACCGCTCCCGGACCGGCCGGGTGATCATGCCCGCCTGGCAGAACCGGCAGCCCCGGGTGCAGCCCCGGAAGATCTCCACCGCGTACCGCTCGTGCACGGTCTCGGCGAGCGGCACCAGCGGCTTCTTCGGGTACGGCCAGGCGTCCAGGTCCATCGTCGTGCGCTTGTGCACCCGGAACGGCACATCCGGCCGGTTCGGCACCACGCGCTGGATGCGCCCGTCGGGCAGGTAGTCCACGTCGTAGAAGCGCGGCACATATACCGACTCGGTACGCGCCAGGCGCAGCAGCAACTCGTCGCGGCCGCCGGGCGCGCCCTCGGCCTTCCACCGCCGGACGATGTCGGTGATCTCCAGGACCGCCTCCTCGCCGTCGCCGAGCACCGCGGCGTCGATGAACTCGGCGATCGGCTCGGGGTTGAAGGCGGCGTGCCCCCCGGCCACGACGACCGGGTCGTCCTCGCCCCGGTCCCGGGCGGACAGCGCGACGCCGGCCAGGTCGAGCGCGGTGAGCAGGTTCGTGTAGCCGAGTTCGGTGGAGAACGAGACGCCGAGCAGGTCGAAGGCCCGCACCGGCCGGTGCGCGTCCACCGTGAACTGGCCGACGCCGTGCTCGCGCATCAGCTTCTCGAGGTCGGGCCAGACCGCGTAGGTGCGCTCGGCGAGCACGTCGGACTGCTCGTTGAGCACCTCGTAGAGGATCTGGACGCCCTGGTTCGGCAGGCCCACCTCGTACGCGTCCGGGTACATCAACGCCCAGCGCACCGCGGCCGTGCCCCAGTCCTTCACGCTCGCGCCCAGTTCGCCGCCCACATACTGGATGGGCTTGCTCACCAGGGGCAGCAGCCGCTCCAGCTGGGGCCAGACGCTCGGGGCCGGCTGCGGGCTCGTACCGGCATCAGACGCCACACTCATAACGGTCAGGGTACGCGGCGGGCCGGTCGCCGACCGCCGCGCATTCCGATCATGGAGCGCCGGGAGGTCCGCCGACCCCGTCCCGCTCAGCCGTTCGGGTCGGCCGCCGGGCCCACGGACTTGTCCCGGCTGGCGTACCGGTCCACGTAGTCCTGGCCGGACAGGCGCCGGATATGCGCCATGATGTCGTCGGTGATCTCTCGCAGCAGCTTCGGGTTTCGCGGCCCGTCCGCGTGCGCCGAGTAGTCCAACGGCGCACCCATTCGGATCCCGATGGCGTGGCCGAGGCGCGGCAGCCGGGCGCCGATCGGCTGAACCTTGTCGGTGTTGATCATGGCCACCGGGATCACCGGTACCCGAGCCTCGAGCACGATCCGGGCGATCCCGGTGTGGCCGCGGTGCAGCTTGCCGTCCGGCGACCGGGTGCCCTCCGGGTAGATGCCGAACAGGTTGCCCTCGCGCAGCACGGTCAGCGCGATGTCCAGCGCCGACAGCGCCGCCCGGCCGTTGCCCCGCTCGACCGGGATCTGCCGGATCCCGCGCATGAACGCGGCGGTGGCCCGCCCGCGCAGCCCGTCCCCGGTGAAGTACTCCGCCTTGGCCAGGAACGCGATCTCCCGGGGTGCCACCAGGGGCAGGAAGATCGAGTCGGCGACCGAGAGGTGATTGCTGGCCAGTACCGCCGGCCCCTCGGCGGGAAGGTGGGACAAACCGTCGGTCCAGGGCCGCCACAGGCCCCGCACGACCGGCCCTACCGTGTACCGCCCCAGCTTGTAGAGCGCCGACACACCCGCCTCCGGTCCCGCGAACAAGGGGGTTCACGGTAGCCGATCCTGGCCACCAAACGGCAATCTCCGGGGCCGATGGAGAGGTGAAACACGTCAGGCACGCGCGACCGACACCCGCACCGGCTCGCCGTCGCCCGCCTCGCCGGCGAAGGCGTCATCGCCGGCCGCGGCGAGCTCCAGCGACACCGCGAGGGTCTCCCTGGCCACGAAATCCCGGTGCCGGTCGACCGCGAGGGCGACCTCCGGGCCCGCCTCGATCCTCGCCCGGATCCGATCCGTGACGTCCAGACCCGCCTCCCGCCGGGCCTGCTGCACCGCCCGGACCACGTCGCGGGCCAGCCCCTCGGTGTACAGCTCGGGGGTGACCTCCGGGTCCAGCACCACCACGCCCTCGCCGCCGGACAGCGCAGCCGAGCGGTCCGCGTCGCGGGCGACCAGCCTCAGCTCGTACTCCCCCTCCTGGAGGGTGACGCCTCCGGCGATGACACCGGCGTCGGAGACGGCCCAGTCGCCGGCCTTGACCGCCCGGATCACGTGCTGCACCTGTCCGCCGAGGCGCGGGCCGAGGACCCGGGGCACCACGGTGAGCACCCGCTCGCTGTAGCCGGCCAGGTCTTCGGTGAACGTCACCGCCTTCACGTTGACCTCGTCCAGCAGCAGGTCGACGAACCGCCGCAGGGTCCCCGCGTCCGGCGCGGCCACGGTCAGCGACGCCAGCGGCAGCCGTACCCGCAACCCTCGCGCCTTGCGCAGCGACAACGCGGCCGAGGCCACCTCGCGCACTCTGTCCATTGCGGACACGAGCTCATGGTCGTCGGGAAGCTCGGCCGGGTTCGGCCAGTCGGTCAGGTGCACCGACCGGTCACCGGTCAGCCCGCGCCAGATCTCCTCGGCGGTCAGGGGCAGCAGCGGGGCGACCACCCGGCACAGCGTCTCCAGCACGGTGAACAGGGTGTCCAGCGCGTCCCGGTCGCCGGCCCAGAACCGGTCACGCGATCGGCGCACATACCAGTTGGTTAGTGCGTCCACATAGGACCGTATCGAGCGGCACGCCGCGCTGATGTCCTGCGCGTCCAGGTGTGCCCCGACCGCGCGAACCAGTTCCCCCGTCTTGGCCAGCAGGTACCGGTCGAGCGGGTGCGAGGAATCCACCCGGCGCGTCGCCTCGGACCCCTCCGCGTTGGCGTACAAGGAAAAGAAGTACCAGACGTTCCACAGTGGAAGCAGCACCTGACGTACCGCGTCCCGGATCACGGTCTCGGTCACCGGCATGTCGCCGCCGCGCAGCACCGGCGACGACATCAGCATCCAGCGCATCGCGTCGGCGCCGTAGGTGTCGAACACCTCGTACACGTCCGGGTAGTTGCGCAGGCTCTTGGACATCTTCCGGCCGTCGGCGCCCAGCAGGGTGCCGTGTACCAGAGCGTGGCGGAACGCCGGACGGTCGAACAGCGCGGTCGCCAGCACGTGCGTGGTGTAGAACCACCCGCGCACCTGCGGGACGTACTCCACGATGAAGTCGCCCGGGTAGTGGTTCTCGAACCATTCCCGGTTCTCGAACGGGTAGTGCACCTGCGCGAACGGCATCGACCCGGACTCGAACCAGCAGTCCAGCACCTCTGGCACGCGCCGCATCACAGACCCGCCGGTGGGGTCGTCGGGGTTGGGTCGGGTCAGCGCGTCGATCGCCGGACGGTGCAGGTCCGCCACCGCGACACCGAAGTCGCTCTCCAACTCCGCGATCGAGCCGTACACGTCGACCCTCGGGTAGTTCGGGTCGTCGGACTTCCACACCGGGATCGGTGAGCCCCAGAACCGGTTACGGCTGATCGACCAGTCCCGCGCGTTGGACAACCACTTGCCGAACGAGCCCTCCTTGAGGTGCCCCGGAGTCCACTCGATGCGCTGGTTCAGCTCGACCAGCCGGTCCCTGAACCCGCTGACCGCGACGAACCAGGACGACACCGCCTTGTACACCAACGGGGTGTCACATCGCCAGCAGTGCGGGTACGAGTGCACATAGGAGTCCTGGCGCACCAGCACACCCCGCTCGCGGAGTTCGCGCAGCAGCGGCCGGTTCGCCTCGAATACCTGCAACCCCTCGAACCGGGGCGCGATCGATGTGAACCGGGTGTGGTCGTCGACGGTCAGGATCGTCGGAATCCCGGCCGCCGTGCAGACGTTGAAGTCGTCCTCACCGTGGGACGGCGCGACCTGTACGATGCCGGTACCGTCCTGTGTGGACACAAAGTCACCGGACAGCACGGTGAACGCGGCCGGCACGTCGACCAGGCGGTCGACCAGGAAGTCGAACAGTGGCGTGTAGCCGCGGCCGACCAACTCGCTGCCCCTGACCGTACCCACCCGCAGCGCTCCGGCGAACTCCTTCTGGTACGCCGACAGCCGCGAGGAGGCCAGCACATACCGGTGCCCCTCGTACTCCAGCACGGCGTAGTCGATGTCCGGCCCGACCACCAGCGCGACGTTGGGCACCAGGGTCCACGGCATGGTGGTCCAGGCCAGGATCCGCACCGGACCGTCCGCCGGGCCGGCCCGCGCCCCGTCCGCCGGCCGCCGGGCCTCCAGCTCGAACCAGACCGTCGAGGCCGGATCGGTCCGGTCCCGGTACACATCGTCCATCCGGGTCTCGGTGTTGGACAGCGGAGTCTCGCATCGCCAGCAGTACGCGAGCACCCGGAAGCCCTCGTAGATCAGACCCTTGTCGTACAGGCTCTTGAAGGCCCACGCGACGCTCTCCATGTAGTCCCGGTCGAGCGTCTTGTAGTCGTTGGCGAAGTCGACCCAGCGGGCCTGCCGGCTGACGTAGCGTTCCCACTCCCGGGTATAGCGCAGCACCGAGGTGCGGCACACCTCGTTGAACCGGTCCACGCCCAGGTTCACGATTTCGGCCTTGGTGGTGATGCCGAGTTGCTTCTCCGCCTCGACCTCGGCGGGCAGGCCATGGCAGTCCCAGCCGAACCGGCGCTCCACCCGGCGCCCGCGCATCGTCTGGTAGCGCGGCACCACGTCCTTGACGTAACCGGTCAGCAGGTGGCCGTAGTGCGGCAGACCGTTGGCGAACGGCGGCCCGTCGTAGAAGACGTACTCGCTGCCGGCCGGCCGCGACCGCACCGAGGCCTCGAAGGTCTTGTCAGCGGCCCAGAATTCAAGAACGCCGCGCTCCAGCGCCGGCAGGTCGGGGCCGGCCGGAACCCCGGCCCGTGAAGAATTCTTCGGATAGCTCATGCCGGACCCTCGCTCCGCTGCGGTCGGCATGAGGCACACCCGCACTGCTGCTCACCGGTTGCTCACCAATGAGCGCCGGATCGACGCCGATATGACCCAGAATACCCGATCCGGTGGTCCCGAATCGTCGACGTTTTCGCAGCTGACCCGGCGAGTGCGGGTCAGTCAGCCAGCTCCGGGAACCACAGCCCGATCTCGCGCTTCGCGCTGTCCGTCGAGTCGGAGGCGTGCACCAGGTTCTCGCGGTTGGACAGCGAGAAGTCGCCCCGGATGGTGCCGGCCGCCGCGGCCCGACCGTCGGTCGCGCCGACCAGCTTGCGTACCACGTCGATGGCCTCGTCGCCGGAGAGCACGGCGGCGATCAGCGGGCCGCCGGTCATGAAGTCCTTCAGCGGCGGGTAGAACGGCTTGTCCACGTGCTCGGCGTAGTGTTGATCGGCCAGTTCGCTGTCCATGGTGCGCCGCACCATCGCCTCGATCACCAGGCCCTTGCGCTCGAACCGGCCGATAACCTCACCGACCAGCCCACGGCGCACCGCGTCCGGCTTGATCAATACCAGCGTCCGCTCGGACACGTTGACCTCCTTCGCCCAAGGATCAGCCTATCCGGCGCCATGAACCGGGACGCCGGAGGTCCCGAAGTGACCGCACGGTGATCGGCATAAATCGGACGGTGACCGGTGTCCCCACGGGCTCGCTCGAAGCCGGAGGGCGCCCCGACCGGCGGCCCGAGCGGCCGAGGCGACAGTCGGTACCCAGACTGTCCCCGATTGGGCCTTTCGCGGTTGGCCAAAGCCGCTTAGCCTGGCGAATTAGCCTGGCAATAACCGGGGAGGTTCTGCGTGCCAAGGACTCGCCGTTGGACGGTGTCCGACCGCCGTACCGTCGTCTCGGTCGTGTTGGTTGTCCTGTCGGTCTTCATGATCTGCGCTAGCGCCGGGGCCGGCAGCTGGGTGATGGCTGCGCTCGGCCTGGCGGTCCTGGCCGCGGGCCTGGGCCTGTACGTCGTCTCCGGGCTCAACAGCCGCGAGTTCGCGTACGTCCCCGGCACCGCGAACGTGCAAAGCTGCTCACCTCCGCCGGCTTCGGCCCTGTACGGGCGGTGCACCATGCAGCTGATCGTGCACTCACCCGGTACGGACGACGTGGCGGTCAAGATTCGCGAGACCGGGGTACCGGTGGCGAAGTGGCCGCACGAGGGCAGCACGCTGCCGATCCTGGTCGCGATCGGCGACCGGCGCCGGGTACGGGTGCTGTGGGACAACGTGCGCTCCCACGGCGACGTCGCCAGCACGATGGCCGGCGATGAGTTCGCGGAGGACGACCAGGACGCGGTCGAGGAGACGTACCTCGGCGACCTGCTCGACGAGGACTACCCGGTCGAGGTCGACGAGGGCTACCCGGTGGAGGAGAGCCCCGCCGCCGAGGCCGGCACGGCCGACCCGTCGGACCGGGTGATCGAGCTGGACCTCATGGACCCCACGGTCTTCCGCGTCTCCCCGGCCGAGGACGACCTCGCCGTCATCCCCGACCTGGTGTTCCCCGATGTGCTGGGGCCGGACTTCGACGACGAGTTCGCGCCCCCACCGGATGAGCCGGTGGCCGGCGAGCGGGTGCCGGGCTTCGCGGAGACCTCGACCGAGGACTACTGGGAGCCGGCCGAGGTCCAAGAGCCCCGCGACGTCCAGGGGTCCCCCGAGTTCCAAGACTCTCCCGACCTCCAAGACTTCCCCGAGGAGTTCCCCGACAGCCAAGACTTCCCTGACAACCAGGAGTTCCCCGACAGCCAAGACTTCCCTGAGGTTCAGGAGTTCAGGATCGAGGAGCCCGGGGTCGAGGAATTCGGGATCGAGGAGGCCCCAGGGATCCAGGAATCGCCCGACATCAGCGAGTCCCCGGACATTCAGGAGTCTCCGGGCATCCGCGAATCTCCCGGGGTGGACACCTCCGGTGCGGGAGGAGTCCCCTCCGGGCCGGGCCTGCCGCCCGACGGCACGCCCGGCGGCCCCGGACGGACCTCGGGCCGGCGGCGCCCGTCGCCGCGTCCGCGCCGGCCGGCCCGGGAGGAGATGCTGGAGCCGAACGAACCCGGTGCGGTGATGACCGCCGAGCCGCCAACGGACCGGCCAGTTCAGGTGGCCGACGAGACCGGGTTCGCCGGCCAGTCGACCATGACCGGCTCGATCACGGCACCTCCGGCGGACTACCTCGACGCGGTGGACTACCTCGACGCGGCGGACTACCTCGACGCGGGGGACGACCTCGACCCGGCGGACAGCCTCGACGCGCCGGACGGCTTCGTGGGGGCGGACGACTTCGACGCGGCGGACGACTTCGACCTGGCGCTCAGCCTCTTCTCGGCGCCCGAGGTCGACGCCCCCTCCGACCCGGCCCCGACGCCCGGCTCCGCTGCGGCCCCCGGCACGGCCCCGACCCAGGGGCTCGCCGAGACCCAGGGGCTCGTCCCGGCCCAGCGTCTGACCCCGACGCAGGGTCCCACCGAGACACCGGTCCCGGCCGACACCCGAACCCCGGCCGCCCCGCCCGCCGCCCAGGCGCCGGCCACCACTCAGGCGCCGGCCACCACTGAGGCGCCCGGCACGCCAGCCCCCGCGCAGGCGCCAGCCCCCGCGCAGGCGGCGCCCGTGGCTCCCCCTCGCCAGCGCGGCGGAGCGCTGCGGGTTGAGCACGTGCTGTCCGCCGCGCCCGCGGTGCGGGCCATGCCCCGCTCGTCGGTCGTCGGCGACCTCGCCGAGGACGGCGAGATATCCGACGCGTACCTGACCGTCACTCCGCCACCCGGGCAGCCCGAACCCAGCGGCGTACGGGGCGTGAGCGTCAGGCTGTTCGTGTCCCACCTGGGCCGGTCGGTCGCCTTCTACCGCGACACGCTGGGCTTCGTGCAGGTCGACATGGGATTGGGCAGCGCCGTACTGGAGTCCGGGGACTGCCGGGTGGAACTGCGCCGGGTGGCCGACATGGAGCCAGTCGATCGCAGGCTGGTGCACCTCATGCTGGAGGTACCCGACGTGCAGGGCGCGTACGAGGACCTGCGCGCCCGGGGGATCGACTTCGTCCACCGGCCCCGCGCGGTCAGCCGGTACGACCAGTTGGAGCTGTGGTCGGCGGCGTTCCGCGACCCGGACGGCCACGGCATCGCCCTGATCCGGTGGGACCTGCGCCGCTGAACCCGTGGCGCCGAATCGTGCCGCTCCGATCCGGGTACCGGCGCTAGCCGGTGATGCTGCGCCGCACGTAGAGCACGTACACCCACACGGCGCCGAACAGGACGCCCAGCACGGCCAGCGCCACGTGGAACAGCCCGCACGCGAACAGGGCGACCTGCAGGACGGTGGCGGCGTGCCACGCCCACCGGCGGCGCAGCATTCCGGCCAGCACCACGCACAGCGCCGCCAGGGCCAGCACCGACCCGATGGCCGCACCGGTCACGTGAGTACTGATCTTGGTCAGCGGCACGATCGCCAGCAGCAGGACGAGTGCCTCGAGGGCCAGGGCGCCCGCGCCCACCCCACGCACGGCCCCCGCCGGGTTGCGCAGCCCCGAGCGCGGCCCCTCGGCAACCGGCGCGCCATCGCTCCCCGCGCCGCTGGTCCCCGCGTCGCTGCTCTGCGGGCCGCCGCTGTCCGTAACGCCACCGGCCTGCTCGCCCACGTCGCCGTCCCGCGTGCTCATCGTGCCGCCTCGTTGGACCCGCCCGGGCCGCCGGATCCGGCGGCGTCGGGCTTCCTGACTCGCTCACCGCGCTCGATCATCGGCGCAGCAGCTTCCGCGCGTCGGCCACCGTGATCACCGAGCCCGTGATGATCACGCCCACCCCGCTGATGCCGGCGTCGACGTCCTCCTCGGCCAGGTTGACCGCCGCCTCGATCGCGTCCGGCAATTCCGGCTCCACGTGTACCCGATCCTCTCCGAACACCTCGACCGCCAACTCCGCCAACTGGGCCGGCGGCATCGCCCGGGGCGAGCTGTTGCGCGTCACCACCACCGCGTCCACCACCGGCTCAAGCAGGTCCAGCGCGCCGGACACGTCCTTGTCGGCGAGCATCGCGACGACCGCGACCAGCCGCCGGAACGCGAACTCCTCCTCCAGCGCGGTCACGGTCGCGGCCATCCCGTGCGGGTTGTGCGCGGCGTCCAGCAGGATCGTCGGCGCATTGCGCACCCGCTCCAGCCGTCCGGGCGACGTGGTACCCGCGAAGCCCGCCCGCACGTTCTCGCCGTCCAGCGTACGGGCCGTCCCGGCGCCCAGGAACGCCTCGACGGCGGCCAACGCGACGGCGGCGTTCTGCGCCTGGTGCGCGCCGTGCAGCGGAAGGAAGACATCCTCATAGATGCCGCCCAGCCCCTGCAGCGTGAGCAACTGCCCGCCCACCGCGAGATCCCTGTGTACCACGCCGAACTGGCTGCCCTCGCGGGCGACGGTCGCACCAACCTCGAGGCAGCGCTCCAGGATCGGCGCGGCGGCCTCCTCGTCCTGCAGCGCCAGGATCAGCGTCGCGCCCTCGTGGATGATCCCGGACTTGGCGGTCGCGATGTCGGTCAGCGTGTCGCCGAGCCACTCCGTGTGATCCAGCCCGATAGGCGTGATCACGCAGGTCTGCGCGTGCAGCACGTTGGTCGAGTCCTCAGCGCCGCCGAGCCCGACCTCGACCACTGCCACGTCGACCGGTGCGTCGGCGAACGCCGCGAACGCCATGGCCGTGGTCATGTCGAAGTAGGTCAGCTGTTCCCCGGTCTTCGCGTCGACCAACTCGGCGAGCGGCCGCACCTCGCGGTACACCTCGACGAAGCGCCGCTCGTCGATCGGCTCGCCCTCGATCGAGATGCGTTCCCGCACCGTCTCCAGGTGCGGGCTGGTGTACCGGCCGGTCCGCACGCCGTGGGCGCGCAGCAGGGAGTCGATCATCCGGGCCGTGGAGGTCTTGCCGTTGGTACCGGTGAGGTGGATCGACGGGTAGGCACGCTGCGGGCTGCCCAGCAGGTCCAGCAGTTCCTCGATCCGGTCGAGCTCGAAGACCATCCGGGTGAACCCGCGCGCCTCCAGCTCGGCGTTGACCTCGTTGAACTCGTCGCTCACCGGGTACCGCCCCGAGCACCGTACGGGCGCCGGCCGGCGCCCCTGCCCACCCGTACCGTCATGACCGCACCTCGGGATCGTCGGTGGCCACGCCGGCGCCGCCCAGCGCGACCAGCGCGGCGTTGGTGCGGGCCAGCTCGGCCTCGGCGGCGGCAAGCCGCGCCTTGATCTTGTTGACCACCGGCTCCGGCGCCTTCGCGAGGAACTCGGCGTTGCCGAGCTTGGCCTCGGCCCCGGCCCGCTCCTTCTCGGCGGCCGCCCGGTCCTTCTCCAGTCGGGCCCGCTCAGCGCCCAGATCGATGGCGCCACGGGTGTCCAGCGCGACGGCCACCCCGCCGGTGATCGGCAGGGTCGCGGTGGCGGTGAAGTCAGCGCCGTCCTGGTCCAGCCGCACCAGCGCCCGGATCAGCGGCTCGTGCTCGGCCAGGCTCAGGGCGGCCAGGCCGGACAGCCGGGCGGCGACCCGCTGCCCCGGCTTGAGCCCCTGGTCGGAACGGAACCGGCGGACCTCGGTGACCACCTTCTGGAGGCTCGCGATCTCCGCCTCGGCGGCGTCGTCGACGTAGGTCTTGTCCGGCACCGGCCACTCGGCGACCACAATGCTCGCCGGGCCGGCGGTGGCGTCCGTGGCGGCAGCGTCCGTGTTGGTGGCCTCGGCCGTACCGGGCTCGGTCGGCGTCTCGGCCGCCGGACTGGCCGCCCCGCTCAGGGCGAGCCAGAGCTCCTCGGTGACGAACGGAATGATCGGGTGCAGCAGGCGCAGTACCTGATCCAGCACGTGTCCGAGCACCCGCTGGGTGTTCGGGTCGCTGCCGATGACCGGCTTGGTCAGCTCCAGGTACCAGTCGCACACGTCGTCCCACGCGAAGTGGTACAGCGTGTCGCAGATCTTGCCGAACTCGTACCGCTCGAACTGCTCGTCGACCTCCTGCACGACGTGCTGTAGCCGGGACAGTATCCAGCGGTCGACGGTGGACAGCAGCTCGGCCGGCGGCAGCGGGCCCCGGTTGTGCGCGCCGTTCATCAACGCGAAGCGGGTGGCGTTCCAGAGCTTGTTGCAGAAGTTGCGGGAGCCCTGGGTCCACTCCTCCGACACCGGCACGTCCGCGCCCGGGTTGGCGCCGCGGGCCAGCGTGAAGCGCGTCGCGTCGGCGCCGAACCGCTCGATCCAGTCCAGTGGGTCCACCACGTTGCCGAACGACTTCGACATCTTCTTGCCGAACTGGTCGCGGACCATACCGTGCAGCGCGACGACGTCGAAGGGCTGCCGGCCCTCCATCGCGTACAGGCCGAACATCATCATCCGGGCCACCCAGAAGAACAGGATGTCGTACCCGGTGACCAGCACGCTGGTCGGGTAGAACTTGCGCAGTTCCGGGGTGTCGGCCGGCCAGCCCAGCGTGGAGAACGGCCACAGCGCCGAGGAGAACCAGGTGTCGAGCACGTCCTCGTCCTGCCGCCAGCCCTCGCCGCTCGGCGGCTGCTCGCCCGGTCCGACGCAGACGATCTCGCCGGCCGGCCCGTACCAGACCGGGATCCGGTGGCCCCACCACAGCTGGCGGGAGATGCACCAATCGTGCATGTTGTCGACCCAGGCGAAGTACCGCTTGGACAGCTCGGCCGGCTCGAACCGCACCCGTCCGTCGCGCACCGCGTCGCCGGCCGCCTTGGCCAGCGGGCCGGTGTTGACGAACCATTGCAGCGACAGCCGCGGCTCGACGGTGGTGCCACAGCGCGAGCAGTGCCCCACCGAGTGCAGGTACGGGCGGCGCTCCGCGACGATCAGACCCTGCTCGCGCAGGGCGGCCACGACCGCCGGCCGGGCCTCGAACCGGTCCAGCCCCTCGAACGGCCCGTGAGTGGTGATCACGCCGCGCTCGTCCATCATCGTGATGCTGGGCAGGTTGTGGCGCTGGCCGATTTCGAAGTCGTTCGGGTCGTGGGCGGGGGTGACCTTGACCGCGCCGGTACCGAACGAGGGGTCCACGTGCGCGTCGGCGACCACGGGGATGCGCCGCCCGGTCAGCGGCAGGGTCACCTCGGTGCCGACCAGATGGCGGTACCGCTCGTCGTCGGGGTGTACCGCGACCGCGGTGTCGCCGAGCATCGTCTCGGCCCGGGTGGTGGCGACCACTATCTCGTCGCTGTACCGGATCGAGATCAGCTCACCCTCGTCCTCGGAGTGCTCGACCTCGATGTCGGACAGCGCGGTGAGGCAGCGCGGGCACCAGTTGATGATGCGCTCGGCGCGGTAGATCAAGCCGTCGTCGTACAGCCGCTTGAAGATCGTCTGTACCGCCCGGGACAGGCCCTCGTCCATGGTGAACCGCTCGCGTGACCAGTCCACGGAGTCGCCCAGGCGGCGCATCTGTCCCAGGATCGAACCGCCGGAGCTGGCCTTCCACTCCCAGACCTTCTTGACGAAGGCTTCGCGACCGAGGTCGTGCCGGCTGGTGCCCTGCCCGGCGAGCTGGCGCTCCACCACGTTCTGGGTGGCGATCCCGGCGTGGTCCATGCCGGGCAACCACAGCGTCTCGTAGCCCTGCATGCGGCGCCGGCGAATGAGCGAGTCCTGGATCGTGTGGTCCAGGGCGTGGCCGATGTGCAGCGATCCGGTCACGTTGGGCGGCGGGATCACGATCGCGAAGGGCGGCCGGCCGCTGGCCGGGTCCGGGGTGAAGTAGCCGGCGGACACCCAGCGCTCGTACCTCGGCTGCTCGACCTCACCGGGCTGGTACTGCGCGGGCAGGTCGGTGCGGCCCTCGGGGAAAGCCCCGTCCCCCTGCTCGGCTGCCGTGGTAGTACCCGAAGGTTGCCGTCTCGTCGTCACGCACCGAGTTTACGGGCGCGCGCTGTTATGCTCCGACCGACCAGTCCAAGGGAGTACTAGTGTCCGAACTGCCGCTCCTTGAGCCTGTTGACGAGGCCGAGGAGCCGACATCCCCGCGCTGGTCCCGTCGCCACTGGATCACGCTCGGTACGGTCGGCGCCGTGCTGGTGGCGACGGTGGGCACGTTCGGCGTGATCGACTGGCGCCGGCACCACTCCGGCAGCACGCTGACCACTCCGCAGACGGTGGGCAAGCTGCACCACGACACCGCGGCGGACGCCGCGCAGACCGCGGACTACCTGCGCGACGCGCTGGGCGCCGACGTCAGTCTCCGGTCGACCCTGGGTGCGGTCTACAGCGATCCGGCCAACAAGGACGACCTGGTGCTGTTCTTCGGCGGTACCGGCGACCTCGCCTCGCCGGATCAGCAGCTGGCCAGCGCGCTGGCTCTGCTCGACGATGGGAGCGGGTCGATCACCGGCCTGCACGACGTGTCGGCGGGGTCGTTGGGTGGCACCATGCGGTGCGGCACCAGCAACGGCGACGGCGGCGCGATGTCGGTGTGCGGCTGGGCCGACCACGACAGCCTCGCGGTCGCGCTGTTCCCCGGCCGTTCGGTCGACGAATCCGCTGGCCTCATGCGCGAGCTGCGCACCGCAATGGAACACCAGAACTGACCGCGCCGACCGCATCAGAAGAACGGTCGGCGCTCACCCACGCTGTCTTTCGCCGGGGGTTTTGGCGGTAGAAACACTTCAGGGGCACCCCCAAAATTGGGGGCACCCCTGAAGAAAGAAGTCCGGCGGCGTCCTACTCTCCCACACCCTCACAAGTGCAGTACCATCGGCGCAGGTGAGCTTAGCTACCGGGTTCGGAATGTAACCGGGCGTTTCCCCACCGCTAAAACCGCCGTAACACTATGAA